>UQID01000011.1 GCA_900541045.1 uncultured Collinsella sp.
ACGAGATTAGCGAGTGTCTCGTGGGCTCGGAGATGTGTATAAGAGACAGGAGCTTGGAGAGCACGTTCGCGTGTTCAAAGCCCTGGATGTCGATGCTCTGTACGTGTTCTCTGCCGAGGCCTTCGATAAGTGGGTCGAAGGACTCTTCGCGGGTCGTGAGGGCCACGAGGGTTTTAACCCGCGTGACATCAACGACCAGAAGCTTATGAGGGCGATCAACAAGCGCACCACGTCGATGGATGTGGACAGCGCAGGTCGTATCGGTCTTTCTGAGTCTCTCCGCAAGCAGGCGAACCTCGACCGCGAGGTCACGGTTGTGGGCAACTACGACCACCTTGAGGTTTGGGACCGCGCTACGGCCGATGAGGACGATGATGACGAGGCCCTGCTGGACCTCTTCTTCTCGTAAGGGCAAGGCACGAGTAACGGATGGAGCGTGGGATCTTGACACAAGAATATCGGCATGAACCTGTCATGCTCGGCGAAGTGCTTGAGTCGCTGCAGCTAAAGAGCGGTTCCGTCGTCTGCGACTGCACCCTTGGCGGTGCCGGCCATTCGGTAAAGATGGCCGCACAGGTGGGGGAGACCGGCCTTTTGCTCGGCGTCGATCAGGACGACATGGCCCTCGAGGCCGCTGGCGCCCGTCTGGACCGCGAGGTTCCCGGCGTACCGCACCAGCTGCTGAAGGGCAACTTCGGCGACTTGGACGAGCTGCTTTGCTCGGCCGAGGTGCCCGGGGTCGATGGCTTCCTGTTCGACTTGGGCGTTTCGTCGCCGCAACTCGATATCCCTGGCAGGGGCTTTTCGTACAACGAGGACGCCCCATTGGACATGCGGATGGATCCGGGTAACAACACCTTAAACGCAGCTGAGGTCATCAACACCTATAACGAACACGACCTCGCCCGGATTCTACGCGTCTATGGCGAAGAGAAGTTCGCCTCACAGATCGCGCGTGAGATCGTGCGCCGCCGCGAGCATGAGCCGATCGAAACCACCGGTCAGTTTGTCGAGATCATCAAGGCTGGTATCCCCGCTGCCGCTCGTCGGCATGGCGGACACCCAGCCAAGAAAAGTTTCCAGGCCATTCGCATCGAGGTCAATCACGAACTCGATGTGCTCGAGCGAGGGCTTGACGCCGCCACAAGGTGGCTCAACCCGGGCGGACGCATCTGCGTCATCTCGTATCACTCGCTCGAGGACCGTATCGTAAAGAACCACTTTAAGGAGATGAGCCAGGGGTGCACGTGTCCGCCGGAGATTGCGGTGTGCGTGTGCGGCAACGTGCCGATACTCAAGGTCATCACCCGCAAACCCCTGGTTGCCCAACCCGATGAGGTTGCGCGCAACCCTCGGGCGAGATCAGCCAAGATCCGCGTGGCGCAGCGTCTGTAGACGCGACCGCGCGATATTGGACCTCCCGCTCGTACCACAAACGAAGCTTAAACACACTACCAACGTACTCGGGATGGGAGGCGGCATATCATGGGCTACAACACCTCAAACGCAGCACTCGCCTATGATATGAACGCCATGCCCGCCTATCGTGAGGCACCGCAGGCCCCTGTTGCTCCCCGCGAGCAGCGCACGCCGCGCTTTGATGTCTACACGGGCGCGGGCCGTCAGGCAAACCAGGCGGTAAGCCCGGTTTTCATGAGCGTTCTTAAAACGTTTTGCATCATTGCGGCCATCTTCATGACGATCGGTGTCGCCCGCGTGGCGCTCGCCGGCGTTACGGCCCAGGTGCTCAACAGCAACGCCGCGCTTACCAACACGCTCGAGAAGGCGACCGACGAGAGCTCCGACCTGGAGGTCATGCATTCGGTCTATGGTGCCGACACGCGCATTCGCGACCTTGCGGGCGCTTATGGCATGGTGGAGCCCAGCGAGAGCGTTACACTTGATTTTTCGCAGGATGCAGCCGCGGGCGCTAGCTCGACCGCGACCGCTCAGTAACAAGACGGTAGCTGAGTATGACAAATGACTATCGCCGCGGCTCCGACGGGGGTCGCGGTTCTGGACGTCCCTCATCGCGGGGACGTTCTGGTTATCAAGGAACGGGTCGGCCATCTTACAACGCGAGGCCGTCCTATGGCAACGACCCTGCGTCGCGTCTCCGTGGCTCGAGTGGTCCTCAAATGCATAACACCAGACCGCGCAAGAGCTCGTCGACCGAATGGCTCACGGGCACGCCGCTGCCCCGTCGCAAAGCCGTCATGGGCTTTATCGGGCTTGGCTTGGGTTTGGGCGCCCTTCGCCTTGCCGACTATCAAATCGTGGAAGCCGATAAGTTGCGCGACCGCGCCGATGCACGTCGCTTGCTTGCGCAGACGCTGTATGCCAAGCGCGGTACCATCTACGACCGTAACGGCAACGTGCTGACGTCGTCGGTCGAATGCCGCAACATCGCCGTGAATCCTCAGCTTATCGAGGACGTTGACAAGACGGTGTCGGCGCTGGTCAAAGCTACGGGAATCGATAAAAAGACCTGTCGCGAGCTCGTTGAGTCGGATGGCACCTGGGTGTATATCAAACGTCAGGTGGACGAGGACGATGTCGCGGCGTTGGAGAAGAAGAACCTGCCAGGCGTGCTCTTTGAGCAGGCCATGAAGCGCGTGTACCCCTACGGCAACCTGGCATCGCAGGTGCTTGGCGTGGTAAACGTGGACAACGACGGTCTGACGGGCCTCGAAAAACAGTACAACAAGCTTTTGACCGGAACGAACGGTTCGCTGGTGCGCGAGCGGGCGAGGGACGGTAGCTATATCGCGGGCGGCGCCTATAAGAAGGTTGCCGCGGTGGACGGCGTGGACATCGTGACGACGCTCGATGTCAATATCCAGCGTGCCGCCGAGGACGCCCTGGCCGAGGCGGTCGAAAAGACCAAGGCCAAGAATGGCTCGGCCCTGGTCACCGATCCCACGACGGGCGAGATTCTGGCGGCATGCTCGTATCCGACATATGACCAGACCGATCTGGAAAACGCCAAGACCGAGGACATGAACTTGCGCCTGGTTACCGATGCCTACGAGCCCGGCTCGGTCTTTAAGACGCTCGTGGCCGGTGCCGGCTTCGACTTGGGTGCCGTGCGTTCGAGCACGTCGTTTGAGGTGCCGGCGAGCATTAAGGTTGGCGACGACACCGTTACCGACGCCGATAAGCGCGACTACACCATGACCATGGACGTGCGCGAGATGATGCGCCGTTCGTCCAATGTGGGCTTTGTCCTGGTGGGACGCAAGATCGGTGCAGATGATTTTGCCACCTATGTGGACAAGTGGGGTATCGGTCATAGCTCCGGTGTCGATTTTCCGGGTGAGAGCCTGGGCATCGTCAAGGAGCGCGACCAGTACGACGGCGCCACGCTGGGCTCGATGAGCTTTGGCCAGGCGCTGTCCGTCTCGCCGATTGAGGTCGCACGTGCCGTGGGCGGCATAGCGAACGGCGGCGTGATGATGACGCCGCACTTCTATAAGTCCAGCAAGGGCGATGAGAAGGACTGGGGCGAAGGCGAGCGTGCGATTTCGGAGGACGCTGCCGCCCAGGTGACATCGTGCATGCAGACGGTCGTGTCCGAAGGCACGGGCGTTGGCGGTGCGGTTGATGGCTATGACGTAGCGGGCAAGACCGGTACGGCCGAGCGCGCTGACGAGAACGGCGGTTACCTCAAGGAGAACTACATGTCGTCCTTTATGGGCTTTGCGCCGGCACAATCGCCCAAGGTGCTGTGCTATATCACACTCGATGGAACGCCGAGCGGCTCGGATGCCGCCGCGGTGCCATTCCAGTCCATTATGGCCAACGCGCTCGACGTGCTGGGTATCCCGCGCACGAAGTAGGGGGTTACAATCTTGAGCGTGGTCTGCCGTTTGATCTGAAGGGTGTTCACATGCCCTGCACCACGCGCGCATGGCACTGGGATACAATACGCCGATAGCAATATTAGGTTTACAGGGGAGCTGCAATGATAGAGATCGCCGTCAACAACCTCGCGGCCTCAACGGGGGCCCGAACCGTGACGGAAGAAGTCGATCGGGTATGCCGCGGGTGCGTTATCGACTCGCGTCAGGTCGAGGAGGGGACGATCTTTGTCGCCTTCCCCGGCGAAAAGGTCGACGGCAATGATTTTGCCTCCCGTGCCATCGAGTCGGGTGCCGGTGCCGTCGTGATGACGCGCGAACCCGATGCCGAGCTGGTTTCGCTGGCGCAGGACAAGGGATGCGCCATCTTGCTGACCGACGACCCCGAGGAGTTCTTGCTGCGCCTGGCGCATGTATATCGCTTGGAGCTTGGCTGCCTGGTCGTCGGCATTACCGGTTCGATTGGCAAGACGACGACCAAGGACGTGCTCGCCGCCGTGCTCGCCAAGCGTTATCGCGTCTGGGCCACGAAGGGCAATTTCAACAACCTGATCGGCATGCCGCTCACGGTGCTTTCCGCTCCGGCCGATACCGAGGTTCTGGTGCTCGAGATGGGCATGAACCATTTTCATGAGATTGAGCGCCTGTCCCAGTCTGCCAACCCCAATCTTGCCATCGTGAGCAAGATTGGAACCTCCCATATCGGTATTCTGGGCAGCCGCGAGAACATCGCCCGCGCCAAGTCCGAGATTGTCCAGGGCATGTGCGTCGCCGGCGACTTCTCGCCGTTGCTGGTGTTGGGCGGCGAGGACGACTTTACGCCGTTCATTCGCGATACGTTCGCCCAGCCTGCGGGTATTGACGTGATGCTGGCCGGTGTCTCGGACGACGACGAGGTACGCGCACGCGACATTCGCGTCGACGACGAGGGCCATCCGGTCTTTACGCTCGACTTTGGTCAGGGCGACACGGTCGATACCATGTTGGCTATTCCCGGTGTGCAGTCCGTGCCCAATGCCGTCAAGGCCGCCGCGGTCGCCTATCGTCTGGGCGTGACGCCCGAGCAGATCGATGCTGCCTTTAGGGGTCTTACGATCACCGGCCACCGCCAGGAGATCAAGCGCGCCAAGAGCGGAGCACGCATCATCGACGACTCCTATAACGCCAGTGCCGAGTCTATGGCTGCCGGCCTCGATTTGCTGTGCTCGCTTATTTGTGACGGTTCGCGCATTGCGATCCTGGGCGAGATGGGCGAGATGGGCGACGAGGCCCCCCGCATGCATGAGCTCGTGGGCGCCTATGCCGCCGCCAAGAAGCTCGACATGCTCGCGTGCGTCGGCGGCGAGCTGGCTCAGCTCATGGCCGATGCCGCACGCATGATGGGTATGGATGAGGACCGCATCCAGGTGTTCTCCGATTATCAGCAGGTGCTCGACCGCATGGGCGGCGCGCTTGAAAATCATGATGTTGTACTGGTCAAGGGTTCCCGTTTTGTTGAGCTCGACCGCTTTGTGGAAGGTGTGTGCTAGCCCATGTTCGGCAATCCCTCGTATCCTACGTATCAGG
This sequence comes from uncultured Collinsella sp., assembly GCA_900541045.1. Classification (GTDB taxonomy): domain Bacteria; phylum Actinomycetota; class Coriobacteriia; order Coriobacteriales; family Coriobacteriaceae; genus Collinsella. Next base: position 5,427 of record UQID01000011.1, read on the forward strand.
CCTTTTTGGGACTTGGCATCGCTGCCGCCATTGCGTTGCTGCTTATGCCGTGGTGGATCAAGCTGCTGAAGGTCGAGGGTATCGGCCAGCAGGTTCGAGCCGACGGCCCCAAGCGTCATTTGATTAAACAGGGTACGCCTACCATGGGCGGCGTCATCATCCTTGTCGCGATCTCGCTGACCTGCCTGCTGATGGGCAAGCTCACCACCGAGCTTGTGCTCGTGCTGCTTGCAACGCTGGCCACCGGCGTTCTGGGTCTCATCGACGATCTGACCTCCGTCACGCATGGTCGCTCGCTCGGCCTGACGCCTCACGCCAAGATGATCGGTCTGACCATCATCTGCGTCACCTTTACCGTGCTCGCCGTCAATTGGTGCGGCGTCGCCCCCGAGATTCGTTTTCCCGGCGGCCTGACGATTGACCTCGGTGTTCTTTCGACCACCATCTGCGGCCTTTCGTTTCCGTGGCTCTACATTGTATTTTGCTGGCTGATGATCGCCGGTCTTTCCAATGCCGTGAACCTGACCGATGGTCTGGACGGCCTTGCCGGCGGCACTTCCATGATCGCCATGCTCGCCATGGCCGCCATGGCGTTTTTGCACGGTGACGTGAACCTGTCCATCTTCTGCACGGCGTGCGCCGGTGCCTGCCTGGGCTTTTTGTGGTTCAATTGCTACCCGGCGAGCATCTTTATGGGCGATACCGGCTCGCTTGCCCTGGGTGCCGCTTTTGCCTGCACCTCCATCATGACCAACACCGAGGTCGTTTCCCTCATCATCGGCGGTCTGTTTATCGTCGAGACCCTGTCGGTCATGATCCAGGTCGTCTATTTCCACTTTACGCACAAGCGCGTCTTCCTTATGGCGCCCATTCATCATCATTTCGAAAAGAAGGGCTGGGCCGAGACCAAGGTCGTTATCCGTTTTTGGATTATCGCCGCGGCCTTTGGCGCCGTTGGCCTCGCCCTGTTCTTCCAGTTGGGATAGTGGTCTTTCATGCCTCTTGCTGATGTCTTTAGCCTGCTTGTTTTGGGGCAGGGTAAATCCGGTCTCGATGTCGCCCGTTGGGCGTTGGCTCACCCCGAGCGCGTGAGCGCCACGACCGTGTATGGCGGCGGTACCTCCGAGCCCAATGACGCCACACGTGCGCTCGAGGCGCAGGGCGCGTCGTTTGTCTACGGCACCGAGCAGGTCGAGGGTGCCTATGACGTGTGCGTGACATGCCCGGGTATCTCGGAGTTTTCGGCCTTCTTTAAGGCCGGTCGTGAGCATGCCGCTCAGATTATGGGCGAGCCCGAGTTTGCCTATCGCCTGTCTCCCCAAAATTGGATCGCCATCACGGGCACCAACGGCAAGACAACTACCACGTCGCTGACCGATTATCTGCTCAAGGCCGCCGGTGAAGCCAGCGTGGCCGTCGGCAATATCGGTGAGCCGCCGGTGAACGAGATCGACGGCCGCGCACACAATGAGTGGTTTGTGGCCGAGCTGTCGAGTTATCAGATTGCTACGACAGCCGAGCTTCATCCTCGCGTGGCGGTGCTGCTCAACATCACGCCCGACCACCTGGGCTGGCACAAGAGCCACAAGAACTATGCGCTTGCCAAGATCAAGTTGTTCGAGAATATGGTCGACGACGACCTCGTGGTTATCGACGTTGAGGATGCCGGCATCCATGAGTTCGATGAGTACATCTACACACCGGGTCGCCGCATCTGCAAGGTCGCTTTTGACGAGCCCGAGGGTGCAGACGCCGCCTTTGTGCGCGATGGCAAGATGGTCGTGCGCCTGAAGGGCGTCGAGACTCAGCTTGTCGCCACGTTCGAGCTCAAGATCTCGGGCCATCACAATGTCATTAATGCCCTATGTGCCGCCACGGCTGCTCTGGCCGTCGGTGCCGATCCCGAGGGCGTTTGCCGCGGTTTGGCATCGTTCCAGCCACTCGAACACCGCGTGGAACCCTGCGGCGAGATCGATGGCGTGCGCTACGTCAACGATTCCAAGGCAACGAACACCGATGCGGTCGAAAAGGCCCTGACGGCGTTTCCCGACGACGATGTGATCTTGCTGCTCGGCGGCCACGATAAGGGTACCCCGCTTGCGGACTTTGCCCGCGTCGTTATGGACAACGTGCGCTCGGTCGTTTGCTTTGGCGATGCGCGCGAGCGCTTTACCGCCGCTATGGACGAGGCCGATGTCGATGGTGACGTGGATATCGCCCAGGCCGATGATCTGCGCGATGCCGTTGACGTTGCCCGCTCGCTCTCGAGCCGCGGCGACGTGATCCTGCTTTCGCCCGCTTGCTCTTCGTTCGACGAGTTCTCGGGCTACGAGGAGCGCGGCCGCGTGTTTAAGGACTACGTGGCCCAGCTTGCCGCGGCAGCGAAATCGCAAACGGAATAGGGGTTGCCGGTGAGAGAGGAGAGCCCCCGAAGTGATATGAGGAGGCCCGACTCGGACCGTGCTTCCTCGCTGCGTAGCACGCCGCGTTCCGGACGCGGCGGGCAGACGTTCGGTGAGCGCTATATTGCCGGCGTCCCCGCCCGCATCATGCGCCCCCGTTTGATATTTATGGCTTGCCTGTTTAGCTTAGTTTGCTTTGGCTTGCTAATGGTGTACTCGGCATCTTCGGTCGAAGCGATGCACGAGAATGGTTCGGCGACGTTTTTCCTGTTTCGACAGGCCGCGTTTGCCGGAGTTGGCGTGCTGGCCATGGTTGCCATCGTGCGCGTCTTGCCGGACAGTTGGTTTGGGGAAGACGTGCTCAGGATCTTTCTCATGGGCATGATAGGGCTACTGGTTCTGGTGTTCTTTATGGGTAGCGGCAGTCGTGGCGCCACGCGTTGGCTCAACATCGCCGGTATTCAGTTCCAGCCGTCTGAGTTTTTAAAGCCGTTCGCCATCGCGTATTCGGCCATCATGCTCGACCGCATCTTTTCGCCCGGCGGCAACATCAACGAGTTTCTTCGCAAGATGGGTGTCTACCTGGGTATTTCGCTCTTTCTGATTTTTGTTCAGCCCGATTTTGGCACCGTTCTGATCATCTTGCTGACCCTCATGTGCATGGCGTTGTTTGCGGGATTGGACCCCAAATATATCGTTTGGACGGTCGTTGCCGGCATCGCCGTCATTGCGATCGCCCTTATCGCCGAGCCGTATCGTATGACGCGTGTCGAGGTTGCTTGGAATCCTTGGGCAGACGAATATGGTGATGGCTATCAGGCCACACTTGCCATTATGGCGTTTGCCTCGGGCGGCCTGTTCGGTCGCGGTATCGGTAACTCCACCATGAAGTACTCGTATTTGCCCGAGGCGCATAACGACTACATCTTGGCTATTATCGGCGAGGAAGTTGGCTTTATCGGAACCGTGCTGTTCTTCTTGGTGTTCGCGATGCTGATCTACTCGGCGTTTCGTATTGCCGAGCAGGCGACCGACCGTCGCGGAGCACTTATGGCATCGGGTTCCGCGGTCATCCTTGCGGTGCAGTTTTTGATCAACGCGCTGGGCATTCTCAATGTGTTTCCCATGACGGGCAAGCCTCTGCCGTTTATTAGCTACGGCGGCTCGTCGATTATTGTGTCGCTTATGCTCGCCGGTCTGATCCTGCGCGTTTCGTATGAGAGCGCCCGTCGCGATGAGTACGACCGTCGTCGCGAGAGCTTTGCCGTTATGGATGAGAGTACCGCCGGCGTGCCCCATGTGCGCGGTGAGCGATCTTCGCGTAACGGCTTTACCGTCCTGGATGGCTCTGCGACCGAGCCGGCAGCCCGTTCACGTCAGCGAACGGCGCCGCAAGGTCGTCCACAGCGTCCTACTCATCGCAATGCGGGCGGCGGATATAATCGAATCGATTTGAATTCGGACCCGTCGGCGCGTTTGCGCACCGATGACCAGGGGCCGCGTGTACGAAGGGATTACCATGACCGATAAGATGACCGTTGCTATTGCAGCCGGCGGCACGGCAGGACATATCAACCCCGCGCTCGCCTTGGCCGAGGAGCTGCGTGACCGCGGTCATCACGTTGTGTTCGTGGGCCAGTCGCGCAAACTCGAGGGTCGTCTGGTTCCCGAGGCCGGATTCGATTTTGTGCCCATCACGGTCACGGGCTTCGATCGCTCCCGTCCCTGGACGGCGCTGACCTCGCTGTGGCGCGTCAACAAGGCGAAGCGCGCGCTTGCCCGTCACTTTTCGAAGGTCGGTAAGCCCGATGCCGCTATCGGCTTTGGTGCTTACGTTGAGGTCCCTCTGCTGGGTTGGTGCAAGGGCGCCGGCGTTCCGTATCTGCTGCACGAGCAGAACTCTGTTCCGGGTCTGGCCAACAAGATGATGAATTCACATGCCACCCGCGTGTGCATTTCGGTACCTGCGGCTCGCGCGGTCTTTGAGCGCGAGGGCGACCCCGACCATGTGCTCATGACGGGCAATCCCGTGCGTCGTTCGGTGATCGAGGGCGATCGCGCCCGCGGTCGTAAGACGCTCGGTGTGCCCGAGGACGCGACGCTTCTGCTCGTCTTTGGTGGTTCGCTCGGTGCTCAGCATCTCAACGAGCGCGTTGCCTCGCTCAAGAGTGAGCTGCTGACCCGCGAGAATCTCTATATTTTGCATTCGACGGGTGCCGACGGCTTTGAGGAGACCGAGCGCGCTTTGGCGCTGACTCCCGAGGAGGCGAAGCGCTATCGAGTCCAGCCCTACATCGACAACATGGGCGATATGCTGGCTGCGGCCGATCTGGTGCTCTCGCGTTCCGGTGCCTCGAGCGTGGCCGAGATCGCCGCGCTTGCCGTGCCCTCGGTACTCGTGCCGTATCCGCACGCCACGGCCGATCACCAGACCACGAATGCCCGTTACCTGGTCGATGCCGGTGCCGGCGTGCTTTGCGCCGATGCCGATATCGATGCCCCTGCCTTTGCCGATGAGCTGCTGCACCTGGTCGATGACGCTGCAGCGCGTGATGCCATGCGTCAGGCGGCGCGTGGCTTGGCCCAGGACCGTGCCGCTGCACTTTTGGCCGATGCGGTAGAGGGATTGCGTTAGTTAGACGGGATATCGCCGGTCGCCCTCGCGCGGATGCGGTAGGTGCGGTACAGTTAACTGGTTACAGGCAGTGTTTACGCAAGGAGTACACGAGCACATGGCTGATTCCCAGACTGCAACCTCCGCGCCCGAGTTCAAGAGCGCCCACTTTATCGGTATCGGTGGCGCCGGCATGAGCGGCATCGCCCTCGTCCTGCACGAGCGCGGTTATACCGTTACCGGTTCCGACCTCAAGACGTCGCGCTATATTCGCCAGCTTACCCGCGCCGGCGTGAAGGTCCACGTGGGCCACGAGGCTGCGACGATCGACGAGGTCAAGCCCGACGTGGTCGTGGTCTCCACCGCTATTCCCGAGTCCAACCCCGAGCTCGTGCGTGCCCGCGAGCTCGGTATTCCCGTGTGGCCCCGTGCCAAGATGCTCTCGGCCCTGGGCCACGGCCACACCACCGTCGCCGTTGCCGGCACGCACGGCAAGACCACGACGTCTTCGATGTGCGCCACCATGCTCGATCGCATGGGTCTGGACCCCAGCTTTTTAATCGGCGGCATCGTCGAGGGCTACGACACCAACGGCAAGAACGGCTCGGGTGACTACTTTGTCGCCGAGGCCGACGAGTCCGACAGCTCGTTCCTGTTCCTGAACCCCAACGTGGTCATCGTGACCAACGTCGAGGCCGACCATCTCGATCACTACTCGGGCATCGAGGAGATCGAGGCCACCTTTGCTAAGTTTATGGGGCTGGTGGGCGAGGACGGCACCGTCATCGTTTGCGGCGAGGATCCGCATCTGGTCGAGCTCGCCAAGTCGACGGGCCGTCATGTGCTTTCCTATGGCTTTGCCGAGAACAACGACATCGTCTGCGTACATCCGGATGTCAAGGGCATCCAGAGCGACTTTATCGTTCGCTTTGAGGACGGCACCGAGCACGCTGTCGAGATTAAGAGCAACCCCGGTCGTCACAACATGCTCAACGCCACGGCCGTCCTGACCGTCGCCCATGTCCTAGGCCTCGATATCGACGCCGCCGCTAAGGCACTTTCGAGTTTTGAGGGCGTCCGCCGTCGCTTTACCCACGTGGGCGATATCGACGGCATCACGGTGGTTGACGATTACGGCCATCATCCCACCGAGATCAAGGCGACGCTCGCTGCTGCCTCTTCGCTGGGCTACAAACATGTCGATGTCGTGTTCCAGCCGCACCGCTATTCGCGCCTGCAGGCTCTGTGCGATGACTTTGCCGATGCCTTTGCCAACGCCGATAAGCTGCTGCTGATCGATGTGTTCTCCGCCGGCGAGATGCCGATTCCGGGCGTTACCTCCAAGATGCTCGCAGACACCGTTCGCGCCAAGCACCCCGGCAAGGAGGTCGTGTACTGCTCCAGCCGTCTTGAGCTCAACCAGGAGCTTGAGAATCTCGTGGGTGAGGGCGACCTGCTGCTCACCATGGGTGCCGGCGACGTTACGACCGTCGGCCCCGAGTTCATCGAGTATCTGACTGCCAAGAAAGATGCTTAACCTCTATGGGTCTGTTTAACGCCGTCATGGCGCTTTCGGGCATGATCGACACGGACGTGGTCGAGGACGAACGTCTTGCACGCCATACAAGCTATCGTATCGGTGGCAAGGCCGACCTCTTTGTGACGTGCCATAGCTACCATGCCCTGCGTCGCGCCGTGGCGGTGCTCGACCGCGAGCAGGTGCCGTGGGTGATTATCGGCAAGGGGTCCAATCTGCTTGTTGCCGATGCCGGTTATCGCGGCGCCGTTATTTCGCTGGGACGTGAGTTTCAGCGCACGGTTGTTGCCGAGGACGGCTGCACGCTGACCGTTGGTGCGGGCGTGATGTTCGCGCGTTTGGTCAACGACGCCTTGTCGCGCGGGCTTTCGGGCCTTGAGTTCGCGGTCGGTATTCCCGGTTCGGTCGGCGGCGCCGTGTCCATGAACGCAGGTACGCGGACCGAGTGGATCGGCTCTCTTATCGAGGACGTGGTCACGTTTGATCCGGCGTCCGGTATTAAGCACTATGCAGGGTCCGAGATCGCTTGGGGGTATCGCGAGTGCAGCTTACCGCGTAACGAGATCATTCTCGAGTGCGTGCTCAAGCTCAAACCCGCGTCTAAGGCCGACATTCGCGAGCGTATGGAGCGGTACCTGACGCGCCGCAAGCGCACGCAGCCCATGGGCCGTGCATCCTGCGGATCGGTCTTTCGCAACCCGCCCGATGCAAGCGTGGGTAAGTTGATTGAGGATTGTGGATTAAAGGGTTTTTCGGTTGGCGGTGCGGAAGTTTCGCCCGTACACGCTAATTTTATCGTTAATAACGGAACCGCCTCGGCCGATGACGTGGCCGCGGTTATCAGGCATGTGCACGGAAAGGTGAGGGAGGCGTATGGCATCGAGCTCAGACCGGAAGTTAAATTCCTCGGCTTCTAGAGCATCGAAACCAACCTTCCGCCGCGCCGGAGGGCGTTCCGGCGCACCTGCCCAGTCTCAACACAAGCCCGCCTTGTCCTCCAAGTCTGTTGGGCCCGTTCGTCCTGCCAAGCGCCCGGTCGTCGGCTCGCAGCTGGGAGGACGCCCCGCTTCTAAAAAGACGAGTCGTCCGGCTCCGCGTCCTTCGGTGACGCCCAAGCCGGCGATGGGCGCCAAGACCTCCCGACCCATGGCGACGCCCAAGCCTTCGCTGGGAGCTCGTGCGCCGCATGCCGGCCGTACGTTGGCTGGCGCTAAGCCGCGTTCACTGACATCAGTGCCCGCTGCCAAGGCGTCTTCGGCAAAAAAGGGCATCAATCCTCTGTCATCGCTCGGTGCCATGGCAGGTAAGGCGACCGACGCTGCTTCCGCCATGAAGGGTAAAGGCAAGATCGCGGGCGGCATCCTGGCAGCCGTGGCCGTACTTGCGATTGTTGCCATCGTCGTCATCAACTCCGGCCTGTTCGCCGCCACCGATATTCAGATTCATGGCAGCGAGCATGTGACCAAGCACGACGCCATGCAGCTCATCAGTCTTCCCGAGAACACGTCGCTCTTTAACGTGGATCCCGATCAGATTACCGAGGGCCTCAAGCAAAACCCGTGGGTCTCGGGCGTGGATGTCCAGCGTCAGTTTCCCCATACGCTTATCATCACGCCGACGGAGCGTAAAGTTACCGCCATTGCGTATATCAGCTCCGACGACCTTGCCTGGGCTATCGGAGACGATGACACCTGGATCGCTCCGCTGTCGACGTCTGTCGAGGTGGATGACCAGGGGAACGTCATTACATCGGGGGAGGGTGCCAACACCCTGACCGGCATCGATGCGGCCCTGGCGCTTGCCAAGCACTACGGCGCCGTGCTGTTGACTGACGTCTCGGCCGATGTCGCACCGGTTTCGGGTCGGGCGGTGAGCTCCAAGGCCGTCAAGGCCGGTCTGGATTACGCACGCGGTTTTTCGAGCGAGTTCTTAGGCCAGGTGAAGGATATTTCCACGCCTTCCGTTGAGGCTATCTCGGCAAATCTCGACAACGGCGTCGAGGTGTCGCTGGGCGATTCGGATGATATCGCCAAGAAAGAACGCATCGTGACCAAGCTGCTTTCGCAGGTAGAGGGCGTAACCTATATCAATGTGCGCTCTCCAGGCAACTACACGTTTAGGAACGCACCGACCGCCTAGCATCCTAAACGGCTTTGTTGAGGGGCCATACCACGCCGTTTATCTGGTTTGTTTGGTTTTCACGGTCAATTATTTGACTGATACGTTCATAATGTGCAAACATAATACGGTTTACCTTTGCATTTACTTTCAACCTGAAGGTTAATGTGCGCAGGGGTCAACCCATGCTATGGCTATAACCTTTGTTCGGAGGACCGACATGCACGAGACAGAGATCAACAACTACCTTGCCGTCATTAAGGTGGTCGGCGTCGGCGGCGGCGGTACCAACGCGGTCAATCGAATGATCGAAGAGGGCATCCGCGGCGTCGAGTTTGTTGCCATCAACACCGATGCTCAGGCGCTCGCGATCTCTGATGCCGATATTAAGGTGCACATCGGCACCGACCTTACCCGCGGCCTGGGCGCCGGCGCCAACCCCGAGGTTGGCCGCAAGGCTGCCGATGAGTCCCGCGACGATATCGCCGAGGCGCTCGCTGGCGCCGACATGGTGTTCATCACCTGCGGCGAGGGCGGTGGTACCGGTACCGGCGCCGCTCCCATCGTTGCCGATATCGCGATGAACGAGGTCGGCGCGCTGACCGTCGCCGTCGTGACCAAGCCCTTCACCTTCGAGGGTCGCAAGCGCAAGAAGAGCGCCGAGGAGGGCATCAAGACCCTCTCCGATTGCGTCGACACCATGATCGTTATCCCTAACGACAAGCTGCTCGACATCGCCGAGAAGAAGACCACGATGCTCGAGGCCTTCGCAATTGCCGATGGCGTCCTTTCCCAGGGCACCCAGGGCATCACCGACCTCATCACCGTCCCGGGTATCATCAACCTGGACTTCGCCGATGTTAAGACCATCATGAAGCAGGCCGGTACCGCCATGATGGGTATCGGTACCGCTTCTGGGGACACCCGTGCCGTCGACGCTGCCCAGCAGGCTATCTCCAGTCCGCTGCTCGAGAGCTCCATCGATGGCGCCACGCGCGTCCTGCTTTCCATCGCCGGCTCCAAGGACCTGGGCATCCAGGAGATCAGCGACGCCGCCGACGTTGTCGCCAATGCTGTCGACCCCGAGGCCAACATCATCTTCGGTACCGTTGTCGACGAGTCCCTGGGCGACCAGGTGCGCATCACCGTTATCGCTACGGGCTTCTCCGACTCCAACGTCAACCGTCAGGACGAGCTCTTCGCTGCCCAGCAGTCCCAGAGCAAGGCTGCTGCTTCTGCTGAGCCGCAGCGCACTGCTCCGGCTGCCAGCCCCGCTCAGGCTGCCCCGACTCGCAACGTCGGTGGTACCGAGCTGCCCAACTTTGGCAACGATCAGTTTGAGCTTCCCGACTTCCTCAAGCGCGGCAGCTTCTAAGTCGTTCTTCGCATTGTTTTGCACAGGGGCGCGTCCGTATGGATGCGCCCTTTTTGTTTCTCGTTTGTAAACGAAAGCCTCCAATCTCCTTACGTTCCCTTTACGTTTGGTCCCTACCGCTGCGGGTATCCTTTTAAAGAAGTATGGCAGCCGTATGACACGGACTGCCGCGGCTTCGCCGCGATACTTGTGTTATTAGGAGGCTTTAGTATGGCAGCACGTGCGGACAACGTTTCGCGTGTCGACCATGATGGAGTTACGTTGGTGGAGGGTTCGACGACCGATGTTCGTTTTGCCTTTACCGAGCGCACCGGTGGTGTTTCCGAAGATGCGTACTCCTCACTCAATCTGGGCTCGCATGTAGGCGATGACCCCTTTGCCGTTCAAGAAAATCGTCGTCGAGCGCTCGAAGCCATGGGCGCCGCTGAGTGCGAGCATAATCTGCTCGTGCCCAATCAAGTACATGGTGACCACGTCGTGACGGTGACCTCGAACGGTGCCGGTGATCTCGAGAACATTCGTGAGCAGATTGCCGAGGGCTGTGATGCCCTCGTCTGTACGGCCCATGAGGTGCCCGTGATGCTCTGCTTTGCCGACTGCGTTCCCGTGGTGCTGGTTGCCTCCGGCGGATTTGCCGTGGTGCATTCCGGATGGAAGGGCACGATCGCGCGCATTTCCGCCAAAGCCTGCCAGGCGCTTTGTGAGGCGGCTGACTGCACGCCGGAGGACATCTCTGCCTATATTGGGCCCCATATCCTGGGCGACGAGTATGAGGTGTCCCAAGAACTTATGGATCGCTTTGCCGCCGAGTTCTCGTGCATCGATGCTACTGCTTCTCGCATGCTCGATCTTTCCGCCGCCATTCGCGAGGCGCTGGTGGATGCCGGTGTCGATGTGAACGGCATTGTGGACACCAAACTTTCCACCGTTCGTCAGAACGACCGCTTTTATTCCTACCGCAACGAGGGCGGCACCTGTGGGCGCCATGCTGCGATCGGCGTGATGCTATGAGAAAGATCGCATCGGTCCTGAGTGCAGCAGTGCTCACGCTCACGCTGTGCGCCTGCTCCTCGGGATCTTCTACGTCTTCTATTACCGTGGCCGGCTCGACCACCTGCCTTCCCATTGCCGAGATCGCGGCCGAGGGCTTTAAGGAAGAGACCGGCATCGACGTGCTCGTCTCCGGCCTTGTCTCATCTGCTGGCATCGAAGCTGTTAGCGCCGGCACCGCCGACATCGCTAGTTCGTCTCGTGGCCTCAATGCCGACGAGCAGGATTTGGGCCTGACCCCGATCGTAATCGCACACGACGGCATTGCAGTCATCGTGAACGACGACAACCCGGTCGATAATCTCTCGACCGAGCAGCTCCGCGATATTTACGCCGGCAAGATCACCAACTGGAAAGAAGTCGGCGGAGAGGACCTGAAGATTCAGGTTATCAACCGCGACGAGGCGTCCGGTACGCGCGAGGCCTTCCGCACTATCGTGATGGACGGCACGCCGTTCGATCGCCGCTCGGCTGTTCTTTCGGGTACGGGTCAGGTACGCGATGTCGTGTCCCGCTCGCGTGGCGCTATTGGCTACATCTCGCTGGGTTTTGTCGAGAGCCTCAACGCTAAGACCTCGGTCAAGGCCGTTTCGGTCAACCATGTCGAGGCATCCGAGAAGACGGTCGCAAGTGGCGGCTATCCCATCTCGCGTGACCTCTACTTCTTTGTGAAGGGAACGCCTTCGCAGCAAGCGCAGGATTACATCGACTACGTGACGTCCGAGAAGATGGACAAGCAGATTCGCGAGGCGGGCTTTATTCCCGTCACCAACGACGGAAAGGGGAGTGAGTAGCGTGGAAGCACAGGAAACCCCCCAGATTGAGCAGGAGACTCAGGCGCCCAAAAAGCGTGAGTTGGCGTTGGTGTCGCGCAGCACCTATCTTAAGGAGAAGGCACTGCAGTGGATCTTCTTTGCCTGCGCGTTCTTGGCGGTCGTCACCGTCATCCTGATTTTTGTCTTTACCACGTACTCGGCGCTGCCGGTCTTTACCGACATCGGCCTGGCGGATTTCTTTAGCTTTACGTGGGCGCCATCCGAGGGCCACTACGGCATCATGTCGCTGCTGGCGGGCTCTGGTCTGGTGACGGTCGGTGCGCTCGCCATGGGCGTGCCCCTGGGTGTGGGCACGGCTGTATATCTGGTCGAGATCGCCAGCAAGCGCGTGCGCAGGCTCATCAGCCCCGCCGTCGACCTGTTGGCGGGCATCCCCTCCATCATCTACGGCTTCTTTGGCATGGTCATCATCCGCCCGTTTATCGCGCAGCTGACCGGCGGTCTTGGCTTTGGCGCGCTGACGGCGTGGTTTGTGCTTGCCATCATGATCGTTCCCACCATTACCACGCTCACGATCGATGCCCTCAATTCCATCCCCATGGGCATTCGCGAGGCGTCCTATGCCATGGGTGCCACCAAGTGGCAGACCATCTACAAGGTCGTGCTGCCTGCAGCCAAGCTGGGCATTGTCGATGCAATTGTCTTGGGTATGGGGCGTGCCATCGGTGAGACCATGGCCGTGCTGATGGTCGTGGGCAACGCCCCGGTCATTCCAGATAGCATCTCGAGCCCCATCTCGACGCTCACGAGCCAGATCGCACTCGACATGAGCTATTCCTCGGGCCTGCATCGCTCGGCTCTGTTTGGCATGGGCGTGGTCCTGTTTATCATCTCAGCTGCACTGGTGGGTATCGTTCGCCTGATTTCAAAGAAGAGGGGGTAGGCTATGTCCGATTCCGTTGACACGACGGTCGATGCGACCTCGTCGCGCGAGCTCATCAAGCGTGCCCTTTCCCATGGCAAGAAGGGCCGCATCAACAAGGACCTGTCCAACAAGATTATGCTCGGCGTGTTTCGCGCCGCGGCCTATATCACCACCCTGGTGTTGCTCGCCATCATCGCCTACGTGGTCATTAACGGTCTTCCGCATATCTCGCTCGACTTTATCTTCGGCTGGCCGCAGGGCGTAAACGCCGAGGGCGGCATTTGGCCCACGATCGTCTCGACTATCTACGTGACGGCACTCGCCATGCTCATCTGCACGCCGGTTGCCGTCTTGGCTGCGGTCTATCTGGCTGAATACGCCAAGCAGGGCAAGATTGTCGACATCATCCGCTATGCTGCCGATGCTCTGGCCTCGGTGCCTTCCATCGTTATGGGCCTCTTTGGTTACGCCTTGTTTGTTGAGGCCATGGGCCTGGGTCTTTCGATGGTTTCGGCCGCCCTGGCACTGGCACTTCTGATGCTGCCTATCGTCATGCGCACCACCGAGGAGGCAATCCGCGCCGTTCCGCGCTATATCCGTTGGGGCGCATATGGCCTGGGCGCCACCAAGTGGCAGGTCGTCTCCAAGATCGTGCTTCCTTCGGCCTTTGGCCGCATTGCCACCGGCATCGTCCTTGCCATCGGCCGCGCCATCGGCGAGACTGCGGTGGTGCTCTACACCATGGGTCAGGCCATCAACCTGCCCATATCGCCGCTCGATTCCGGTCGCCCCATGACCGTTCACCTCTATTTGCTTGCCAATGACGGCATCAACATGAACGCAGCCTACGGCACCGCGCTATTGCTGATGGCGATTATTCTGGCCTTCAACCTGTTTGCGCGTTATCTGTCGCGCAAGCGCCGCTAGTTAAGGAGTCCCATGTCCGTCTATCAGTCCGCTCCCACGCCGGAGCAAGCGGCCATCACGGCCAAGGATTTCAACTTTTGGTACGGTGACTTTCATGCGCTGACGGGGCTCGACCTCAACATCGCCAAAAACGCCATCACCTCGTTTATCGGTCCTTCGGGCTGCGGCAAATCGACGTTTTTACGCTGCATCAACCGTATGAACGACCTTATCGAGGGCACTCGTGTCGAGGGTGCCATGACGCTCGACGGCAACGATATCTATGCCGAGGGCGTTGACCCGGTCGACCTTCGCCGCCGCGTGGGCATGATCTTTCAGCAGCCCAACCCGTTCCCCAAATCCATCTACGAGAATGTCGCTTTTGGCCCTCGTCTGCAGGGCGTGACTAGCAAAAGCGACCTCGACGACATCGTGGAAGAATCGCTCAAGCGCGCCAACCTCTGGAAAGAGGTATCCAATCAGCTCAACAAGGATGGTTTGGCGCTCTCGGGCGGTCAACAGCAGCGTCTGTGCATCGCGCGTGTGCTTGCGGTGCAGCCCGATGTCCTTCTGATGGACGAGCCCTGCTCCGCCATCGACCCCACGTCCGTATCTAAGGTCGAGGATCTGATGGCCGAGCTGGCGCCCGAGATGACGATCATCATCGTCACGCACTCTATGCAGCAGGCCGCTCGCATTAGCGACTACACCGCATTTTTCTTGCAGGAAGTTGCCGGTGAGCCCGCCACGCTCATCGAGTATGGTCAAACCGACGCGATCTTCACCAGCCCGGTGGATTCGCGGACGGAAGACTATATCACCGGCCGCTTTGGCTGATCGGTGCGACTAGTCCCAAGCCGATCGGACCTGGTCCGGTGCGTATTCACTGTGCGGGCGGCATGACCGCACCCAACTGATTGGAGTGAACCATGCGCAAACTGTTTTCCCGTCAGCTCATCGAGGCCCGTCACGAGATGTTGAGCATCTACGAGGCCGTCGATCTTGCCCTTCACGACGCCGTGAAGGCCTATGTGACCGACGACCGCAAGCTCGCCACTAAGACCAAGAAGCGCACGCTTTCGATTGATGCTCGCTGCGCCAACTTGGAGGCCGTGTGCTACAGCCTGATCGCTACGCAGTCGCCGGTCGCCTCCGACTTCCGTTTGCTGCAGACGATTATCTACGTCGAATTTAACCTGCAGCGCATGACCGATAAGGTTCGCCAGATCTGCCGCGCCACGCGTCACATGGTCAAGGCCGACATCTCGCTGCCTCAGGAGCTCGTCGGCACGGTTGAGGCCGAGGCCGAGGCCGTGTACCAGGTGCTGGGCTCGTCGCTGTCCGCGCTCGTCACCAACGACATGTCCATCATCTGCAACCTGGCCGTCGAGGACGAGCCGGTACATGCGGCGTACGAGAAGTTCTTCCGTACCTTTAACCGCATGGACACCGGCGATTTTATGGACGACGACAGCAACTATGACGACCTGCGCCGTGCCATCATGGTTTCGCGCTACCTCGATCGCATTGCCTCGATTTCCATCGATGCCGCCTGCCGTCTGACCTTCCTTTTGACCGGACAGCGTATGACTGCCGGCGATATCGCCCGTACGGATGAGGACGAGCTCGAGAGCATGCGCGTGCCTTCGGGCGAGGGCGTCATTATGAGGCCCGCCGTGGATGCACGCTTTGTTGCCAAGGTGCCCGCTAACGAGGTGAGCGAGGGTCTTCGCTACCTGTTGGATCATCTTGAGGACGAGGATGATGCCGAGGACGACGAGGAGTAGGGTACCCCGTTCGTTGAGAGATTGTAAATACCTAAGGGAGCGCGGCCTTGCGGATGCGGGGCTGCGCTCTTGCGTTAGCATGGGACTACTTGTTGTGCTGTTAGCGGAGGCGATTGGCAATGGATAACTATTTGAATGTAATGCGCGCTCGCCGCGAGCAGATACTCGAGCGTTTCTATGCCGCGCTCGATCGCGCCGGGAGGCCCCGTGATGCCGCGCGTTTGATTGCCGTGTCCAAGACCGTCGGCGTCGATGAGACCATCGCGGCCATCCAGGTGGGATATCGCCATTTTGCCGAGAACCGCCCGCAAGAGCTCGTCCGCAAACTTGCAGGTCTGGCGGATCATCCGGAGCTGCCCGAGGTACGCCTTGATATGATCGGCAATCTTCAGACCAACAAGATTAACGCGGTGCTGGGTTCGGCCGAGCTGATTCATTCGGTTGGTTCGCTTCATTTGGCGCAGGCGATCTCGAGCCGTGCCGTTCGCAAGATCGAAGCGGGCGAGCTTTCTGCTCCCCAACAGGTGCTAATCGAGGTTAACGTAAGCGGCGAGGAGTCCAAGGGCGGCTTTTCGCCCGATGAGATTCGTGGCGCTGCCGGCGAGCTTGCGGAACTTGAGGGAATTTGTGTGCAGGGCCTTATGACCATGGCCCCTCGAGGGAACAAGGATGTGGCACGTCGCACTTTTGCCGGGCTGCGAGAGCTGAGGGATGAGCTGGAGGCGGCGCATCCCGATCTGAGCCTGCCCGAGCTTTCTTGCGGCATGAGCGAGGACTTTGAGCCCGCCCTTGAGGAGGGCTCTACGCTCGTTCGCCTGGGCAGGGTAGTATTTAGCCCGGAGTTTGCAGTAAAATAGGGCTCTGAAGTGCGCACTGGTTTACAGAGCGCCTGCACTAAACCGTGAGAGGACACAACCATGGGCTTCCTTGACGAGATTAAAAATAAGATGCACCTGGGCGGCCAGCAAGGTTACGACCAGGGCTATGACCAGGATGACGACTACGGCTACGATGACGGCTACGATGATGGCTATCAGAACAACGGCTACAGCGGCGCCTCGGGCGAGGGCTTCTATACCCAGGACGAGCCGAGTAACGGCCTGCTGGGCCAGACACGCCGCGGTGAGGCCGAGTCGGTCGCCGTGTATACGCGCTCCGGCCAGCTGGTCGGCGATGACTCGCGTCATGCAACGACATACAATCCGCCGTCGCGTTCTCAGGATAGTGCCGCAGGCGGCTATCGCCCCGGCGCTTACGACACGCCGTCGAGCTATGCCGAGAGCGCCCGTGCTCGTGCCGCGGCACCTGCGCCCGCTTCTGCGCCGAGCGACGCCTCGGCCTATGCAAACAACATCATTAACGCCACGCCGCAGCTGCCTGCCTATGTCCTGCGTCCCGAGAGCTACGACGATGTCGAGACCGTTGTCCGCCGCGTGCGCACCAAGCAGCCCGTTGCGCTGATTTTTGTTGGCGTTCGCACCGAGGTCGCCAAGCGTGTCCTGGACTTTAGCTATGGCTTTGCCTGCGGTCTGGGCGCTACGGTCAAAGAGGTGGGCGATCGCGTGTTTATGGTGCTGCCCGCCGGCTGCGAGGTCAAGGATTCGGACCTCAAGAAGCTGCGCGCCGACGGCTACCTTAAGTAAACCCAAGACGAGGAGATTCTCATCAACATCTACACCATTGTCCAGCTGGTCAACACGCTGTTCAACTTCTACTCCACACTTATTGTGGTCTATTGCTTTATGACGTGGATTCCCATGAAGCAGGGCGGCCTGCTGCAGGATATCGCCGCGGTGCTCGATAGCGTCTGCGGTCCGTGGCTCAACCTGTTTCGTCGGTTTATTCCGCCGATGGGCGGCGTTGATTTTTCGCCGGTCGTTGCGATTATTGCGTTGCAGTTGGTGCAGAGGCTGATTCTGCAGCTTCTTATAGGTATACTCGTATAGTACTGGCTCAGTAACTTACGTCGGGCGCCCGGCGCCAAGGCGATGATAAAGGAGAACTTGTTATGGCTATTACCCCTGCTGACATCCAGGCTCAGACTTTCTCTGAGGCCAAGCGCGGCTATGATCCCGCCGAGGTCGACGTCTTTTTGGAGACGCTGTCCTCCGAGGTTGACGCTATGCTTGCCAAGATTGTCGATCTTAAGGGTCGTCTGACTGCCACCGAGCAGCAGCTTGCCGACACGCAGGCCCAGCTTGCCCAGGCTCAGGACGCTGCCGCTCAGGCCGTTCCCGCCGCTCCTGTGGCCGCTCCCGCACCCGACTTCTCCGCTCAGGAGCGCCAGATCTCCGCTGCGCTGATTGCTGCCCAGCAGACCGCCGAGGGCATCGTCAACGATGCCAACGAGAACGCTGAGCGCATCCGCAACGAAGCCGACGCCAAGGCCCGCGAGGTCATCCGTCAGGCCCTGACCGAGAAGCAGGCCGAGCTCGAGGAGATCGACCGTCTGAAGGCTTCCCGTGAGGAGTTCAAAGCCGAGTACCTCAAGCTCATCCAGCACTTCATGGACGATGCGCAGAATTCCTTCCCGTCCGACCTTATGGCCTCCACGCCGGTCGGTTCTGCGGCTTCTCCTGCAGTGACCGTTCCCGCCGCCGAGCCGCTGCCTGTCGCTGATCCGGTTGTTCCCGTGGCTGACCCCTTCGCCCCGATCGACAACTTTGCCGCCGACGACCTGGACTAGCGCCAGAGCTACAATCTCGTGCCCTTAAGAGGAGCTCGCACCTGCGGGCTCCTTTTTTAGTAGATTTTTGGGATATGCCTTAATTTCTACCTTTTATCAATTTTATATACGGTGCTCCGCAGAGAGCCTGTCACAAGCTCGATATGCTTGAGAGACAATCCGATGCGTCATTTCACATTGTGGGTGAAAGCCCCCGCAATCATTGACTAAGTTCGATATGTTCGAAATCCATATCACGTACATGGGTAATAACGGTATATGTAGGCTCGTAAGTAGTCAAAGTAACCGAACCGGGGCAGAAAGGTGCGCAAACAAACCGCGACGAACAGCTTCTTCCGCATTTCCTTAGGCAAGCGAAAAGAGGGATGGCATGATGGCCAAGAGCTACGTAAAGATTGTAATTGTTGTTCTTGCAGTTGGTCTTGCAATGGCGCTATGTGCATCGTTTGCGACGTATAGGTCCGAGCAGTCGTTTATTGATGGCGCTGAAAATGGGTTTGGCATAGACGGGATGTATGCCAGCGGTGATGCAATCAGGCCGTCTATGGCGATTCTTGCGGGCGAAGATATGGAATGGCAAATCTGTAATGCCGATGGCTCTTGTATGAGTGGTCGTTTGGCTGCAACAAGCGATCCGAATTCGTTTGATCTTCTCGACGATGACGGAGCGGATTGCGGTTCTGTTCACCTGTCATATGCATCGCGAGATGGGATGGACGGCATTCTCTATGTCTCTCACAAGATTGGTGATTTCAAGATGCGCAGGACTAACCGCGTGCCGGCTTTTATTGAGGAATGATGGTTGCCGTGTTAGTCGCCTACAGCTCGGCCATGTATTCGTGAAAGCTGTTCCATCTGTATTCCAATAGGGAAGCGCGTGCGCCCTGGGCGCGAAAACGCCGAGCTCTGCGTGTGATAGGGCAGAACTCGGCGAAGGGCGCGTGGTAAAAAGGAGATTTTAGGGCATGTGCCAAAAACTACTTGAGGAGGAAGTCGGAGAGGGGAATGGTGCGGGCATCGCGATGCTCGGGATCGGCGATGTGGTCGGCAGGATAGCCGCAGACGAGCATGTGATAGGGATAGACGCCCTCGGGTAGGTTGAACCGCTCTCGGGCTAGCTCGGGCTTAAAATGGCATACCCAACACGTTCCCAGGCCTTGCTCCTCGGCCTCCATCATCATTTGATCGCAAACAATCGAGGTGTCGATAGCGCTGGAGTTCATCTGGTCATAGGGGCGAACCCAAGCGTCGTCGGTAACGCTGCAAATGAGGAAGATGAGCGGAGCGCCAAAGATGGACCCATCACGAGCAAACCGAGGCTGACAAGCAGCCGCCTTCTCCAAAAGCTCGGGCGTATCCAACACCATCACACGGGTTGGATGATTATTACAAGCAGAAGGAGCAATACGCCCAGCCTCAACAATGGCATCCACCACAGCCTGCTCCACAGCCCGATCCTCAAAAGAACGACAAGAATACCGAGCCCGAGCCAAATCCAAATACCCCATAACCAAATCCTCCAAAGTCAGCAAATCAATCCAAAGTAAAACAAAGGGTACCCAAAGCCCCATCCAGCCAAACGTTTAAGGCGGTTCCAAAGTATCCAATCCGGCCCCAAGGCCCTGCCAACAAAAGCCCCATCGCTTTCAAAGTATCAGCCAAAGTTCCCAATGGTGGTACGTAAGTGGTCGGGCCCGCGACCGCCGGGACACGTACCCCCAATTAACTGTTCTTCATGACAATCGAATCCACGACATCAGCCACATTCTCGCAGCAGTCGGCGCAGTACTCCAGGAAAGCGTAGACGTCACGCCAGGCGATGACCTCGAGCGGGTCCTTGCCATTGACGTGCAGGTTGCGCATGGCGTTGATGTAGAGCTCATCGGCCTCGGACTCAATGGTGTTGATCTGGATGACCAGCTCGCGCAGGGTCTTGGACTTGCGGTAATTAGGCAGCTCGACCATAAGGTCCTTCATGGCGCGGCAGGCGTCGGTCACCTTGTGGGCGATGACAATGGCATCGGGGTGGATGCTCTGGATGTTGGTGAAGTAGACGCGCTGCACGACGCCCTCGATACGGTCAAGCACAGTGTCGAGCGAGCAGCTCATCAGGTCCAGATCCTCGCGCTCAAGCGGGGTGATAAAGGCAGTGAGCAGGGCATCCTCGAGCTCATGGTGCTTCTTGTCGGCCGCATGCTCAATCGCATGCATCTCTTCGAGCATGCCGTGGATCTGCGCGGGATCAAAGTTCTCAAAAATCTTGATGAGCAACTCTGCGGCCTGGACAGCAAGGTCGGCGCAGGCGACGTAGTTGTCAAAGTAGAACGAATCGGGTTTCTTTGCCATGAGTGGGTCCTTTCGAGGCGAAGACGGGTGGGCGAGGTATTGCGGTCCGGATGGACGTTCGGTTTGACTAGATGAACATCATGAACAGCTTGGCCATGACAAAGCTGATAAGTCCGCAGGCGGGGAAGGTGAAGAACCAGGTGAACATCATGTCCTTGACGACACCGAAGTTGATCGCCGAGAGGCGCTTGACGGCACCGACACCCATAATGGCGCAGGTCTTGATGTGCGTGGAGGACACGGGGATGCCGGTGAGCGTGGCAAGCAGCAGGTTTGCGGCGCCCGCCAGGTCGGCGGAGAAGCCCTGGTACTTTTCGAGCTTGACCATGCTCTGACCGACAGACTTGATGATGCGCTCACCGCCCACGCTGGTGCCGATGCCCATGGTGGCCGAGCACAGCAGCATGATCCAGATGGGGATGCCGGCATCGCCGACGCTCGTCTGCCCGCTGGCAAAGGCGACACCTAAAAAGAGCACGCCGATAAACTTTTGTCCATCTTGCGCGCCGTGCATAAAGCTCATGGCCGCGGCACTTGCGATCTGAGCATATTTAAAGAAGACATTGGCACGTCGCCTGTTGGCGGCGGCGAAAAGAATCGAGACGAGCTTGCACAGGACCCAGCCCATGATAAAGCCCAGGCCGATGGAGAGCGCCAAGCCGTAGATGACCTTCATCCACTCGTGGACGTTGACGCTGCTCGCGCCGCCGAGGGCGATTGCGGCACCGGTCAGGCCGGCGATAAGGCTGTGGCTTTGCGAGGTGGGGATGCCAAAACGCGATGCCGTGGCGCCGTAGACGACGATGGAGAACAGCGCCGCGCAGAGGCATGCGAGCGCCATGGTGCTGTTTCCGCCAAAGTCGACGATATGTGAGATGGTGTTGGCGACGCTCGCGTTAAAGTGCGTCATGATGAGCACGCCGAGGAAGTTGAATGCGGCGCTCATGAGAATGGCTGCGCGGGCGGGCATGCAGCGCGTGGTGACACAGGTCGCGATGGCGTTGGGCGCGTCGGTCCATCCGTTGACGAAGATAGCGCCGAGCGCGAGGATCACGGTGACGGCAAGGACTGGGTTCGACACAATTTGGCCGAGGAAGGCTGAGAACGTTACGTCCATATATGGGCTTTCTCGAAGTTTGCAGGCACGTTACAAAAACATGATAAATCGTATCACCTCCTGCGGGTTTCTTTACCGAGTTCTGATGGGAGAAGTGAATTTTTTGGCACTAACATTGAATATTTGCCCTGTTGACCGCGGGTGTTCTTTTTGCTAGCACGCCATGAGGACACGTGCGCGCCCCAACATCCCAAAACCACAGCCTGTTCGCTTTACAATATGCAAACATGCGTTCGATAATAGGAGGTATGGAATATCGACAGACAGATGGTAAAACTCGACGCGTGCACAAGCAGTATGTGGACGTCGTGGCCCGCATCCTCGCGGGCGGACAAGTCGTGCCGGTTACCGTCTGCTGGGTCGACGGTCGCTGTTTTACGATCGACGAGATTGTCTCATCCACCGGTTTTGGCCTAACGGTTCACGGCATTCGTACGGCAACCTATAAGGTTCGTTTTGGTGGGCATGCGACCGAACTGTATCTGGAAGAACAGGCGCGCGAGCGACCGGATGGCTCGCAGGCCCATCTGATGCGTTGGTGGGTGTGGGCATTCGACCGTACGCTCGAGAGCGGGCGCCGCAGGTAAGAGCGCGCGGCATTCGGGTACAATGGCAGGAATCTTGTCACCTACGGCGCTGTCGCGGCGCTTTTGAAAGGACGATATTATGAACGATATCCAGGGTTATCAGAACGGCCCCATTGAGACCGGCGCAAGCCGTGCCAAGGAGATGTCGCCGCGTGCGTACAACCTTGCCATGTCTGCCCTGATCTTTTTGGGCTTTTGCGCCATGGGTGCCGGTGCTTACTTTACGAGCACCATGGCGTTCGCCCGCATGATGATGAGCGGCGCCGCCTTGCCGCTGGTCTTTGGCTCGTTTATTTTGACCATCGTCGGCATGGTCATGATGTCGGCCGCCGCGGGCAAGCAGTCTGTGGGTCTGTCCCTTGTGGGCTACGTAATCTTTGCGAGTACCTTTGGCCTGACCGCGTCGTTTGGCCTTGCCAATTACGACCTGCCCACCATCAACACTGCCTTTATCGCCACGGCCGCCATCACCTTTGTCTTTGGTGCGCTGGGCGTGACCTTCCCCAAGTTCTTCCAGCGTGTGTACGGCATTGGTTTTGGCATCCTGCTTGCCACGATTCTGGTCGAGATCGTGCTGATGTTTATGGGCGTCTCGCAGTCCATCACCGACCTGATCGTGATCGTGGTGTTCGCCGGCTTTATTGGCTACGACACCTATGTGGCCACGACGGTGCCGCCCACGCTGCCCAACGCCGTGCTCATGGCATCCAACCTGTTCGTGGACATCATCAACGTGTTCCTGCGCATCCTGAACATCCTTGGTCGTCGCGACTAGTGCCAAATTGCAGCGGTGCTTGCGCACGTGTAAATCGATGCGGAAGGCGGTCCTTCGGGGCCGTCTTTTTTGTGCGTGGCGGGGTATCATGGATGGAAAAGCCGATAGCGGCAGAGACCGAGAAAGGTGACCACTTATGGCAGACGTCGACAACAGGAACCGTAACCGCAGACCCAATCGCGCAGGGCAGCCCAATCCCAAGCGCGAGGCCCGTGCCAAGGCCGCCGAGCGTCACGTGGCGACTGTGTCCGAAGCGTGCGCCAAGGATATCGAGCGCTCGCTTGCAGGCGTGCGCGAGTTCGACGGTATGCCTGCCGGCTTTGTCGCGGCGATGAAGGCCAAGGCCCAAGCGGCTGCGGCTGCCGAGGAACAGGTTGCCGAGGAGTCTGAGGCCGCCGAGGAGCCCGAGGTCGAGGCCGCTGAGGTTGCATCCGCCGAGACCGAGGTTGCGGCCGAGCCTGCACCCGCCGAGGAGGCCACGGAGACCGAGTCCGCGCCTGCCGCCGAAAAGCCCACTCCGGTCCTGCCCGAGGTCACTGTGCTTGATGCCTCCGCCACGCAGGCAATCCTCGATAACGGCCGCGGCTATGCGCAGTTCTGCGATATGGCTGTGCTTGCCTTTGCTTCGTTTACCAATCCGGGCGGTGGCTACATCCAGGGCTATCTGGGCCAGGAGGCTACGCTCTGTGCCGATTCGTACCTGTACAACGTCCTCGATAAGCAGCGCAAATGGTACGGCGAGAACCGTCGCCGCAGCATCAACTGCGAGCTTTACCGCAACCGTGCGCTGGTGGTGCCCGCCGTGCGCTTCGACCGCAACCACGTGCACGCATACGCCGACGTGATCGTTGCCGCCGCGCCCAACGCCAAGCGCGCTCGCCAGGAGTATCGCGTGGGTGACGATGCCCTGCTGGACGCCCTGCGCGATCGCATCCGCTTCGTGCTTGCCATCTGCGACGAGCTGGGTCGCGAGAAGCTCGTGCTGGGCGCTTGGGGCTGCGACAACAACGGCTTTGATGCCGAGACCGTGGCCGAGCTCTTCCGTAAGGAGCTCGCGTCGGGCGACTTTAAGGTCAAGCAGGTCTTCTTTGCCGTGCCCTCTACGCGCTGGGACGAGGATTTTGCCAAGTTCGAGCACGTGCTGGCAAACTTCCCCGAGCGCAACGAGGAGTCCTATGCCCAGGTTGCCGCTCGCGCTGCGGCTGCTCGCGCCGCCGAGCAGGCCCAGGCTGCTGCCGAGGACGATGAGGACGAGGACGATTGGCGCAAGTACCTGTAATCGGTACGTGCCGACAGATAGGTCGAGCCGGCGGGAGGGCTGCTCCCGTCGGCTTTTTACTAAAGGAAGGGCTTACGATGAAAAACGTTCTGTGCTTTGGTGACAGCAATACCTATGGCTACGATCCGGCAGGTATGCGCGACGGCACCGCGGTGCGCTATGTGCACGATGTGCGCTGGTGCGGCGTGGCACAGCGTGACCTGGGCGAGGACTGGCACGTAATTGAGGAAGGCTTAAACGGCCGCACGACGGTGCGCGACGATATGTGCCATCTGGATACTAATCTCAACGGTATTCGCGCGTTGCCGATGCTGCTCGAGGCCCATAAGCCGCTGGATGCGATCGTGATTATGCTGGGCACCAACGACTGTAAGACGGTCTTTAACGTGGGGGCTGCCGATATCGCTGACGGTGCCATGGCGCTGATTCGCACCGTCCGCGCGTTTCCCTGGACCGAAGCCGCGCCCTGCCCGCGTATTCTGCTGATGGCGCCTATCAAGATTAAACCGCAGATCGCCGATGTGTATATGACCGACTTTGACGAGCACTCCGTCGAGGCCTCGGAGCATTTTGCCGAATACTATAAGTATGTTGCCGAACAGTTTGGCTGCGACTTTTTGAATGCCGCCGATTTTGCCGAGCCGGGCGATATCGATTATCTGCACATGATGCCCGAAAGCCACGAGAGCCTGGGCCACGCCGTGGCAGCCAAGCTCAAAGAGATGCTCGGAGAGTAGCGCGGCCCAAAGCGCTACAAAAGTTCCCCTTGCGGCGGCTTGTTTCGTTGGTTTGTCTTGATCTGTAACAGTTGTAAGGCCGAAAACGGGCTAGATGTTACAGATTGAGATTATTTAGGTCGATATCGGTCGTTTGTCTCGATCTGTAACATCTAGGGTCGATTTCGCCGAGTTACTGTTACGGATCGAGATTTTCTTCTCAGCGGAATTTGAATGTCTCAATCTGTAACAGGTGGGCCGAAAAATGGACTCTAACTGTTACAGATCGAGATGTTTGTGGGAACCGCCACAAAGGTGCCTGTCCCCTTTGTGGTGGTTTGGGATGGGGCTTAGTATTGCCACATGTGGTTGACGGGGCCGGAGCCTTTGCCCATGTCAAAGCCAGCGGCGAGAGCGCCCGTTAGGTAGGCCTTGCCGGCGTTGACGGCATCGGCAAGATCCATGCCCTGGGCCAGCGCGCAGGCGATGGCGGACGAAAGCGTACAGCCAGTACCGTGCGTGTTGCCGGTCTCGATGCGCTTGTGGCGGAACCACGTGGTGAGCGGATCGCCCAGATGGTTGCCCTCGTCATCGAGCGGCGCGGGCTCTGCTAGCACATCGTTGGCCTCGTTGACAAAATGCCCGCCCTTAACGAGAGACGCGCAGCCAAAGCGACGGGTGAGAAGCATGGCGGCATTTTGCTGCGTGCGCTCGGAATCGACCTCATAATCGAGCAGCGCCATGGCCTCGGGAATGTTGGGCGTGATAACGGTCGCCAGCGGGAACAGGCGGCGGGTGAGTGCCTCAGCGGCATCCTCGGCAATGAGGCGAGCACCCGAGGTGGCGACCATGACGGGGTCGACGACGATATTTTGTGCGTCCCAGGCGCTCAAGCGGTCGGCGATAACCTCGATAATCTCGGCAGAGGAAACCATGCCGATCTTGACGGCGCTGGGTCGAATATCGTCAAAAACGGCATCGATCTGCGCCGCGACAATATCCGGAGAGATGTTCTGCACAGCGGTGACGCCCAGGGTGTTCTGTGCGGTGATGGCTGTGATGGCCGTCTCGGCATACAGGCGGTGCGCCGTGATGGTCTTGATGTCGGCCTGAATGCCGGCGCCACCGCTGGAATCGGATCCTGCGATGGATAGAACGGCGGGTACCTTACTGCGATCCATGTTCGCTCCCTTGTTCGGTCGGATTCAAATGGGTCTTTAAGTCTGCATTATAAAGTTGCCCGGGCCGGCTGTATTCCGAACCCGGGCGGGCGATGCAATCTTTACGCAAATGTAAGCAAATGTTCACGCGTCAACAATTGTCGAACACCTTGTTACCGATTGTGGCTTCGGTGACGCGTTAGTCCTCAATACCGAGGTCGATCGTCGTGCCTTCGAACACCTTGTTGACGGTGCGGACGGCGCACATCTTGCCACACATGGTGCAAGTGCCCTCGGTGGCGGCGGGGGATTCCTCGTAGCGCTTCTTGCCGGTGACCGGGTCGAGCGCGCACTTCCACATGGCGTCCCAGTCGAGCTTACGGCGTGCCTGGCCCATCTTGTCATCCATGTCGCGGGCGTGCGGCACCTTCTTGGCGATGTCGGCGGCGTGCGCGGCGATCTTGGTGGCCATGAGGCCATCGAGCACGTCCTGGGCGTTGGGCAGGCACAGGTGCTCGGCCGGCGTCACGTAGCACAGGAAGTCGGCACCGGAGCTGGCGGAGATGGCGCCGCCGATGGCAGCGGTGATGTGGTCGTAGCCCACGCCGATATCGGTCACCAGCGGCCCGAGCACATAGAACGGGGCGTTGTGGCACAGGCGCTTCTGCAGTTTCATGTTGGCGGCGATCTCGTCGAGCGCCATGTGACCCGGGCCTTCGACCATAACCTGGACGCCGGCGGCCCAAGCGCGCTTGCACAGCTTGCCCAGCTCGATCATCTCGGCGGTCTCGGTTGCGTCGTTGGAGTCGTAGAGGCAGCCCGGGCGGCAGGAGTCGCCGAGCGAGATCGTCACGTCGTATTCGTGACAGATCTCGAGCACCTCGTCGTAGAACTCGTAGAAGGGGTTCTCGTTACCGGTGACTTCCATCCAGCCAAACAGCAGCGAGCCGCCGCGACTGACGATGTTCATGAGGCGGCCGGTCTCCTTAAAGGTTTTGATGACCGACTTGTTGATGCCGCAGTGGATGGTCATAAAGTCCACGCCGTCCTCGGCATGAGCGCGCACGACCTCGAGCAGATCGTCCTTGGTGAGCTTGACCAGCGGCTTTTCCATGTAGCCGATGGCGTCATACATGGGGACGGTGCCCACCATAAGCGGCGTCTCGTCGATGAGCTGCTGGCGGAACTGGCGCGTCTTGCCCGAGTTGGAGAGGTCCATGATGGCGTCGGCGCCAAAGTCCTCGGCGATCTTGACCTTCTTCCACTCCTCGGCGGCATCGGCCTTGTCGCCCGAGATGCCCAGGTTGACGTTGACCTTGGTGGACAGGCCCTCGCCGACACCAAAGGCGCGCATGCCCTTTTTGATATGCACGATGTTGGCGGGAATGGCGATGCGGCCGTCTGCCACGCGCTCGCGGATGTACTCGGGGTCGCGATGCTCGCGCTCGGCAACCTCCTTCATCTGCGGCGTGATCTGCCCGGCGCGGGCGAAGTCGATTTGCGTGACGAGCTTGGGCTCGGTCTGTGTGCTCATTGGCACGGCTCCCTTCGTTGGCATTACCCATATCAGGTTTGCGGGTCAGGGCGGGCGCGCCCAGTCTCAGCCTACCGTCTTGTCCTGCAAGCTCCCCGTTTATGTGGTGGGCTCAAGTATAGCCTGAATGGGTACGATTGACGCGATGAGCATGCCCGTGGGGAGGCGAACATGGAAGACAAGCATCTATATCGGGAGACGCAGTGGGATGTGTCGGCCGAGGAGGGCCGTGCCCATCATGGGCTGGTCGCAATTGGTTTTGCGATCCTTGTCGTGATGGCGATCGCCTGTTGTATCTGGACGTTTGGCGGGCGTGGGGGAGCTGCCTGGGCGTTTGAGGCGGACGATAGCCTGCCGATCATGACAGTGAAGGTCACGGGCGGCAATACCGTTGCCGCGCCGGGCGATTATTGGTACCCGCGCGATGAGTTTGTGCAGTTGCAGCTGAGTGGTGGGTCCATTCCAGGTGAAGAAATCGAACGCGTGACGTTTGACGCGACGCTCAAAACGCTGACGGTGAAGCTCAAAGATCAAGGGGATGTGCCCACGACCATGGATATCGCCTTGACGGAATGGCGTCTGGAGCCTCCGACGGGTGTTGCGGTGTCCGAGGTCGAGCACGTCAAGATTGCCTATCAGGACGGTTCGACAAATGAAATTGCCAAAGCCGACGGCTTGGCGGAATAGACGCCGTGCCTAGGCAGCACATTCAAAAGTAGCGGTGGTTCTACAAGGTCTGTTCGTTCAGGAAGACCAAAGTGTTTTTATTTGAAAGCTCGGGAAGGTGACGATAACCAACGTCGAACGCGGTGAGCCCGCTTACATCCTCGAGCTTGTTTTCTGCCATCCAGCGCACCATGGAGCCGCGTGCCTTTTTGCTGGCGGTCGATCGCTGGATGGGCTTGCCGTTGCGGACACCTTCGCCAAAGAGACAAGTGACGGTTGTGGCGTCGCCTGCGAGATGGGGTAGAACGGCCTTGGCGTACTCCACGCTGGCAAGGTTGACGACCGTGGTGTTGGAGCCGGTCGGCGCAATGGCGCATGCAAGTTTGTCGCCCCAAAACGCATAGAGGTCTCGGGCATCGTCGACGGAGAGCTTCGCTCCCATTTCGAGCCGATAGGGCGACACGCCGTGGAAGGGGCGCACGCATCCATAGAGTCCCGAGAGGATCCAGAGATGGCTTTGCAGCCAGTCGAGCTGTGCGGCATCCATGACCTCGGGCGCCATGCTTTGGTATTGGATGCCGTGGTAGGACATGAAGGCAGGGGAGAGGTGACGGGCGAGTGCGGGATTGTCGAGATCGCCGTTTTTCAGGATGGGCCCGAACTCATGCAGGGTGTTGAGACAAGGCCCCAGCAGTTTGTCGCTCACGTTCCATAGCGCCTGCAGACCGCCGCTACCTTCATTTCGTTCGATATCTAGCAGCGCGCGGTGGAGGCGAGCCGCCTCGTGCACAAAAGGTGGAACGCCCAGGACTTCAAAAGCATCTTGGGCCGCGCGCATCTGCTTGGCGGGCGAAATGATGACCTGCAGCATGGACGCTCCTCTGCCAAAGAAGGAAGTTGCGGTGGAATACGGCCTGTTTGGGCTATTGAAAGACCAAATCAATCCGTATTCCACCGCAAGTTACGGGTGGGGTGGATTAGGCGCGCTCGAGGAAGGCCTTGTAGCCGCGGTAGGCCTCGTAGATGTCGGCCTTGTTGGCGACCTCCCACAGGGCGTGCATGGACAGGACGGCAACGCCGGAGTCGATGACGTTCATGCCGTACTTGGCCATGATGTAGGCGATGGTGCCGCCGCCGCCCGCGTTGACGCGACCGAGCTCGCAGGTCTGGAAGTCTACGCCGGCCTCGTCCATGATGTCGCGGACGAGGGCCACATACTCGGCGTCGGCGTCGTTGGAGCCACCCTTGCCGCGGCTGCCCGTGTACTTGTTAAAGCACAGGCCACGACCCATAAAGGCTGCGTTCTTAGTTTCGAACTTGCCGGCGTAGCCCGGGTCGAAGCCGGCGGACACGTCAGAGGAGAGCATACGGCTGTGGGCGAGTGCGCGGCGCAGGGCCAGCGGGCTATCCTCGCCGGCGAGCGTCATGATCTCGGCGACGGTGTTCTCGAAGAAGCGGCTCGTCATGCCGGTGGCACCCACGGAACCGATCTCCTCCTTGTCGACGATGAGTGTGATGCTCGTGCGCTCCACGTTGGCGACGTCGATCTGGGCGAGCATGGACGGATAGGCGCAGACACGGTCGTCGTGGCCATAGCCCAGAATCATGGAGCGGTCGAGGCCCATGTCGCGGGCCGGGCCGGCGGGCACGACCTCGATCTCGGCGGAGAGGAAGTCCTCCTCCTCGACGTCGTACTGCTCCTTGAGGATGTCCAGGAACATCTGCTTGACGGGCTCCTTGGGGGCGTCCTTGTCGTCCTCGTCAAACTTGACGGGGCGGCCGCCCACGATCACGTCGAGGATCTCGGCATCGACGGCGTCCTTGGCAGGCTTGGACATCTGCTCGCTCGAGAGGTGAATCAGCAGGTCGGAGATGGTAAAGACCGGGTCGTCCGCCTTGTCTCCGATGTTGATGTCGACGGTGGTGCCGTCCTTTTTGCAGATGACGCCCACGAGTGCGAGCGGGGAGGCTACCCAGTGGTAGCTCTTGACGCCGCCGTAGTAGTGCGTGTCGAGGTAGGCCATGTCGCCGGCCTCGAAGGCGGGATTCTGCTTAAGGTCCAGGCGCGGCGAGTCCACGTGGGCGCCCAGGATGTTAAAGCCCTGCTCGAGCGGGGCGGTGCCCAGGTTGACGAGCATAAGGTCCTTGCCGTGATTGGCGGCGTACACCTTGTCGCCGGCCTTGAGCGCGCGGCCCTCGGAGATCACGGTCTCCAGATTGACGTAGCCCGCCTCCTCGGCCATCTTGATACCGGTCTTGACGCACAGGCGCTCGGTCTTGTTCTCGCTCAAAAACTGCTTATAGCCGCGGCAAAGCTCCTCGAGCTCTTCGATCTGCTGTGGCGTGTACTTTTTCCATGCGCAGGGACGTTCCATGACGCAGGCTCCTTTCGGATCGATCGTGCTGGTTGATGTACCGTGAGCCATCGTATCACGCGCGGGCCCGCGGCGGCAGGGAAGCCTGATGTGCGGTGGCCGCGGGGCGGGGAGCGTGTAAACTGGTGTGAGCAAACCGTGCCCAGCCCAAAGCGAGGTATTCAATATGTCTGACAAGCGCCGCACCTTTGCCGTTATCGACGGCAACTCGCTCATGCACCGCGCCTTCCACGCCGTGCCGCCGACCATGAACGCGCCGGACGGTCGTCCCACCAACGCGATCTTTGGCTTTTTGAATATGTTCCTCAAGATGATTGACGCCTTTAATCCCGACGGCGTTGTTGTGGCGTTTGACAAGGGCAAGCCGCGCGTGCGCATGGAGATGCTGCCGCAGTACAAGGCTCAGCGCCCGCCCATGGACCCCGATCTGCACGCACAGTTTCCCATGATTAAGGAGCTGCTCGCCGCGCTCAACGTGCCGATTTTGCAGTCCGAGGGCTGGGAAGGCGATGACATTCTGGGCACTATGGCGCGCCTGGGCGAGCAGGCCGGCTGTGACATGCTGCTGGTGACCGGTGATCGCGATATGTATCAGCTCGTGACCGAGCACGTCAACGTGGTCTCGACCCGCAAGGGCCTGTCCGACGTGGCGATCATGACGCCCGAGAGCGTGGACGATCTGTATCACGGCATCACGCCGGCACTCGTGCCCGACTTTTATGGTCTGAAGGGCGATACGTCCGACAACATCCCCGGCGTGCCGGGCATCGGCCCCAAAAAGGCGAGCGCGCTCATCGCACAGTACGGTAGCCTGGACGAGGTCATCGCACACGCCGACGAGGTCAAGGGCAAAATGGGCGAAAACCTGCGCGCGCACATCGACGACGCGCTGCTGAGTCGCAAGGTGGCGACCATCCGCACCGATGCACCCGTTGAGCTCGATTTTGAGGCGACGTCCTTCCCGGCGTTTTCTGCCGATGAGGTTTCCGCGGCGCTGGGTACGCTTGGTATCACCGCCATGCAGAACCGTTTCTTGGCACTGATCGGCGGCGAGGGCGGGGCTGCTGCCTCCAGTGTGTTTGAGATGCCTGCGATGGTTCGCGCGGCCGCCGGCGATGCTGACGCGCTTGGTGCCGTTGCGGCTGAGATCTCCCGTGCGATTGGTGCCGGTGAGTGGGTCGCCGCCGTGGTGGACGACGACAAGGAAGAGGGCGCGCTCTTTGGGCTGACGTGCACGCTGTGGTTGGCGACGTCCAAGGGCCTGTTCGCGCTCGAAGAGGGCGACAGCGATGCGGCGGCTGAGGTTGAGGGCTTCAACTTCGCCCACGGCGTGATTGCCGGCGTGCTCGTGCGTCTGTTTATGGAGGGCCGCGTGGCGAGCCCGGACATGAAGGCGCTGTTGCACGAGCTTTCGCCCATCGATTCCTCTGAGCCCGAGCTCATGGATCCGCTGGCAGCCGATTCCACGCGTATCTTCGATACCGTGGTCGCTGCCTACCTGCTGGATTCCGACCGCTCCGAGTTCGATGAGGCATATCTGGCCGATACCTATCTGCAGATGGCGCTGCCTGCGGCGCGCGGCGCAGAGGGTGCTGGTGAGGACGCTCCTGCGCCCGCCGCTCGCACGGCGGCCTTAACGCTGGCGCTGGTCACACCGCTGCGTGACCGCATGGCCCGTGAGAATGCCGCCAACGTGTTCGATGGCATCGAGATGCCACTCGTGCCGGTGCTTGCCAAGATGGAGCGCGCGGGCATGCTCGTGGACCCCGACCGCCTGCGCAATCTGTCCGAGGGTCTGGCGACCCAGATTGCCGAGGTTGAGCGCAGCATTCGCGACCTGGCAGGTGACGAGACCTTTAATATTGGCAGTCCCATGCAGCTGTCGCACGTGCTCTTTGATGTGATGGGGCTTCCGACCAAGGGCCTCAAGAAGACTAAGCGCGGCTACTATTCGACCAACGCCAAGGTGTTGAGCGACCTTGCCCGCGACCACGAGATCGTGCGCCTGATTTTAGACTGGCGCGAGAAGTCCAAGATTAAGTCGACCTATCTGGACACGCTAGGTCCGCTGCGTCGTGGCGACGGTCGTGTGCACACCACGTACAACCAGACCATCACCGCGACGGGGCGTCTGTCTTCGAGCGACCCGAATCTGCAGAACATCCCGACGCGCTCGGAGCTGGGTCGTACCGTCAAGACGGCGTTTTCGGCAGGCGAGGGAAGCGTCTTTTTGGCGGTGGACTACTCGCAGATCGAGCTGCGCCTGCTCGCGCATCTTTCGGGTGACGAGCACCTGGTGCGCGCCTTTAACGAGGGCGAGGACTTCCACGCCGAGACGGCGGCGCGCGTATTTGGTGTGCCGGTGTCCGAGGTGACTCCCGACCTGCGCAGCCGCGCCAAGGCCGTGAACTTTGGTATCGTGTACGGCCAGCAGGCCTACGGCCTGTCGCAGTCGCTGCATATCTCGATGGCCGAGGCGCGCGACATGATCGATCGCTACTACGAGGCCTACCCGGGCGTGCGCACGTTCCTCGACAATGTGGTGGCGCGCGCCAAGCAGGCGGGCTATGCCGAGACCATGTATGGCCGCAGACGCCATATTCCCGAGCTCAAGGCCAAAAATCCGCAGCTTCGCGGCTTTGGCGAGCGCACGGCCATGAACCACCCCATGCAGGGCACAGCCGCCGACATCATCAAGATTGCGATGGCCCGCGTGAGCCGCCGTCTGGAAGAAGAAGGCTTTGCCGCCCACATGATCTTGCAGGTGCACGACGAACTGGACTTTGAGTGCCCCATCAACGAAGTCGAGCGCCTCACAGCTATGGTCCGCGGCGTCATGGAGCACGTAGTAGACCTACGCGTACCCCTAATCGCCGAAGCTTCGACTGGAGTAACCTGGGCAGACGCCAAATAAGGGCACACCCACAATCCCAAAGTAATCAAAACCAGAAGGGGGGGCTCCTTGCCAACAAGGAGCCCCCCCTTCATTCAATTAAATTCAGCCAAAGTATCTAGGCGCCAAGACGCCATCCAGGCGGCAAACAAGTCACCCTAGGACCTGGCCGGGCGAGGCGGGTAAGTTTTTCGTAGATTCCGCACGAGCCGGAAAGCACTTAATGTGCTTTCCGAGCGAGCCCAGGACCTGACCGAACGAAAAACTTACCCGCCTCGCCCGGTCAGGTCCGACGAGCAACGTTAACGAGCCGCCAAGATGGCGTCGATGAGCGTCAGTACGCCCCCGTCGTTGTTACTCGGAATGCGCCACTTAGCATGCGCGTTCATGTGCTCCTCGGCGTTGTCCACGATAAAGCTGTGACCGACGCGCTCCAGCATGGGGATGTCGTTGTACGTATCGCCCACGGCGGCGGCGTCGGCGATATCGATGCCCAGGTGTTCGCACAGGTGCGCGACGCCGGCGCCCTTGTCGACGCCCAGGTTCATAAAGTCGATCCACTCGCGCCCGGCGTTGGTGACGTAGAGCTTGTCCGAGAACTCGGGGCTATAGGTCTCGCGGAAAGCGGGCTCGGCGTCGTAGCCGGGGAAGAAGACCGAAATCTTGTTGGACTCGAAATCAATGCCCTCAAAGCTGTCGACGTAGTTGATTGTGTTGTAGTAGACGCTGATCTCGTCGTGGTATTGATGGTCGCGGGCAAGCACGTAGAACTCGTCGAAGCAGCACAGGACGGGGACAGCGCGAGGATCCTCCGAGGCACGGCTCAAGACCTGCTGATACAGCTCCACGTCAATATTGCTCTTATAGATATAGCTGCCGCGATAGATCACGCACGCTCCGTTGTCGGGACAAAAGGCGAGGCGG
The DNA here is from genome assembly GCA_900541045.1 of uncultured Collinsella sp. Taxonomy (GTDB): domain Bacteria; phylum Actinomycetota; class Coriobacteriia; order Coriobacteriales; family Coriobacteriaceae; genus Collinsella. The sequence continues at coordinate 39,975 of UQID01000011.1, forward strand.
TTTTTGATGCCCTCGAACATCTCCTCGAGCTTGGGGGCGGGACGTCCGCTGGCGGGGCAGAATACGATGCCGGCGTCGGCAAGCTTGTCCAGGCGCTCATCAAGACCCTGGGGCAGCACGCGCTCGTCGGTGAGCAGCGTCTTGTCCATGTCGACGGCGAGAATCTTAATGTTGCCGATGTTGGCGTCCGATTCGTAAGTTTGCATAAAAGCGAGCCTTTCGTTTCGAGATTGTTTCAGACGTTATAACCATCAATTCGTAGTCGGGCGTATTTTCGCAGGAACGGAGCGTATTTGCACCACGCTTCACAAAGTAATGAAAAAACTTTTCAGAAATTTGAATTTGTCGCTTGTGCTGCGGGCACTTTGGCGTAATATAGCGACCATCGAAAACGGAGACGGAAAAACAACCGCTTACCGAGGAAAAGGTACCGTTTGCGATATTTGAATTGCGCCCGGCGATAGGTGAAAGGAGAGGCAGATGCAGTTCGTAAAGATCATCACCACTGCAGACAATGCCATCCGACGCCAGCGCGCAATTTCCCGACGACGATAACAATCGTCTCTGTCCGCATGGGGCGCAATGCCTCAACAGAGTCATTTTGAGGTCGTTGGGTTTTAAGCACGACATAGCCGCATGTTTCTAGGGCATGCCTGTGATGCATTCTGCTGAATAACCTGATATTGTACGGTTTTTGACCTCAAGGTGACTTGCAACTGACCGATGTTCTAACTAGCTACCAAGGGCGAAAGGAAACAGCCATGAGCAAGGAAAAAGTCGTTCTCGCATATTCCGGTGGTCTTGATACATCCGTATGTGTCAAGTGGCTCCAGGACGAGAAGAATCTCGATGTCGTTTGTGTCTGCGGCAACGTGGGCCAGGAAGAGACCGGACTGGATGCCAAGAAGCAGAAGGCACTCGACCTGGGCGTTCTCGATTGCCAGGTGCTCGACCTGCGCGACGAGTTCTCTGATGAGTTCCTGACTAAGGCCATCGCCGCAAACTCCATGTACGAGAACAAGTATCCGCTGCTCTCCGCCCTGTCTCGCCCGCTGCTTGCCAAGAAGCTTGTCGAGGTCGCCCACGAGTTTGGCGCGACCTACGTCGCCCACGGCTGCACCGGCAAGGGTAACGATCAGGTCCGTTTTGAGGCCGCCGTCAAGGCCCTCGACCCCGAGCTCAAGGTTATCGCCCCGGTTCGCGAGTGGGACCTGAAGTGCCGTCCCGACGAGGTCGCCTATGCCCACGCCCACAACGTGCCGGTTCCCGAGGGTGCCAACGACAACCCCTACTCCATCGACGACAACCTGTGGGGTCGTGCCATTGAGTGCGGTCACCTGGAGGATCCCTGGAACGAGCCGCTCGACGACGCTTGGGTTATGACCAAGAACCCCGAGGACACGCCGGACACCCCGACCTACACCGAGATTGAGTTTGAGGCCGGCAAGCCCGTCGCCGTCGACGGCAAGAAGATGAAGCTCTCCGAGATCGTCATCGCCCTCAACAAGATCTCCGGCGACAATGGCTTTGGCCGCCTCGATCTGGTCGAGGATCGCCTGGTGGGCCTTAAGAGCCGCGAGTGCTACGAGGTTCCCGGCGCCCTGACGCTCATCACCGCCCACAAGGCGCTCGAGGACATCTGCGTCGAGGGCGACCTGCTCAAGACCAAGATTAAGCTCGAGCAGGATTGGGCCACCGCCGTGTACAACGGCCAGTGGTACAGCCCGCTCAAAAACGCGCTCGATGCCTTTATGGCCGATACCCAGAAGTTCGTGACCGGCACTGTCCGCCTGAAGTTCTTTAAGAGCAACTGCCATGTCGTCGGCCGCAAGAGCCCCTTCAGCCTCTACGACTACGGTCTGGCTACCTACGACCGCGACACCACGTTTGACGAGAAGGCCAGCGCCGGCTTTATCGAGATCGATACGCTGTCGCTCAAGACGTGGGCAAAGGTCCAGGGCCCCAGCTCTGCTGCCGCCCAGGCCTAGCGCCTCCTTCCCTTGGTATCCGCGCGGCCCATCCGCGTGATACATAACGGGCGCACGGGGTCCCTACCTTTCGTTATGCTTGCTGACACTTCTTAACATCGGTGGCCCCTACGTTCCGCCCGCATATATGATGCCGCGTCTGCGGCTGAGTCCGAGCCCCGCCGGGGTTGTCCGGCGGGGCTCCTTCTATCAATTTGGCGGCTCTGCGCCTATATATATGAGGAGTATCCATTATGTTCAATGCTTTCGCGCATGCTTTACTTGCCCTCGCGCCCGAGTTCGATGCTGCAAAGGTCGAGGACGTTCCTATGAGCCTAAAGGCCTGGATCGATGGTTCGCAGGGCAACATCCGGAGGGAGACGTTGGGCGCCAAGTGCATGGCGCGTCACTTCTTTGCAAATTAGCTACATGGCTCCGCTCACGGTGGGGAATGTGTAAAACTAGCGGTTGAAAAATCGCTTTAGCGATATGGCGCATTGCTTTGGGCGCTTGTTTTGGTATTTGGAGAAAGGGGACGGTTCCATGGCTCTTTGGGGCGGTCGTTTTGAGGCAGGCGTGGCCGAGGTCACGCAGGAGTTTGGCGCGTCGCTGCCGGTCGACAAACATCTCTATAAGCAGGATATCGCCGGCTCTAAGGCGCATGCCAAAATGCTGGCGGCCCAGGGCATCATCAGTGCCGAGGACGAGCAGGCGATTGCCAAGGGCCTGACCGGAATCGAACAGGATATCGATGCCGGCAACTTTACCTTCGATATCAACGATGAGGACATTCATATGTCCATCGAGAGCGAGTTGACGCGCCGCATCGGCGAGGCCGGTAAGCGCTTGCATACCGGCCGTTCGCGCAACGACCAGGTGGCGACCGATACGCGCCTGGGCGTCAAGGCGCTGGCCAAGGAGCTCATGGAGGCCAATCTTGAGCTGCGCCATGTGCTGGTGGATGCGGCTAAGAAGTACGACAAGGTGATTCTGCCGGGCTACACGCATATGCAGCACGCTCAGCCCGTGCTGCTCTCGCATCATCTGCTGGCGTATTCCTGGATGTTCGCGCGCGACTTTACGCGCCTGAAGGCCGCCTTTGATGCCGCCGACAACTGCCCGCTGGGTGCTGCCGCGCTTGCCGGTACGAGCTATCCGCTCGATCGCCAGATGACGGCTGCCGAACTTGGCTTTGCGGGCGTGATTCCCAACTCGCTCGATGCGGTTTCCGACCGTGATTTCCTGCTCGATCTGCATTACGCCGGATCCGTCATGGCGATGCACCTGTCGCGTCTTTCCGAGGAGATCGTGCTGTGGTCGAGCTCCGAATTTGGCTTTATCACGCTTTCAGACTCCTACTCCACCGGCTCGTCTATCATGCCGCAGAAGAAGAACCCCGACTTTGCCGAGCTTATCCGCGGCAAGAGCGGTCGCGTGTACGGCAACCTGGTGCAGCTGCTGGTAACCATGAAGGGCTTGCCGCTTGCTTATAACAAGGACTTGCAGGAGGACAAGGAGAGCGCGCTCGATACCGCCCATACGCTCATGCAGTGTCTGTCGGTTATGGCCGGTATGATTTCGACTTGGACCGTCAACGAGGATGCCATGGCGCGCGAGTGCGGCGTGGGGCACCTTGCCGCCACCGATGTTGCCGATTACCTGGCTAAGCGTGGTCTGCCGTTCCGCGAGGCACATGCCGTGGTGGGCCATCTGGTCCTTATGTGTGAGAAGCGTGGCTGCAATCTTGAGGACCTGCCGTTTGAGGTGTTCCAGGAGGCAAGCCCGCTCTTTGAACGCGATATTACCGAGGCGCTCGACATCCCCTCAATTGTCGCCGCGCGTACGACCGAGGGCGGTACCGCCCCTGCCGCCGTTGCCGTGCAGCTGCAGCGCGCCGAGGCACAGCTCGTGGCCGACGAGGGCGTGATTGGATCGCTGACCAAGGTCGTCGAGATGGGCCACGGGATAAAGTAGGGATTTGACTGAAGCGGCTTTGGCCATTTATCGATAAATCGTTTTTGCTTTTACGGGTGTCTGCTGATGCGGACGCCCGTGTTTTGTTGCTATGGGGGAGGGGCTTGTCGAGAACTTCTGTAGGACCTTTGGGCAGGTTGTGAAGGGGTTACGTTCGCGGGCGGCAACCGACCGCCTGCTCTGTTCGATGCGGTTGATGGGCGGTCGGATGGTACTCTAATCGGGCTTCGAAACAGAAGTGACACATATGGAGCGCTTTAATAAATTGCAACGTTTCAATAAACAGCTTTTTGTTTAACTGCAGCTAAAACTCTGTTACGATGCAGTCCAGGCGGGTGCCGGAATGGGACTTGGGCACGCGCGAACCTACTTGAAAGGCTACTTTTATGGCTATCGAGAAGACCTTCATCATGATTAAGCCCGACGCCGTGCGCGACCGCAAGATCGGCGAGATCGTTGCTCGCATTGAGCGCAGCGGCCTTGTCATCGAGCGCATGGAGATGACCACGCTCGAGCGCGCTACCGTCGAGGAACACTACGCCCATCTGGCCGACAAGCCCTTCTTTGGCGGTCTCTGCGACTTTATGACGAGCGGTCCGGTCGTCAAGATGGTCGTTTCCGGTCTCTCCGCTGTTGCTAAGATGCGCACCCTCATGGGCGCTACCAACCCGCTTGAGGCTGCTCCTGGTACCATCCGCGGCGACTTTGCCGTCGATGTCAACGCCAACGTGATCCACGGCTCCGACTGCCTGGAGAACGCCGAGATTGAGATCAAGCGCTTCTTTGGCTAAACCAGCTTTGACTCCTTAAAGCTGTTAGCGTGTGGCTTGGGCGCCGCGGAACTCCATCCGCGGCGCCCTTTTATTCCAAAATCTATGCAGGGGCCCGCTCGGACATGTGTTCCGAGCGGGCCCCTGCTGTTAGCTTGTGGCGCTGAATAGTTTAGGCTTCGTCGACGATCTTAAGGCCGCGCGTGTGATCGATCTCGTTGAGGAGGTTAACGCGACGCTCGTGACGACCACCCTCAAACTCGGCGTCGAGCCACTCGTCGACAATCATCTTGGCGAGTTCGGAGCCCACGACGCGGGCGCCAAAGGCGAGCACGTTGGTATTGTTGTGCATGCGGGAGAGCTTGGCGCTGAAGGGCTCGGAGCACACAACGGCGCGTACGCCCTCGACCTTGTTGGCAGCCAGGCTAATCCCGACACCGGTGCCACAGATGAGGATGCCCAGGTCGACGTCGCCGTTGGCAACGGCCTTACCCACCTTGTAGCCGGCGATGGGGTAGTCAAAGCTCTCGGAGGTGTCGGTGCCAAAGTTCACGACCTCGCAGCCGCGCTCCTTCAGGTGCTCGGAAATGATGTTCTTGAGCTCGACGGCGGCGTGGTCGTTACCGATACCGATCTTCATGAGTGGTTCCTCTCTGGTCTGTGCGGCTCAAATGCTAAAGGTGTTTACCGCGTTCGACTGCATGATAGCGCGACTTTTGCGTAAACGCTCGGGCGTTTTTTGGTCAAACGCTTTAGCATGCAACAAGACCGGCTTCTCGTGAATGAATGCTGTCAGTTTGTGCTTGAGCGCCGTCCGCCGGAACCATGGTTGCGGTTTTTGATGCATTGTTATCAAATAAAGGAGCTAACTTTTTTGAGAGCCCAGCCCGTTATGCAAGCAGGAGATGCCTATGCCCACCGATTCCATCCGTGATGCCGCGTTTTGCGATGTTTTAAACCGCGAACTTGTCTGTGCACTCGGCTGCACCGAGCCCATTGCCGTTGCCTATGCAGCGGCGCTGGCGATCCAGACGCTCGGTTGCGAACCCGATCATATGGATGTTGCCTGCTCGGGCAACATCATCAAGAACGTCAAGAGCGTGACCGTGCCCAACTCGGGTGGTATGCACGGTATTGAGGCCGCGGCCGTGCTGGGTGCCGTGGGCGGCGACGCTAAGAGCGCACTCGAGGTGCTCGAGAGCGTTAACGATGAAGACCGCGCTCGCGTGGCCGAGCTCCTCGCCGACGCCGGCTACTGCGATGTGTCGCTTGTCGAGGGTGTGCCCAACCTCTACATCAAGGTGACTGCGACGGCCGGGGGCCATACCGCGGTCGTCGAGATTACCGATCACCACACTAATGTCACGTGCCATACGCTCGATGGTATTCCGGTATGCGGTAAGTCAGCGGGGGAGTGTGCCGCCTGCGCCGAGCGCGTGGTGGCCGAGCGTGCGGCAGATAACGCCGATACCCCTATGAGCATTGAGTCCATCATCGACTTTATCGAGGACGGTGACATTGAGGACGCCCGCGCTGCCGTTGAGCGTCAGATTGAGCTGAATGGCGCGATCAGTGCCGAGGGCCTTGCGCACGCTTGGGGCGCCGAGGTGGGTCGTACACTGTTGGGCGCTCGTGCTGATGACGTCGCCTGCCGTGCCCGTGCCCGTGCGGCCGCCGGGTCCGACGCCCGCATGAACGGTTGCGCGCTGCCGGTCGCCATTGTGTGCGGCTCGGGCAATCAGGGCATTACCTGCGCATTGCCCGTCATGGAGTATGCCGAGTACCTGCGCTGCGACCACGAGCGCCTGGTGCGCGCCGTGATGCTGTCCGATCTTATTGCCGTACATATCAAGAGCTATATTGGTGCGCTCTCGGCGTTTTGCGGTGCTATTTGTGCCGCGTGCGGTGCCGGCGCCGCGATTACCTGGCTGTGCGGTGGCACGCGCGAGCAGATTGGCGCGACGGTCTCGAATACGCTCGGCAACGTTGGCGGCATCGTGTGCGACGGCGCCAAGGCGAGCTGTGCCGCCAAGATCTCGGCTGCCGTTGATGCGGCGATTCTGGGCCATGATATGGCCATGCAGGGTCGCGGCTTCCGCGCCGGTGAGGGCCTGATCCAAGATACCGTTGAGCAGACAATCGCTAGCATGGGCTACGTAGGCCGCGTGGGTATGAAGGACACCGACGTCGAGATCCTCAACATCATGATCGGCAAAACCCAGGTGTGCTAGTTACGCGGTTTTACCAAACCGCGTAACCAGTCGACGCTGCAAACGCCCCTAAGCGGCAATCTGCCTTTCAATCGTCGGGCATGGCCAGAAGGCCTATGCCCTCCTCTTTCAAGGCACATTGCTCGCTTAGGGGCATTTTCGCTGACTTGTGCTCAACCTGCGGCGATATTTGGTTTGGAGCGAGGGGTCCTACGACAGTTCGTCGGCTACTTGGTGTTCGTAGAAGGCTTCTACTACGGCGTTAAAGTCGCGGGCGAAGCCTTCCATGGTTCCGCGCCAGGTGACTCGGTTGGGCTTGCCCTGGCCTACATAGGCAGTCTGAATGCCGCAGGCGGGGTTAGGGAAGTCGCGTTTGGGATCGTTGCCCACCATAAGGACCTCGTGCGGTTCGAGCCCCATCACCTGAAGCTGCTCTAGATAGTAGGTGGCATCAGGCTTGCAGCGGGTGGCGTTTCCCATGTGCGTGACGAGCTCAAAGGGGGCGTCGGCCAGGTCGCCCCAACCCATGCGGCACTCGATGGCCCCCTGCGGAAAGCTGGGGTTGGTAAAGAGCGCGCAGCGCAGCCCTGCGTCCTGTACGGCCTGAAGCGCGGCGTGTGCGCCCGGCATGGCATGGGCGTTGATGAGTTCGTCATTCTTGTACGGAAGAACTTCGCGGTCGTAGTAGGTAAACGCCTCGTAGATAAGTGGGTCCGAGAGGCAAATGCCGCATCGGCGCTCGACCTCTTCTTGGTAAAACTCAAGATTGGTGCGATTGTCCGTGCTGCTGCGGCGATTGGCGTTGAGGTCGACCAGGATGGTGCCGAGGCGTGCCATCGTGCCACCGCGGCTGCGGCGCCCGATATCCGCGAGCATCGAAGAGACATCCTTAAAATAGCGAAGGATGAACGCGTTGAGGTTGATGCTAAGAAGCGTTTCGTCCATATCGAAAACGACTGCTTTGAGCACGCGGGCACCTTTCTCGAAAAATCGATCTAGAATCGTTGGCTCCGGATACTTTACCCCAAAGCCGAATGCCTGGCTGGTTATCGTCAAGTTGCGGAGACGTGTGTTCATAAGATTACGAAAAAGTCTCCACACGAGTAAAAAATCGCAGTTCACGCTTGAAATCGAACTCATTTCCCCGTAACCTATACGAACGTGATTGCATAAGCGTCACATTAGTATCTGTCGGCTCCCGAGTGTTCCTAAACGTTGTGTGCTTGTCGCACCCTTCTGTAGGTCCTAGCAATCGGGGCCCCGTAGTTCGAAAGGGGTCCACCTTTGAGTGAGATTCAGAACTCGTCCATTTTCTCTCTTGACGATGTCAACGAGGAGGAGATGAACAACCTCATCGACGGTACGATTACCGACTTTGATGAGGGCGATCTCGTTAACGGCACTGTCGTTAAGATCGAGCATGACGAGGTGCTCGTTGACATCGGATTCAAGTCCGAGGGCGTTATCCCGGTCCGCGAGCTGTCCATCCGCAAGGACGCTAACCCTGCAGACATCGTTGCACTCGGTGATCCCATCGAGGCTCTGGTTCTCCAGAAGGAGGACAAGGACGGTCGTCTGGTCCTGTCCAAGAAGCGCGCCGAGTACGAGCGTGCTTGGAACCGCATCGAGGAGAAGTTCAACTCCGGCGAGAACGTCGAGGGCGAGGTTATCGAGGTTGTCAAGGGCGGCCTGATCCTCGACATCGGCCTGCGTGGCTTCCTGCCCGCTTCCCTCGTCGACCTCCGTCGTGTCAAGGACCTCACCTCCTACATGGGCACCCGCATCGAGGCTCGCGTCATCGAGATGGACCGCAACCGCAACAACGTCGTCCTCTCCCGTCGCGTCGTGCTCGAGGAGTCCCGTAAGGCCGAGCGCTCCGAGATCCTGTCCAAGCTCAAGTCTGGCATGCGTCTCCAGGGCACCGTTTCCTCCATCGTCGACTTCGGCGCCTTCGTCGACCTCGGCGGTATCGACGGCCTCATCCACATCTCCGAGCTCTCCTGGAACCACGTCAACCATCCTTCCGAGGTTGTCAAGGTCGGCCAGGAGGTCGAGGTCGAGGTTCTCGACGTCGATCTCAACCGCGAGCGCATCTCCCTGGGTCTCAAGCAGACCACCGAGGATCCGTGGCGCGCACTGGTCAAGAAGTACCCCGTCGGCGCTATCGTCGAGGGCACTGTGACCAAGCTTGTCCCGTTCGGCGCTTTCGTCGACCTGGGCGAGGGCATCGAGGGCCTGGTTCACATCTCCGAGATGGCCAACAAGCACGTTGATCAGCCTTCTCAGGTCACCCACGTGGGCGACAAGGTTCAGGTCAAGGTCATGGAGATCGACCTCGACCGTCGTCGTATCTCCCTGTCCATGAAGTCCGCTGCTGAGACTCTGGGCGTCGAGATCGAGGTTACCCCGCTTCCTTCCGAGAAGAAGGACGAGGAGACCGACGCCGAGTAAATCGGTTTGACGATCACTTGTTTTAAGGGATCCGTCCGTAATGGACGGGTCCCTTTTTGCATTTGCTGCTGAGGTGCATGATGCTGCCCATGCTGTCCACAGGCTATTTGGTTGTCGGTGCATGAAAAAATGCCGACATCTCGCCTCGGGGAGGAGGCGGGAACGCACCGAGTAGACGGAAGGGTGCGGAGCGCGGTCGCGTCTCGACTGACGACGTTGCCCATCGACAGGACCATTGTAGCGCATGGCGGTTCTTGGTTTATCGTGTCGAGCGTTTGCGTTGTGCCATTGCCTGCGGCAACGGTGTGTTAAACTCTTGCACTGCTGAGTGGGCCAGACGGTCGCGCGATGTGCTGCTTGCAGCATGCGTGAGGAAAGTCCGGGCTCCAGAGGGCGGGATGCCGGCTAACGGCCGGGCGGAGTGATCCGACGGAAAGCGCCGCAGAAAAGAAGACTCCCACCTGCGCCGCAAGGCGTAAAGGGAAAAGCTGAAACGGTGGTGTAAGAGACCACCAGCGTCGTGGCAACACGACGGCTTGGCAAGCCCCATCCGGAGCAAGCGCGAATAGGAACGCTATGGGCCGGCCCGGTCCGCGTTCGGGTAGCGTGCGTGGAGCTGCATGGTAACGTGCAGACAAGATAAATGACCGTTCACGACAGAACCCGGCTTATAGGCCCACTCAGCACTTTGTTGACGCTGCGAACCCGTCAGCGCGAGCAATCTGCCTTTTAAGCCTTCGGGCATGACCATAAGGTCAATGCCCTCGTCTTTCAAGGCACCTTGCTCGCGCTGACGGGTTCTCGCTTTCGTTTACGGAATCATCGGTGTTGCCGTTCTATTTACCGGGATTAACGGTACGGTCTTTGCCGTATTATTGAGGCTGTTTGTTGCTGCGCTTTATTTTGTTGAGGGGCTTTGTTGGACAGCTATTTTACTCTGCAATCGAATATTGAGGCTTCGGGCGAGTTTGTGGACCGCAAGAGCCGGTTTATTGCCCAGCTGGTCCATATTGAGTCCGAGGATGAGGCGAATGCCTTTATCGAGATGGTTCGCAAGCGTCATTACGACGCTCGACACAATGTTCCCGCGTGGATTTTGGTCGATGGACGTGAGCGCCAGAGCGATGATGGTGAGCCGAGCCACACAAGCGGTATGCCGACGCTCGAGGTGCTGCGCGGTGCGGGGCTCAAAAATGTTTGCTGCGTAGTGACGCGCTATTTTGGTGGCACGCTGTTAGGGCCCGGTGGCTTGGTACGCGCCTATACCGCGGCGACGCAGACGGCGGTGGCCGCGGCTCAGGAGGCCGGGCAGATCGTTGAGATGACAAGCGTCGTGCCGGTTGACGTGCATGTGGCCTATCCGCAGTACGAGCAGGTGCTTCGTTTGGCGCAGGATTCGGGTGCCAAGGTTTCGGGCACCGACTACGCGGATGCCGTGACGATTCATTTGGTGTTCAAAGCGGGGGAGCAGGAGCCGTTTTGCGCTAAGATGCGCGAGCTTATGGCGGGGCGTGAGGAGATTGAGGTCGGCGCTCCCGAATTTGCCGAGTTCTAACGGCGACGGCCGGCGTGCTTTTGGATGGATCCCAAGCGCGCCGGCTGTCGTTTTTCTGTTGCTGCCGTTTACTCGGCGAGCTGCTTTAGCACATCGCAGGCGATCTCGACGGCATCGTCGATGCAGCCGGGGCAGCTGCGGAGCGGACCCTTGTCCGATCCGATACCCTTGAGCGTGCCGCAGACGGTCGTCGTGTTCTTCTCGCCAAATCGCTTGGCAATTTCACGCGACAGCTTGTAGGTCTGGCCTTTGGTCTTGGGGTTTTCCATGCCGTCGCTCATCACGAAGCCCATGATGGCCACGGCGCCCGAGATGGCGCCGCAGGTTTCGGTCATGCCGCCCATGCCGGCACCAAAGCCCTCGGTGAGGGTAAAGGCGACCTGGGGGTCGAGTCCGACGGCAGGCGCGAGCGTGCAGGCGACGGCCTGGGCGCAGTTAAAGCCACGGGCGTGGTATTCGGCAGCCTGAGCCTGACAGGCGGTGATGTCGAGCTGGGCCGTATCGATTTGCTTCATCGTTGTCTCCTTGGTTACGGTGTACTCGCCTATGGTACCCGTGACGGTGCATGTAATCATCGAGAGCTTCATGGATGCCTCATTTTTATCTATCGAGCAAATGTCCAAGGCTTGAGATAAATGCCCCGGATCAATTTGTCTCATAACCTACCTTGGGGATGGGTTGAGAGGGGTGCAGGGTAGCGGTATCGTGAACCAAATAAAACGTAACCCAGGCAAGGGAGCAAGATATGAGCGAGCAGACCATCGGTACCACATGTGTTCAGGGCGGCTATCACCCGGGAGATGCCGAGCCGCGCCAGGTGCCCATCTACCAGTCCACCACGTGGAAGTACGACACGTCCGAGCACATGGGCAAGCTGTTTGACCTAGAGGAGTCGGGCTACTTCTACAGCCGCCTGCAGAACCCCACGTGCGATCTCGTTGCCGCCAAGATCTGCGAGATGGAGGGCGGCACCGCTGCGATGCTCACGAGCTCGGGCATGGCTGCGAACTTCCTCGCGATCTTTAACGTGGCCGGTGCCGGCGATCATGTGGTTGCTAGCTCTGCCATTTACGGCGGTACGTATAACCTGCTCGCCCACACCATGGGCCGCATGGGCGTGACCTGCACGTTCGTCGCCCCCGACTGCACCGATGAGGAGCTCGAGGCAGCCTTTGAGCCCAATACCAAGCTCGTCTTTGGCGAGACGATTGCCAACCCCGCCCTTGCTGTGCTCGATATTGAGCGCTTTGCCAAGGCCGCACATGACCACGGCGTGCCGCTGATGGTCGACAACACCTTCCCGACGCCCGTGATGTGCCGTCCCTTTGAGTGGGGCGCCGATATCGTTACGCACTCCACCACCAAGTACATGGATGGACATGCTGCCTACCTGGGCGGCGTGATCGTTGACCACGGCCAGTTTGACTGGATGGCTCATGCGGACAAGTTCCCGGGTCTTACCACGCCCGATGAGAGCTACCACGGCGTGACCTATGCCGAGAAGTTTGGTCGCGAGGGTGCCTTCATTACCAAGGCAACCGCTCAGCTCATGCGCGATCTTGGTCCTATGCAGAATCCGCAGGCGGCCTTCTTCCTGAACAGCTCGCTCGAGAGCCTGCATGTGCGCATGCCGCGTCATTGCGAGAACGGCCTGGCCGTTGCCAAGTTCCTGCAGAGCCATCCCAAGGTGCGCTTCGTGAGCTATCCGGGCCTGGAGGGCGATAAGTACTATGACATCGCTCAGAAGTACATGCCCAACGGTACCTGCGGCGTTGTGAGCTTTGGCTTTAACGGTGGTCGCGCGGCGGCCGAGACCTTTATGAAGAGCCTCAAGCTCGCCCAGATCGCCACGCACGTGGCCGACGCCCGCACTTGCTGCCTGCATCCCGCTAATGCCACGCATCGCCAGATGAACGATGAGGAGCTCATCGCCTGTGGCATCTCCGCCGACATGGTGCGCCTGTCGTGCGGCCTCGAGGACACGGCCGACCTGATTGCCGACCTTGAGCAGGCACTCGAGCAGTGCTAGGCTAGCTCCGTATAAGGTGCCGATGCTGGCAGAAAGCTTCGGCGACCTTTCGTTCCGATTCCGTAGGCGGGACCCCAATCGCGACTGTTTGCAGGCGATTGGGGCCCCGTTTTTGTGTTGCGCCACTCGAAAGGATGGATATGGAGAAAACCGCAGAGCAGCTGCGCCGCGAGCACATTGCCCTTGAGGGCGACACCCATGGCAAGAACAAATGGGCGATTCTGTTTACCGTGCTCATCATGACGTTTATGGTGTGTCTGGATTCGACCGTCGTGACCGTGGCGCTGCCCGTGATGCAAAAGGAGCTGGGCGTGGGCCTCGATCGCATTCAGCTGGTGAGCTCGGTGTATCTGCTTGCGACTTGCGTGGCCATGTTGCCGTTTGGCCGTCTGGGCGACGTGCGCGGCAAGGTGAATGTGTTCCAGTTGGGCGTCATCGTCTTTTCGGTCGGTTCGCTGCTGTGCGGCCTTTCGGCCTCGCTCGAAGTTCTTATTCTGGCACGCATTGTTCAGGGCGTCGGTTGCGCGGCGGCCATGGCTAACAACATGGGTATCATCACCGAGTCGTTTCCGGCGCGTGAGCGCGGCCGTGCCATGGGCATTCTGGCGACCTTTGTGGCTCTTGGCATGATGTGCGGCCCCGTGCTCGGCGGCGTGCTGGTGGCAAGCTTTCCCTGGGAGAGCATCTTCCTCATCAACCTGCCCATTGGCGTCATCTCGTTTATCGTGGGGCTCTACACGCTGCCGCATGTTAAGCCGGAGGCCGGCGAGCGTCCCATGTCCCTGATCGAGGCTGCTCGTCGCTGCTTTGCAAATTCGGCCTTCACCATCAACCTTGCCTGCATGCTCATCATGTTCGTTGGTATTGGCGCATCCGAGTTTATTCTGCCGTTCTATTTTCAGGACGCCCACGGCTTCGGTTCTGATATCTCTGGACTACTCTTTTTGGCGCTGCCGATGGTGAATGCCTTTATCGGCCCGCTTTCGGGTACGGTTTCGGACCGTGTTGGCTGCGAGGGCCCCACGGCGGTCGGCCTGGGCGTGTACGTGTGCGGTCTCTTTGCGGTGAGCACGCTCGACGAGCACTCTTCTATCCCTGTGATCGTGTGCTGTGTCGCGTTTATGTCGTGCGGCACGTCGATTTTCCAGAGCCCCAATAACTCGTTGTATATGGGCTCGGCTCCGCGCGAAGCGCTCGGCTTTGCGGGCAGCCTGGGTAGTTTGGCACGCTACGCCGGCATGGCGCTCGGCATTACGGCGGCGTCGCATATCCTGTATGGGCAGATGAGCGTGGCAATGGGCGAGGCCGTGACCAGTTTTGTTACAGGTCGTCCGGACGTATTCCTATTCGGCTTTCGCTCGGTGTTCTACGTACTCATGGCTGTGGCCGCCGTGGGCTTTGCGCTTGCCATGGTGCGTTTGGTGAAGATGCGCGCCCGCCATTAGCATGTTGGGAGGCTGTCTGCCACGATTCGCGCCGTCCCAAAAAGACTGGTTTGTGGTGCGATGTGGCTTGTGGGGCGGGCGGGGGTCGGTCCGTGGTAGACTATCGAACAACGTTTATTAATCGCGCGGTATCGTTGCCGCGAGAAGGGGTTGCGCCATGCAGGAGCTTGAGGATCGTATTCGCCATGACGGCATCGTAAAGGCCGGTAACGTCCTTAAGGTTGATGCCTTCCTCAACCACCAGTGCGACGTTGAGCTGTTCGACCACATGGGCGCCGAATGGGCCCGTCTGTTCGAGGGTGTCGAGATCAACAAGATCCTGACGATTGAGGCTTCGGGTATTGGTATGGCCTGCATCGCAGCTCAGCATTTTGGCGGCGTGCCGGTGGTCTTTGCAAAGAAGGCCCAGTCCATCAACCTTGACGGCGAGCAGTATGCCACGACCATCTATTCCTTTACCAAGCAGAAGGAGTACCCGGTCATTGTCGGCAAGCGCTTTCTGTCCGAGGGCGATAAGGTCCTGATTATCGACGACTTCCTGGCCAACGGCTGCGCGCTTGAGGGCCTTATTAAGATCTGCGAGGCTGCGGGCGCCGAAGTTGCCGGCATTGGCATTGCCGTTGAGAAGGGCTTCCAGGGCGGCGGCGATAAGCTCCGTAAGCGCGGCTTCCGCGTTGAGAGCTTGGCCCGTATCGCCGATATGGACTGCGAGAACGGCGAGATCACCTTCGCCTAAGCGCGCAACACAAGCGATTGGTATGCGATGTGACAAAGGGACTGTCCCTTTGTCACATTTTTTGTATGAGGGGAGGTGTTGATATGGACGAGAACAAGATGGGCTGGCGCGAGTATGCGCGCTTTGCCGAGATGTCGGTTGAGGAGCTGGCGCGCGATTGCGAGGTACAGGTGTTTCGCGCGACGGGTCCGGGTGGGCAGGGCGTGAACACGACGGACTCTGCGGTGCGCATGAAACATGGGCCCACGGGGATTGTCGTGACGGCGCGTGAGAGCCGCAGCCAGTTTCAGAATCGCGCGAGCTGCCTGCGTAAGCTGCGCGCTGAGCTTGAGCGTCGCGGGCGTCCACCGCGTCGACGCGTAAAGACCAAGGTGCCTCAGCGCTCTCGCCAGCGCAGGCTTAATGACAAGCACTTCAACGCCATTAAAAAGGCCAACCGTCGCAAGCCGGGCGGGGAGGAATAGCCTCCTCGTAAGTTGCGGTGAAATAGGGACTGTTTATGCAGCTAAAGCCGTAAGACAGTCCCTATTTCACCGCAACTTAGGTGGGGTTAGCGGGTGGGGTGCCAGACCTCGAGGGCGCCGGCGAGGATGTCGACCTCGATGCGTGAGGCGACAACGGGCTCGCCGTCGGCCTGGATGGGGTAGTCGGGCTCCTCCAAGGTGAGCGCGGCATGGCGGCATCGGCGCATGCGAACCGGTGGCAACTTGGTATGGTGGCCGTCCTTAGCCGAAAGAAACATAGGCAGGGCAACCGCGCGAGGGACGGGGCCGCAGGCGTAGCAGACGTCGAGCATGCCGTCGCAGGGGTCGGCATCGGGGCAGATACGATAGCCCGAGCCATACGTGGGGCCCAGCTGAATCGCCATGATGATCGCCCTCACGCGCTCGGCGGGCGCGCCGTCAAAGCTGGCTGTCATGGGGTAATTGCGATAGCGTAGGCCAAACTGCTCAAGTCCCGAGAGAGTGTAGAGCGGAGTGCCGGCGAGACCCGTCTTTTTGCGCAGCTCGGTGGTGCCCAGGCCGATGGCGGCATCGATGCCGATCGAAAGCGTCTGGTCGTAGTACTCAACGGAAGCCTCGCCGCTACCGCTTGCGGGGTTCCATGAGCGAATGCGCCCGATGTCCTGACGCTGCAGCTCGCAGGAGAGCAGCGCGCCAAAATTCTTACCGGAGAAATCGTCGATGCCGAGTGTTTGGGCAAAATCGTTGCCGGAGCCCACGGGTAGGATGGCGAGAGCGGGGCGGACCGCCTCATCCTGCGTCATAAGCCCGTTGACGACCTCGTGAATCACGCCGTCGCCGCCAAGGGCGATAACGGTGCGATAGCCCTGAGCCTGTGCGGCAAGCTCCTTGGCGTGTCCCATGCGCTCGGTTAGCACCAGGTCAAACTGGGATGCGCGTGCAGTCATGTCCATAAAGCGTTGCAGGCGCTCGGCAACTTCGCGCGCCGCACCCGACTGGGCGGCTGGGTTGGCGATGATGAGCGTGAGGCCAAAATCAGTTGCGTGCATGGGGCGACTCCCGGCGTATGACGTGACGGTGCGGTCGCGCTCAGGTCGAATTGCCCCCGATTGTGGCTGCACGTCGAATACTTACGTCTACTCTATCAGGTCGTTGTGGCGCTCGATAGCATCCGCTACCGTACCGCCCTCATCTACAATAAGCGAACGGCGCTTGGGCGAGATAATGCGCTGGGCGGGGTACACGCCGCGGTGTCCGGCGGTTAGGTAGCTGATAAAGGCCACGATGACAAAGAACCCGGCAGCCGTGCCGTGGAACAGGTCGATGGCCATCATACAGGTGGTGATAGGCACGTTAAGGCCGGCGCAGAACACGCCGAGCATGCCCAGCGCTGCCAGAAAGCTGGGATCGATTCCGACGAGGCAACCTATCCAGCCGCCGAGCGCCGCACCGATGCCAAACAGGGGCGTGACCTCGCCGCCTTGGAAGCCCGCGCCCAGGGTAAGCGCTGTGACGACCAACTTGATGGCTGCGTCCGCCAGGGTGGTGTTGCCGGCAAATCCGGCGCCGGAAAGCCACGTGGAAAGGCCGGCGTAGTTCCAGGCGTCGAGGAGGGCATAGGCGGCCAAAACCACGAGTGCGCCGATGAGTGCGCGAACGAGGTAATTGGTGATAAAGCGACCGTAGAGGCTCTTGACGGTTCGAACCGACCAGGCAAAGAGGCGTGCCGTCAGACCGAAGATAATTGCGCTGATAACAACGATGACGACCGTTTTGGGCGTCATAGCGGGAACGCTGGCGATGACATTCGCCTCGTACTCGGTACCTAGGGCGAGTGATGTAAAGTAGCCGGTAAACGAGGCGACCAGGCAGTAGATGCCCGCGGTGTAGTCGATCTTGCCGATAAAGCACATCTCCATGCCAAAGAAAGCCCCGGCAAGGGGCGAGCCGAATACGGCGCCAAAGGCCGACGAGATGCCGGCGAGCATGAGGTCGTGGTGGTCATGCTTTTTGAGGTGGGCGAGGCTCGAGATGTTGCTGGCGATGGTGCCGCCAATCTGCACCGCAGCTCCCTCGCGACCGGCCGATCCGCCCGTTAGGTGCGTGAGCGTGGAGCAGACGAAGGTGAGGACGGCCATGCGCATATGGATGAGGCGGGTGCCCAGAGCGGAGTCGATGACCAGGTTGTTACCGCGTTTGGCGGCGAGACCGTGGTTTTTGTACACCCATGCGGTGACAACGCCCACAACGGGAAGCAGCGCGTAAATCCACGCATGCTGCTCGCGATAGTCGGTCGCGATATTCAACGAGGCCAAAAACGCCCAAGCGGCAACGCCCATGGCGAGCGAGACGATGACGACGAGTGCGAGCAACTTGGCGCTCGCGAGTAGGTTGCGGGCGTTGCGGCGCGTGTCGGCAGCCAAGAGATGCTCAGAGCGGGTGAGCTGATGCCTGCCTGCCGCGATGACGTCGTTCAGAGAGAAAAAACCGCCTTCGTCGAGCGGCTGGGAATGATCCTGCGCTTCGTTTGCGCTTTCGGGTTTGTCGTTATGAGCCATACGTTCCTCTTTTAGGTTGCAACGCAAGCATTATAAAACGCAGTAAACGCGACGAGCCGGTGGGTTGGTTTCCATTCTGTTTCGCGGCCTGCAACTGACAGGTGTATTTGCGGGTGCAGGCCGAGTCGCGGTCGTGCGTCGGGGGATTATACTGAGACAAGCATAAAGAATCGGCGCCCCTGTTGTGCGCCGTGGCATTAAGAGGCGCATATGGCAGAGAAACTCATTCCGCTGGAGGACGCGCAGTCGATTGTTCTGTCGCACGTTGCTCCGACCGATCTCGTCGAGATTCCCGTGTGGCAGGCCGCCGGTCTTCCCTTGGCCGAGGACGCGGTGGCCGATATCGACATCTCGCCGTTTGCCAACAGCGCCATGGACGGGTATGCCGTGCGCTCGGCGGACTTGGCGCAGGCATCTGGCGAGGCGCCGGTGACGCTCGATGTTATCGGACATGAGGCCGCGGGTCATGTGTTTGGGGACGCAATCGGCGCGGGCGAGACGGTCCGCATCATGACGGGCGCGCCGGTGCCCGAGGGTGCCGATGCCGTGGTGAAGTACGAGATCGTCGATGTGCTCGACGGTGACGGCAACGAGGGCTCGCGTGTGAGGTTTTTGGCGCCGGCCAAGGTGGGGAAGAACGTTCGCTCTGCCGCCGAGGAGGCCCATGCCGGCGAAGTCGTGATGCGTGCTGGCGAGGTTGTGACTCCGGCCGGCGCCGGCCTGCTGGCAAGCGCCGGTTACGCGAGCGTGAAGGTCCATGCCGCTCCGCGCGTGGGCATTATCTCGCTGGGCACGGAGCTGGTCGCGCCGAGTGAGCTGCCGGCGCGCGGGCAGATTCGCGACTCCAACTCCTCGGCGCTGATGGCCGAGGCGCTCGATGCCGGCGCCGAGCCCGTGTTCTACGGTATTGCGCCCGACGATGAGCAGGCGATTGGCGAGCTGGTGCATCGCGCCACGCGAGAGTGCGATTTTGTCATTACGAGCGGCGGCGCCTCGGCGGGCGATTACGACTACGTGACGGCGCTCGTCCGGCGCGAGGGCGTGGTGCTGTTCGATCGCATCTCGATGCGTCCGGGCAAGGCCATCACGTTTGGCTTGCTCGGGGGCAAGCCCTACCTAGGGCTTTCAGGCAATCCGGCCGCGGCGTATGTGGGCTTTGAGATGCTCGCCCGTCCGGCGATTCGCAAGATGCGCGGCTTTGCCGAGGGCGTGCGTCCCGTGCAGCAGGCGACGCTCACGCACGGCGTGAAAAAGCGCCAGGACCGACGCTTCTTCGATCGCGCCACGGTTTTGCGCGACCCCGAGACCAGTGAGCTGTTGGTGACCGAGGCCAAGACGCAGAATTCGGCTCTGCTCGGCACGATGCAGCGGTCCAACTGCCTGCTGCGTATTGACGAAGGACCGTGCGAGCTCAAGGCGGGCGACGTCGTGGATGTCGTGCGTGTCGACCTGCCCGAGGGCACGGTGTTGTAGGAGGAAGACTATGGAGTTGAAGATTTCGATCGTGACGTGCTCGGATACGCGCGATCTTGCTCAGGACGAGGCTGGAGCCGCACTCGAGGAACTTATCGAGGCGCAGGGCTGGACGGTCGTCTCACATGTGGTCGTGCGCGACGACGCCAGCGAGATCGGTGATGCCATTGTGGAAGCTGCCGATGAGTGCCACGCCAACGTCGTCCTCACCTGTGGCGGCACGGGACTTTCGATGCGCGACGTGACGCCCGAGGCGACGCGTGCCGTCTGCGACCGCGATGTGCCGGGTATTGCAGAGGCAATCCGTGCGTACTCCATGACCAAGACACGCCGCGCTATGCTCTCGCGCGCCGTGTGCATGCAGCGTGGGCATACGCTTGTCATCAACTTTCCGGGATCCACGAAAGCGGCCCGCGAAAGCTGGGAGGCCGTGAGCGATCAGCTGGAGCATGCGGCCCAAATGACGGCGGGCGGCGGACATACCAAATAAGCGGTTTACCTGCGGCGGGGCGACCTGAACGGCTGCTCCGCCTTTGTTTTCCGCCGAAGCGACGCCGAGGTGCACGGCAACTCGAAACTATATTCTCTAGCGAGAATAATTTCTCATTATCATTATTCGCGCGGAAGTATAATCTAGTAACAGAATAAAGCCTGCGGCGGGGTGCCCGGGCATAGCGTTCGAAAGGGTTGAATATGTTCGATATGGTTTCACGCCGCGGTTTTGTCTCGCTTTCTGCTGCCGCTGCCGCCGGCCTTGGCCTTGCCGGCTGCTCGGGCAACAAGACGTCCGAGCCCGCTGGTTCCGATGCCGGCTCCGTCAAGTCTTCCTCTAAGAAGAAGGCTGTCGAGCTGCAGGTCTTTGCCGCCAACTCGCTCGAGAAGGCCCTGCCCGAGGTTCAGGAGTTCTACACCGAGCAGACCGGCACCACGTTTGCCGACACGCAGTTTAAGGCGTCTGGCGACCTCGTCGAGCAGATGCGCGCCGGTGCCACGGCCGACGTGCTCATCACCGCTTCCAAGGGCACCATGGATGACGCTGAGACCGCCGAGCTCGTCGACGCCGGCACCCGTGAGGACATGTTCGTCAACGACCTCGTGATCATTCGCGCTGAGGGCTCCGACACCAAGGTCGAGGCCATCGCCGACGTCGCGAATCTGGACGGCAAGATTGCCATCGGCGACGCCAAGACCGTTCCCGCCGGAAAGTACGCCAACCAGGCTCTGGCCTCCGTGGGCCTCTACACTGGCACCGAGGGCGACGACGGCGAGTATACTCCCGAGATCGCCGACAAGGTCGCGCTGGCCGATAAAGTGGGCACCGCAGCTGCCTATGTGTCCACAGGCGACTGCGTGGCCGGTTTTGTCTACAGCTCCGACATCTTCCGCTACGACGGCATCGAGGAGGCCTTTGTGTGCCCCGAGGATTCGCACAAGCCCATTGTGTATCCGGGCGCTGTTGCCGAGAGCTCCGAACATGCCGACGAAGCCAAGGCGTTCATCGATTTCTGCCTGACCAACAAGAAGGCTCAGAAGATTTGGGCTAAGTACGGCTTTGAGCTTTCCGCGTAGTGCGGCTTGGCGCGATAATTCCATCGTTTTGTGTTTCACTCCGTCCTTGTATTCGCTTGGAGCTTTTCGTGCTTAATAGATTCCGCATGCTTGTCGCCTGTGCTTTGACCTTCGCACTTTGCTGGGTGCCGGGATTTGCGTTTGCTGGGGACGCTGAGGACGGGGCCCAGGCTGCTGCGACCGCTCATGGGCTTTCCTATGGGATCGAGGGTTTTGAGCGGTTGGCCAAGGGGACCGCTCGTGCCATGGAGGGCCAGCCTGAGGGCTACCGGTTTCCCGTTGACGAGGACGTGGACCTTGTAGTGGCGCCTGCTGCCGATCGCGTTGTGGTGTGGATATCGCCCAAGGCGGTCGAGAAGTATGGCTTGGATCCGCAGGACAACGAGTGCGTATCGGGTCTCAAGGCCCTCGTCTGTGAGCTCGACAGCGCAAACTGCATGGGAGGTGCGCAGCTGGAGGACGTGGATCTTCCTTGGTATGTTACGGCGGAAACAACGTTTGATGCCGGCGGGTATACCTATGGCTTTGACGAGCGCGGTGCGGTTGGGGACCGCTATGTGGTGATTGCATCAGCCTCGGGTGATGCCAAGGGCGGCGCGCGTTGGCTTGATAGCGCTCAAATGGTAGAGGCGTCGTCTGTCGTGTTGCGGGATGAGCGGGGGCCCTTGACCTCTCTGGCCTCCTTTTTGGGCGACATCGACTATCGCCCGTTTTGGGTGTCCATAAAAACGAGCGGCCTTGCCCTGCTGATCTCCTTTGCGCTGGGCCTGTTTGCCGCGTGGAAGACCATGGGTACCTCGAGTCGCATCAAGGGCCTGCTCGACTCGGTCTTTACCATCCCTATGGTGTTGCCGCCTACGGTGTGCGGCTTTCTGCTCCTCATGCTGTTTGGCCGCTCGACCGGGGTGGGCCAGTGGCTCATCGCGCACGGTATCTCGATCGTCTTTACCTGGCCCGCGGCGGTGATCTCTGCCGTGGTGGTGTCGTTTCCCCTGGTCTACCGCACGGCGCTCGGTGCCTTTGAGAGCCTCGACATGCAGATGCTCGACGCCGCGCGAACTCTGGGATGGTCCGAGCGTCGCATCTTTACCAAGCTTATGATGCCGCTTGGCTGGCCCTCGATTGCCGCCGGCACGGTGCTCGCCTTTGCCCGCGCGATGGGCGAGTTCGGCTGCACCCTGTTCTTTGCGGGCAACTACGCCGGCATTACGCAGACCATTCCGATTGCGATTTACTTTGAGTGGATGGGCGGTAACACGTCGGTGGCGCTCTTTTGGGTCATCGTCGTAATTGTGTTCAGTTTTCTGGTCATTCTGTTCATCAACATGTACACCGCGCATTCGCAAAAGTATCGCGAGCGGGGCCTTTCCCGTGCGGAACGCAAACAGGCCAAAGATCTCGCCGGACAGGGCGATTCGCTCGACCCGGCGGGCGGCGATGCCTTGCGTATCGATCGCGAGGCGCTGGCCGAGCTCATGCGCGATGATACGGTGCCGCAGGGAGGTCGATAGGCCATGTCGCTCGTTTTGGATATCAAAAAGCGCTATCCCGGGTTTATGCTCGACATGCAGCTTGAGGCCGGCGAGGATCGTGTGGCGCTGCTCGGTGCCTCGGGTTGCGGCAAGAGCTGCACGCTGCGCTGCATTGCCGGTGTGGAGACGCCCGACGAGGGCAAGATCGTCGTCAACGGCGTGACCTTTTTTGACTCGGCGGCGGGCATCAACCTGTCGCCTCAGGAGCGCAAATGCGCTCTGCTGTTCCAAAATTATCAGTTGTTTCCCAACATGACGGTGGCCGATAACGTATGCGCCGGTGTAAAGGATGCGGGCGACGCCACGGCGCGTAAAAAGCTTGCCGAGCGCTACCTGGGCATTTTTGGCCTGGCCGACTTTGCCGACCGCTATCCCGCGCGCCTCTCTGGCGGCCAGCAGCAGCGTGTGGCGCTTGCCCGCATGGTAGCGGCGCATCCGGGCATCTTTATGTTCGACGAGCCCATGAGCGCGCTCGATTCCTATCTTAAGAGCGCGCTCGAACAGAACATGCTCGACCTGTTCGAAGTATGCAACCGCACCGTGCTCTACGTGAGCCACGACATCGACGAAGCGTGCCGCTTGTGCCAACGTATCTGCGTGATGCACGACGGGCATGTTGAGGAGGTCGGCTCCATCGAGGACGTGGTCCGCCGCCCACAGACGCTGGCGGCGCTGCGCCTAACTGGCTGCAAGAACACAAGCCGTGCGCGCAAAATCGGCGACGAAGAAGTTGAGGCCCTCGACTGGGGCATGACCTTTAACGTGGGCCGCGAGGTCCCCGATAATGTGGCGTACCTGGGCGTTCGCGCAAGCTATTTCCATATTGATAATCGCGTTGAGCGGGGCCGTAACAGCTACGATTTGCATGTGGCCCGTGTGAGCGATTCGCGCTTTGAGCGGCTGGTGCTGCTGGACGTGCCGCGCGCTGATGCGCCCACGCGTCTGCAGTGGAAGGTCAACAAGGTGGGCGTGCCTGTCGACGAGCTACCGCAAGCAGGCGAGACGCTGCGCATGCACTTCGATGCCAGCAGGATCCATTTGGTTTGTCGATAGCGCCGGGTAATGCCGTCGGGGATATAAGCCTCGGCGGCTTTGTTTTTGCCGTTCGCCGAATGAGAGATGACAAACTCTTATCAATCAAGAGAATTGTTTATTAAACGACGGCACACGATGCTGTCGTACGAATGTCAACGGTGTTCGCATGGTCGATGACCGTTGATATAGTTGATCTTATCTTGTAAAGGAGGGTGCGCACATGCCGCAGACGACATACATTCGCCGCGTTGCCGCGCGCGCCCTGTATATGGCTCGGAGTCGCATATGAGCAGGTATGTTCACGGCTCCGGGAGAGACGACGCACAACTAAATAATCGACCGCAAAGCAGATTCCCCAAAATTCCGGGTTTGAGCACGGCTGGGTTTTCGCCACCCACCGTGCAGCAATACCGTAGCTATTCATTTTTGGTTCGAGAGGGGAACCGTCATGGCTGAAGAATTCGATTTCCATCCGATGTGGGAGAGCCTCGGCATGAATCTTGCCGACCACGACATGCTGCTGGGCGCCGTGGGCCAGATGTACGGCGATATGTTCCTGACGCAGAACAATCGCCCCAAGTCCACGTCCTACCTGGATTTTGTCGCCACCAACATCCACAGCGGCCGTATTAAGGAGATGCTCGACAAGAAGGAGGCTGGCGAGGCCACCAAGATTGTTGGCAGCTTCTGCGTCTACGTGCCCGAGGAGATCGTGCTCGCCTGCGACGGTATCCCTGTGGGTCTGTGCTCGGGTGCCGACTGGGCAACCGACAAAGTCGAGGAGCACTTGCCGCGCAACACCTGTCCGCTCATCAAGAGCTTTGCCGGCTTTAAGCTGGGTGAGGTCTGCCCTTACATCGAGTCGAGCGACCTGGTGGTGGGCGAGAACACCTGCGATGGCAAGAAGAAGGCCTACGAGTTCTTTGCCACGCAAAAGAACATGTACGTCATGGATATTCCCAACGTGCACGACGAGTCGACGCTCGTGACCTGGAAGGCCGAGGTCAAGAAGCTCGCCGCCAAGATTGAGGAGGAGTGTGGCGTCACGATTACGCCTGAGCGTCTGAAGACCGCCATCCACAGCGTCAATGAGAAGCGTCGCGCCCTGCAGCGCCTCGCTGCCACGCGCGCTGCCGACCCGGCGCCCATCAGCGGTCTCGACAGCCTGCTGACCGTTCAGGCCGCCTTTATGGATGACACGCCGCGCCTGACCGGCGCCATCAACGAGATGGCCGCCGAGTGCGAGCAGCGCGTTGAGGCCGGCGAGGGTGTGGCGCCCAAGGGCACCAAGCGCATCCTGTACACCGGTACGCCCATGGCCGTGCCCAACTGGAAACTGTTCAACCTTATCGAGAAGGCGGGCGGCGTCGTGGTGGGCGAGGAGTCCTGCACGGGTTCGCGCTACTACAAGGACCTGGTCGACGAGTCCGGCAAGACGGTCGACGAGATGCTCGACGCCATCGCCGAGCGTTACTTTAAGATCAACTGCGCCGTCTTTACGCCCAACGACCAGCGTATGAAGGACATTGTCCAGATGGCCAAGGACCTGCATGCTGACGGCATCGTCGACGTGGCCCTGCAGTTCTGCACGCTCTACGAGATGGAGTCGTTTGCCGTGGAGAAGGCCGCCGAGGAGGCGGGCATTCCGTTTATGCATATCACGACCGACTACGCCGGCGAGGACGCCGGTCAGCTCCAGACCCGCATCGAGGCCTTCCTCGAGACGATTTAGCCGCACCTGCGCTAAGCTGTGCCGCCGGGTGTTCCTATCCGCGCGATAGGGATTTCTCTGTTGCCATGCCGGCCGGTGTCCGGATGCACCGCAGGGCGCCGACCGGCTTCGTATAGCTGCCGGGGCGGGGATTTCCGCCGTCCCGGCAGATTCTGTCCGTTTGTTCAGACACGAAAGGAACTCAATGAACAACGACCTTTTCAAGGCGGGCGTTTCCCGTCGCGGTTTTCTGACCGGCTCCGCTGCCCTGTGCGCCATGGCGGGCCTCGGCCTCGCCGGCTGCGGCGGTTCGGGCGCCGAGAGCGGTAGCGCCGCTGCCTCCGGCCAGGATGTGGAGTAT
Organism: uncultured Collinsella sp.; assembly: GCA_900541045.1. Classification (GTDB taxonomy): domain Bacteria; phylum Actinomycetota; class Coriobacteriia; order Coriobacteriales; family Coriobacteriaceae; genus Collinsella. The sequence continues at coordinate 65,815 of UQID01000011.1, forward strand.
CGCGACGAGCTGCAGATCGCGCTCCCGGCGAGCCCGGACGGTCTCGATCCGCACACCACGTCGTCGCTTGTGACCATGGACATCATCTGCAACGTCGTCGAGCCGCTCTTTGGCCTCGATAGCGACTACGAGCCCCAGCCCGTGCTGGCCAAGGGCTATGAGGTCTCCGATGACGGCCTGACCTACACCATCAAGCTGCGCGAGGGCGTCACCTTCCACAACGGCAAGGAGTTTGGCTCCGAGGACGTCGTGGCCTCGATGAACCGCTGGCTCACCGTCAACGATCGCGCCGCGAGCCTGCTGCCCGGTGCCACCTTCGCCGCCTCGGGCGACCACGAGGTCACCTGCACACTGACCGAGCCCGCCATCGACTTTCTGATCATCCTGGGCAACCACTCCCAGTATCCGGGTATCTTCCCCTCCGAGGTCATCGAGGCCGCGGGCGATACCGGCGTGACCGAGTACGTGGGTACCGGTGCCTACAAGTTTGTGGAGTGGAAGCAGGACCAGTACGTCCATCTCACCCGCTACGAGGACTATGTCGCCGCCCACGGCAAGGCTTCGGGCTACACCGGCAAGGTCTCCGCGCCCACCAAGGACATCTACTATCAGTTCGTGACCGAGGCCTCCACGCGCGTGAGCGGGTTTGAGACCGGCGAGTACGATATTGCTGGCGAGATCCCCACCGAGAACTACCACGACTTCGACGGCAACGACGACGTCAAGCTCTACACCCATAACGCCGGCGTTCTGACCGCCTTCCTCAACATGAACGAGGGCGTCTTCGCCGACGAGGAGATCCGCAAGTGCGCCCTCATGGCTATCGACTGCGAGGCGGCCGCTCTTGCCGCCTATGGCGAGAAGGAGCTCTTCAACATCGATCCCAACCTTGGCAACCCCGAGAACACTCAGTGGGCGACCGACGCGGGCAAGAAGTACTTCAACCAGGCCGACGCCAAGGCTGCCAAGAAGGCTCTGGCCAAGACCTCCTATGCCGGTGAGACGGTCAAGCTGCTGACCACCCCCGACTACAAGGATATGTACAACGCCACCGTCGCGCTGCAGGAGCAGCTCGAGAAGGCCGGCTTCACCGCCGAGGTCGACAGCTACGAGTTCGCGACCTTCATGGACATCCGCTCCGGCAAGCCCGAGCAGTGGGACCTCTTTGTGGCCTCCACCAACTACAAGCCCATCCCGGCCCAGTCCCTCTCGGTCTCCAAGGCCTTCTATGGCCTGTCCGACGAGAAGGCGCTCAAGCTCGTGGCCGAGACCCGCACCGCCAAGGACACCGACGCCGCGGCCAAGAAGTGGGCCGAGGCTCAGGAGCGCCTCTATGAGATCGCCGTCATCGAGCCGCTTTGCCACTACGCTTCCATCACTGTCTCTTATACACATCTCCGAGCCCACGAGACACTCGCTAATCTC
>UQID01000012.1 GCA_900541045.1 uncultured Collinsella sp.
GGCCCGTGGGTTATACCCTAAGAGCAAACCACCCTTTTTAAGGGTGGTTCTGATTCACGTCACCTTGCTCGCTTGGGGCCGTTTTCGCTGACGTTGCCAAGACATCGGCGTCAACATGGTTGGCGTTGGCGTTGGCGATGGTGTGCTGGTCAATCCTTACAGCTCGTAGAGCGTGGTGAACTTGTCCTGGAGGTAGCTGCAGTAGTAGCGGGCGTCAAACGCCATACCGCAGGCGCCCTTGATGAGTTCCGGCGCGTCCTTGGCGCGGCCCCACTGCCAAATGTGCTCGCCCAGCCAGGCGCGGACGGGCGCCAGATCGCCGCTCGCACAGGCGCCATTGAGGTCGACGCCGTCGCGGCACATGGCCGGCACAAACATGGCATCGTAGGCGCTACCCAGCGCATACGTGGGGAAGTAGCCAAACGAACCGCCGCTCCAATGCGTATCCTGCAGGCAGCCGTGCGTGTCGTCGGGAACGGGAATGCCCAGGTACTCGTCCATAAAGCGGTTCCAAAGCGCGGGGATGTCCTTGGCCGCAGCCTCGCCGGCAAACAGCATGCGCTCGATCTGGTAGCGCACCATAATATGCAGCGGATAGGTGAGCTCGTCGGCCTCGGTGCGGATCAACGACGGCTGCGCGATGTTCACGGCGCGGTAGAGCGTGTCTTCGTCGACGTCGCCGTAGACCTCGGGCGCGTGACGACGCAGCACCTCGAGCAGCGGGCCCATAAAGGCGCGGCTGCGACCCACGGTGTTCTCGAAAAAGCGGCTCTGGCTCTCGTGGATGCCCATGGAGGTGCCGCCCTCCAAGCACGTGCGCGCGTAGGCGGGATTGACGCCCAGCTCGTACATGGTGTGCCCCGCCTCGTGGATGATGCTGTAGACGTTGGAGATGCAGTCGTCCTCGTAGATGTGCGTCGCGATGCGCGCATCACCCACGGCAAAGCCCTCGCTAAACGGATGCTCGGTAAAGGCAAGCGTGGTGTCGTCCAGGTCCAGGCCGACAAGCTTCATAAGGTCGAAGCTCATGGCGCGCTGGGCAGCCTCGGGCACGTGGGCGTGCAAAAAGTCGGCAGCCGGCTGCTGGCCGCGCTCGCCGATGGCGTGCACGAGCGGCACGACCGTGGCCTTGACCTCGTCGCAAAACGCGTCGAAGCTCTTGGCGGAAAGGCCGCGCTCGTACTGGTCGAGCCAAACGTCGTATGGATCGCGCTTGGGGTCCATGAGCTCGGCCTGATGCTTAAGTTGGGCGACGATTCTATCCACATAGGTCTCAAAGCTCGCCCAGTCGTTGGCTGCCTTGGCCTTGTGCCACACGGCGTCCGCCTCGCAGGTGAGCCTGGTCCAGGCCTCGGCTTCTTCGGTGGGGATGGCACTGGCCTCACGTTGATCGCGGCCGAGCACACGGATCTCGTCGAGCAGCTGAGGGTCGTCGACTTTGCCGCCGGCGACGGTCTCGCGCGCTAACGAGCGTACGAGCTCAACGGACTTCTCGCTGGTCAGCAGCTTGTGATGCTCGCCGGCAAGCGTGCCCATGGCGTCGGCACGCGCTGCTGCGCCGTTGGCAGGAGCAATCGTCGCTCCATCGAACTCGGCAATCTTGAGCAGGTACTCACGAGTCCACAGCTTGCCCTCGAGTTTGCGGAACTTTTTGACGGCCTTGTCGACTTTAGCAGCCTTGACGCCCTTGACAGTCTTTGCCACGGCGGCCTTGGCCTTCTTATCGAGTTTCTTTCCCATACCGTATCCTTGATCTCGCAGACCGGACGCCACGGGTGGGCGTGCGGCCAGTTTGCACAGCTACCTGCCTTGTACCCAGCGCGAACAAAACGGAACGCGGCGATGCGCTCGCGAAATGTGTTATCCTATAGCCCAATGCGTTGACGGAGAGGGTTTTGCCCGCCGCGTCGCCGGCAAGAGAGGGAAGGTCATGGGCTGCAAGCCTTCCTGCGGTGGCAAGGGCCAAGCGTTCACTCCCGAGCAGCGACCTCAACGGGCGCGCGGCTAGCGGCGGCGAAGCCCCAGTAGGGAAGCCGTGAGCCTCGCGATAAGGGGCGCAGAGTGGGCACGGCGGGCCAGACATCCGCCGGGTCAAACAAGGTGGTACCGCGGAATTCAACCGTCCTTGGGCAATGCACATGCCCGAGGGCGGTTTTTTGTTACCGAACCGGGCCGCGTTTTCGCAACGCTGGGCGGCGGCAGTCGTCCCGGCGAGCGGGGAGCGCGAGAGACGAAAGGGAAGACATGAGTCTGATTGATGATCTGGTCAAACTCGAGGAAGAGGCCAAGGAGCTCGTCGCAGGCGCCGACGACGCCGCCAAGCTCGAGGCTGCGCGCGTTGAGCTGCTCGGCCGCAAGGGTCGCATTACCGGCCTGATGCGCATGATGGGCAAGCTCGCCCCCGAGGATCGTCCCGTGATGGGTAAGCGCGCCAACGAGATGCGCCAGCTGATCGAGGGCATGCTCGACGAGCGCAACACCGAGATGAAGGCCGCCGCCCTCAAGCACGCACTGGAGAACGAGGCCGTCGACATCACGCTGCCGGGTATCCGTCCGCAGATCGGTCACCAGCACCTGATCAAGCAGATCATCGAGGAGGCCGAGGACATCTTCTGCGGCATCGGCTACACCGTCGAGTCCGGCCCCATGGTCGACACCTCCTACTACAACTTCACCGCGCTCAACGCGCCCATGGATCACCCGAGCCGCTCGGCACGCGACACGTTCTATGTGGTCGACAACAACCCCGGCAGCGTCGCGCATCCCGAGGCTCACGCTCACGGCGAGTCCGACGTGCTGCTGCGCACCCAGACCTCGGGCGTGCAGATCCACACCATGGAGTCACAGAAGCCGCCCATCTACATGATCTGCCCGGGCACCGTCTACCGTCCCGATACGGCCGACGCCTGCCACCTGCCGCAGTTCAACCAGATCGAGGGCCTGGTCGTCGACGAGGGTATCACCTTTGGCGACCTGAAGGGCACGCTCGACTACTTTGTTAAGTGCATGTTTGGCGAGGACCGCAAGACGCGTTACCGCCCGCACTTCTTCCCCTTCACCGAGCCCAGCTGCGAGGTGGACGTGAGCTGCCACGTCTGCGGCGGCAAGGGTTGCAACTTCTGCAAGCACAGCGGCTGGATCGAGATCCTGGGCTGCGGCATGGTCGACCCCAACGTTCTTATCAACTGCGGCATCGACCCCGAGAAGTATACCGGCTTCGCCTTTGGCATTGGCGCCGAACGCGTCGCGGCCCTGCGCTACGACCTGCCCGACCTCAGAACTCTCATGACGGGCGATATGAGATTTTTGAATCAATTCTAAATCACCCGTTCTAGCAGGCTTTTCTTTCTCATAAGGAGTAATCAAGTGAGAGTTTCTTACGACTGGCTCAAGACCATGATCGATATTCCGGAGGATCCCAAGACCCTTTCGGACGAATATATCCGTACCGGCACCGAGGTCGAGGCGATCGACACCGTGGGCGAGTCCTTCGACCACGTGGTGACCGCCAAGGTACTCACCAAGACCCCGCACCCCGATAGCGACCACATGTATGTGTGCTCGGTCGATGTGGGCGACAAGAATCTCGACGCCGACGGCAACCCCGCTCCGCTGCAGATCGTCTGCGGCGCGCAGAACTTCGAGGCCGGCGACCACATCGTCACGGCCATGATTGGCGCTGTCCTGCCCGGCGACGTCAAGATCAAGAAGAGCAAGCTTCGCGGCGTCGTGTCCATGGGCATGAACTGCTCCGCGCGCGAGCTCGGTCTGGGCGGCGACCACTCCGGCATTATGATCCTGCCCGAGGATACGCCCTGCGGCATGCCGTTTGCCGAGTACGTGGGCTCGAGCGACACCGTGCTCGACTGCGAGATCACGCCCAACCGCCCCGACTGCCTGTCCATGATCGGCATGGCCCGCGAGACCGGCGCCATTTTCGACCGCGATTTCCACGTTGAGCTGCCCGTCATCAAGGCCGAGACTGGCCGCGCGACCGACGACGAGCTTTCGGTCGAGATTGCCGACGAGGGCCTGTGCGACCGCTATGTCGCCCGCATCGTGCGCAACGTTAAGGTGGGCCCGTCGCCCGACTGGATGGTCAAGCGCCTTAACGCTCTGGGCGTGCGCCCGCACAACAACATCGTTGACATCACCAACTACGTGATGATGCTCACCGGTCAGCCGCTGCACGCCTTTGACCTCGACACCTTCGCCGAGCGCGAGGGCCGTCGCCGCGTGGTGGTGCGCGCCGCCCAGCAGGACGAGAAGTTCACGACGCTCGACGGCGAGGAGCGCACGCTCGACGCCGGCATGGGCCTGATCACCGACGGCGAGCGCCCCGTGGCGCTGGCCGGCGTTATGGGCGGCATGGATTCCGAGATTGAGGACGACACCGTCGACGTGATGGTCGAGAGTGCCTGCTTCAACGCCGGCCGCACCTCGCACACCAGCCGCGATCTGTCGCTGATCTCGGACGCCTCCATCCGCTTTGAGCGCCAGGTCGACGAGACCGGCTGCGTGGACGTCGCCAACGTCACCTGCGCGCTGATCGAGGAGATCGCCGGCGGCGAGGTCGCTCCCGGCTACGTGGACGTGTTCCCCGCGCCCAAGACCATCGACAGCATCAAGCTGCGCCTGGCCCGCGTGCATGCCATCTGCGGTGCCGACATCGAGCCCGAGTTTATCGAGCGTTCGCTCACCCGCCTGGGCTGCACCGTCGAGCGCGACGGCGATGACTTCATGGTCACCCCGCCGAGCTTCCGTCCCGACCTGCCGCGCGAGATCGACCTGATCGAGGAGGTCCTGCGCCTGTGGGGCATGGGCCGTGTGACGGCGACCATCCCGGCTGCCAAGAACCACATCGGCGGCCTGACCCGCGAGCAGAAGCTCACCCGCAAGGTCGGCGAGATCCTGCGCGCCTGCGGCCTCAACGAGACCACGACTTTCGGCTTTGCCGCCCCGGGCGACCTGGAGAAGATCGGTATGTCCACCGAGGGTCGCGGTTGCCCCGTGGTGCTCATGAACCCGCTGGTAGCCGAGCAGACCGAGATGCGTCGTTCGCTGTTGCCGGGCCTGCTGCAGTCCGTGGCCTACAACGAGGCGCACGGTACGCCCAATGTGCACCTGTACGAGGTCGGCAGCCTGTTCCACGGTCGCGAGAACGCCAGCCTGCCCAAGGAGACCAAGTCCGTGGCGGGTGTGCTCTCGGGCCAGTGGAGCGAGCAGTCCTGGAACATGAAGTACCGCAAGCTGCGCTTCTTCTTTGGCAAGGGCATTGTCGAGGAGCTGCTTGCCCAGCTGCGCATCGAGAAGGTTCGCTTCCGTCCCGTCGAGGGCGAGAGCTACGCTTTCTTGCAGCCGGGTCGTGCGGCCGAGGTTCTGTCCGGCGGCACCGTGCTGGGCTGGGTCGGCGAGATTCATCCCGAGGCGCGCGAGGCGATGGGCATCGATGAGGTCGTCGTTGCCTTTGAGCTCGATCTGGACAAGCTGATCAAGGGCGCCCGCAATCAGGAGAACTACCGCGAGTTCTCGCAGTACCCCGCCGTTGAGCACGACCTTGCTATCGTGGTCGACAACACCGTGACCTGCGAGGATCTTGAGCGCCGCATTACCAGCGCCGGCGGCAAGCTGCTCGAGGGCGTGCGTCTGTTCGATGTCTATCGCGATCCGGTCCGCGTGGGTGTGGGCAAGAAGTCCATGGCCTTTGCGCTTACGTATCGTTCCGACGACCACACGCTCACCAGCGAAGAGGTCGAGAAGGCGCACCAGAAGATCGTCACCAAGGTGTGCAAGGGCGTAAACGGCGAGGTCCGCGGCTAGGATTTGCGCTGGGGTATGGGTCAGCGGTGGTTGCCGCCGAGACTTACGTGACCGCTATGCTCGGTATGAGACACCGCTGAGCCTGCATATATGACACGCGCATTACATAACGGCGTGCTGCTTTGTCGGCAGTGCGCCGTTTTGCTATGATAGCCCGCGGCGTGTTACGAATCTAACAATACGTAACACTCTTAAGGTGATTTAAGCGGCGTTGCAATTCCGTGCGCCGATAACCGGGAGGCGTACATGCACATTCCAGATAATTATCTGTCTCCGCAGACCGATGCCGTCATGGCGGTGGCAATGGTGCCCGTTTGGGTCCATTGCATCAAAAAGGTGCGCGCTACGCTCGATCGCGAGCACATGGCGTTCTTGGGCATTTGCGCCGCGTTCTCCTTCTTGCTCATGATGTTCAACGTGCCGCTGCCCGGCGGTACCACTGGTCACGCCGTTGGTGGCGCGCTCATCGCACTGCTGCTGGGCCCCGAGGCCGCGGCTATCGCTGTCTCGGTTGCGCTGGCGCTGCAGGCGCTGCTGTTTGGCGACGGCGGCGTTCTGTCGTTTGGCGCCAACTGCTTTAACATGGCCTTTGTGCTGCCGTTTGTCGCTGCTATCGTGTTCCGTGCGCTCAACAGCCGTCTGCACGACAAGAGCTGGGGCACCTCGGTTTCTGCCATCGTGAGCGGTTGGGTCGGCCTGTGCCTGGCGGCCCTGTGCGCGGCAATCGAGTTTGGTATTCAGCCGATGCTCTTTACCAACGCTTCGGGCGCGCCGCTGTACTGCCCCTTCCCGCTGTCCGTGGCTATTCCGGCCATGTTGATCCCGCATATGCTGGTTGCCGGCGTGATCGAGGGCGTGGCGACGGCCGCCATCTACGGTTTCATTAAGAAGACGGCGCCGAGCATTATCGTCGGGTCCGAGGCCGTCGATGGCCAGCTTGCCGCCGATGGTACCGCCAAGAAGACTTCCCTGATTCCCACGCTCATTCTGGTCGCCGTGCTCGTGGTGGCCACGCCGCTGGGCCTGCTGGCCACCGGAGACGCCTGGGGCGAGTGGGACGCCGAGGGCGCCGCGACTGCCGTTCAGGAGGCTGGCGACGACAGCCTGCAGGCTTCGGTCGGCCTCGATACTCCGACCTTTGCCGACGCGCTGCCCACGGGTGATTACCTGCAGGCCTATTCCGAGGAACAGGGCCTTGGCTTTGCCGGCCAGGCTGCCATGTATATCCTTTCCGGTGTGATTGGCGTGGCGGTGCTCACCATCGCATTCCGCCTGATCTCGCTGACGGTCAAGGAAAGCGGTGCTCATGGCAATAGCCGAGCTGCCTAGCTGGCTTGCGGTCGAGCAGCGTTACGAGCCCGTGGGGGCTCGGCATCGTGTGATGCAAAAGAATGTCCTGCACCTGGCGAGCCTGCTTGAGCGGGTTCGCCTGGGTGGAGGCGCGCACGAGGGCGGGTCGATGGTCGACCGCGCCCTTTCTTGCGTTTCGGCTCCGGTGCGCCTGGTGGGGATGTTCGTTTGCGTCCTGTGCGTGTGTCTGACGCAAAGCCCGCTGTACCTGATGTTGATGGCGGCGATCGCGTTGGTGCTGGTCGCGGTGCGCCCCGCACGCGGGCTGCGTGCGACCTTTGTACCGGCGCTCGGCGCCACGGGGCTTGCGGTGGTTCTGGCACTGCCTGCCCTGCTGCTGGGCGCGTCTGCCACGGGCACCATGCTCAAGATCGCGCTCAAGACCTTCATTAATGTGTCGCTGGTGCTGGGCGTTTCGTGGACGCTCTCCTGGAGCCGCATGTCGGCGGCGCTCAAAACGCTGCACCTGCCCGATGAGGTTATCTTTACGTTTGATATGGCGCTCAAGCATATCGAGGTGCTGGGTCGCACGGCGCACAATCTGTGTGAATCGGTCATGCTGCGCAGCGTCGGTTCCGCGCCTGCGGGTTTTTCGCGCACCGACTCGCTGGCGGGTATCATGGGCATGACGTTTATCAAGGCGATGGAATGCAGCCGCGCGATGGACGAGGCCATGCTTTGCCGCGGCTTCGCCGGCGTGTATCCGGCGCCTGCACGGAGCGGCTTTGGCTGGCGCGATGCCGTTTACGCGGCCGTTGTGGCGTTGCTCGCCGTGTTGTGCGCGGTGCTGTAGCGCGGTCGGTCGAACCGTCGATGTGAGTAGGGAAGGGCGACGTTTTGGCAAACGATACGAATAACGCGATGGGTGCGAGCGGTGCTGCCGGCGCTGAGACCACGCCGCTCATCGAGTTTCGCGACGTGGTGTTTTCTTATGCGGGTCATACGGTGGTCGACGGCGTTTCATTGCAGGTGAACCGTGGGGAGCTCGTTGCTCTGCTCGGTCCCAACGGCTGCGGCAAGACGACGATCATGCGCCTTATCAACGGCCTTGAGCTTGCGGACGCGGGTGCGTACCTGTTCGACGGGCATGCGGTCGATGCGGCATATCTCAAGGATTCCGCGACGGCCCAGCGGTTCCATCAGCGCGTGGGCTTTGTGTTCCAAAACGCCGATGCGCAGCTCTTTTGTGCCACGGTCGGCGAGGAAGTCGCGTTTGGCCCGGCTCAAATGGGGCTGCCGGCAGACGAGCTCGAGCGCCGCGTCCGCGATGCCATGGGGCTGTTCCAGGTTGCCGACCTTGCCGACGTCTCTCCCTATCAGCTCTCGGGCGGGCAAAAGAAGCGCGTTGCGCTGGCTGCGGTGGTGTCGATGAACCCGGATATCCTGGTGCTCGACGAGCCCACCAACGGACTTGACGAGGACTCGTGCGACATCGTGGTCAACTTTCTACTGGCCTATGTTGCTGCCGGCAAGACGGTCTTGATGAGCACACACCATCAGGATTTGGTGCGGCGCCTGGGTGCCCGCGCCATCTATATCGATCGATATCACCATGTGGTCGAGGCGCCGGTGTCGTCGTATGGAACCGAGAGCGGCGCTGCGGAATAGTTGCTGCGTAGAGCGTGCGTAGCCGCCCGCGCGGCTTTGCCGTGATGGTATAGTTATCCAGGTTTTTATGGGGGTGGCTATGCCAAGCTGGAACATTCATATCGCTCAGACGGAGCGTTTGCTGGAGCGCACCGGTGCGCTTGCCAATAGCGTGCGCGACCGCAATGCCTTTTTGTTTGGCTGCGTGGTTCCGGATATCTTCGTGGGCTATATGGTCCCTGGCATCGCTGATCCCATTCCGTATCGCATTACGCACTTTGCAAACCCCGAGCCTATCCCTAAGCCTCGTGAGCATGAGTTCTGGGATACCTATGTGGCGCCGCTGCTTAAAGGGGCGCCTGTTGGTACGCCGGCTGCCGCGACCTCGATTGTCGAGGAGCGTGAGCGACTCAATCGGGTACATTATCCCCAACGTTACAAGGACGCCGAGCCGGTTGCCGGCCCCGGCGCCTGTGAGTTTTCGCTTGCGTCCGAAGATGTGGCGCAGTCGCTGCTCGATTTAACACTGGGCGTCTGGTCGCATCTGGTGGCCGATACCGTATGGAATACACGCGTGAATCAGTACCTGGAGGCGCACGGCGGCAAGCCGTGTGAGGAGTTCCGCATTAAAAAGCAAGGCGACTTTGACTGGTTTGGCAAGACGCTCGGCATTGTTTCGATTCCGCGTGCGACCGATCGCCTGTATACTGCGGCGACGCGTTTTGGGCAGTATCCCATCCATAAAGAATATGTGCTCAAGACCATCGGCGTCATGCACGAGATTGTACGCGAAAACCCCGGCGAGCCCGATCATCCGCCGTATCGCTTGCTAACCGAGGAGTTTTTCGATTCAACGTTTACCGAGGTCGTCGAGCTAACCGAGGCGGGATTTGCCGCCCGTGTCGAATCGCCCGATGTGTCTGCGCTGCCCCTGATTGCTAGCTGCTAGCTGGCCGGCCCGGCAGTGAATAGCTCAACCCAATCGACAAGTAGCTCTTGCCGCAGGGCATCTTCGGCAGTGCGCTCCTGTTTAGTCTTTGGGGTGTAGGGAAGCCCAGCCTTTTTATGGATGAGCTCGGCTATGTGGTTGAAGCTCTTCTTCTCCTTGATCTGGTCATAGGTAATTTGGATGACGTCGTAGCCCATGCTTGTGAGTGCGGTGGCGCGCTCGGCATCGGAGAGGCTCGCGGCTTCGCTGTCGTGGGCGGAGCGGCCTTGGCATTCAAGGATGACGCCCATGCTGTCGGTGGCGCTTTCGATGAGGATATCGGCGTAGCAGCAGGTTTTGTCATACAGCGAACGCGCGGCTTCGCTGAGCGGGATGCGCGCGTTATTGGTGATGTCGATGCCCAGACCGCCCTCATCGCGGGGGAGCGAGATGAGAATTGACGTCTGGACTTCAAAGGGCGAGGCGGTCTGTCCTGTCATGCGTTCGGCGGCCCAGCGGAGCTGCTTAACGCCGCGCAGGCCTGCGGCCTGCTTGGCGAACGCGGCGATATCCGCTGCGGTAAGAAGCGGCGTGCGCTTCCACAAGTTGGTGTCATTGCCCTTGGTGTCGTTAACTCGCTCCCAGCCGCAGCTGGGCGGAATGAGCTTAAGCGAAATAGCTTCATCGAGTTGTTGTTGCGTTCGCTCGCAGGGCTTAAATACTGCAAAGGAGCCGCACATCTCGTAGCAGGCCACGAGTAACTGGCTGCGTGAGACCTGCGTGGCAAGGCTGAGCAGCGTGAACTCCGGGGACGTGACATCAAATCCATGCTCAGTCTGCCTAAACGATCCAGGAGGCGGCTCTTGGGTTAGCAGACGGCTATGAAATAGCTTTCCGTTCGCGCGCTGTTTTCTTTCGCCCACGAATCTCCAAACTGGTGTGCCGAGCAAGTCTTTAAATACTGGTTGTTTTGAGTAGTGCACCAAGCGATGGTCATGGTCGGGCGGCAGGATTGCCGGATAGAGTCCCAGTATCTGGGGCGGGATGCGATAGTACTGAAAAGCCGTGGGTCCGCAGGCAAGAAATGACATAGCGATCCGATCGTTTGAGCGTAGTTTGGGCTAGAAAAGCTATCGGTTTCGGAAGTGCGGGGAAAAAGACAAACAGGCAAAGCACAAGCGGTATTTGAGCCAACTTTATCAGGGGTTTTGTTGAAATAAAAGGGCTTGTACTCGGAGGTAAGCAATTTTTCCCCGCACTTCCGAAAACCAGGTCGATCTGGCTCTTGCTAAAACGATTTATCAGCGTCGGTTAAGGTGTGGGTTTGCCACCGGGCGAACACTTTTAGCGCTTTGGACTTTATTTTATGGGCCTCGAAGGGTGGATTTCGCACTTTTGGTAAAGAAATGAGTGCGTGTTTTGCTGTGCGCCGGCATTGGCACAGAAAAAGGGCCCGGAAGGCTTTGCCTTCCGGGCCCTTTGCAATGCAAGCGTGCTTGCAAGTGCGATTTAGCGCACCTGAGCGACGTAAGCGACGTTGGTCGAGGAGACCTTGTCCTCGAGCTGAACGCTCATGCGGGGATCGCCGGCGGTGGCGACGGTCAGGTCGCCGGCCTCGACGTAGCCGAGCTCCTTAGCGGTCTCGATCGCCTTGACGATCGTGCCGTTGACGGTGCCCTGGGTAATCTCGGCCTGGTGCGGGATAACGCCCCAGTACATGATCATCTGCTGGACGGCCCACTCGTGGCGGGAGAACGCGCAGATCGGCATGTTGGGACGGAAGTGCGAAATCAGGCGAGCGGTACGACCGGTGGTCGTCGGCACGGTGATGCACTTGGCGCCAACGGTGGTAGCCATGTTCACAGCGGACATACCCACAACGTTGTTGACGACGCGGGTGCCGTGAGCGTCAGCCGGAACCTCGAGCGGAGCGTGAGCCGGGAGGTACTTCTCGGTCTCGAGAGCAATGCTGGCCTGCATCTTGACGGCCTCAACCGGGTACTTACCGGCAGCGGACTCGCCGGACAGCATGACGGCGTCGGTGCCGTCATAAATGGCGTTAGCAACGTCGGCAACCTCGGCGCGCGTCGGGCGCGGGTTCTGCTGCATGGAGTCGAGCATCTGCGTAGCGGTGATGACGGGCTTGTAGGCCGCGTTGCACTTGGCGATGATCTCCTTCTGGATGTGCGGAACGAGCTCGGGCTTGATCTCGATGCCCAGGTCGCCACGGGCGACCATGATGCCATCGGAAGCCTCGAGGATCTCGTCGAAGTTCTCGACGCCCAGGGCGCACTCGATCTTCGGGAAGATCGTCACGTGCTCGCCGCCGTTCTCGCGGCAAAGCTCGCGGATGCCGCGGACGGACTCGCCGTCACGGATGAAGGAAGCGGCGATGTAGTCGATGTTCTCGGTCAGGCCAAAGAGGATGTCCTGACGATCGCGCTCGGTGATGGCGGGCAGCGAGATGTTGACGTTGGGCATGTTGACGCCCTTGCGCTCGCCGATCAGGCCGTCGTTCTTGACGACGCAGGTCATGTCCTGGCCGTCGACGGACTCGACCTCGAGGGCAACCAGGCCGTCATCGATCAGGATGAGGGAGCCCTTCTCGACCTCGGAGGGCAGAGCCAGGTAGTCGAGGGAGATGTGCTCAGCGGTGCCGTGGAAATCCTCGGACGTGGGCTGAGCGGTGACGACGATCTTATCGCCGGTCTTGACGGCAACCTTCTTGCCGTCGACCAGAAGGCCGGTGCGGACCTCGGGGCCCTTGGTGTCGAGCAGGATGCCGACGGGCAGACCGAGCTCCTTGGAAATACGACGGACGCGCTCGATGCGACCGTGGTGCTCGTCGTAGGATCCGTGCGAGAAGTTAAAACGGGCGACGTTCATGCCCGCCTTGATCATCTCGCGGATGGTCTCGTCGCTATCGCAGGCGGGACCCATGGTGCATACAATCTTGGTGCGCTTGTACATTCAGACCTCCATCTGACATCGTCTTGCGCTGATAGATAAACCATAAGAAATAAAACTGAGTTGATTATAACGAAATGGCGACCGAATACCCCAAAAAATCGACCGTATGCCGAATTAGAAGTTCATTTTTTGCGGAAAAACGGTATATGCAAAAACTTTACCAACCGTTCTAACCGCTGCTATCTGGGCGATATTTCAATTTGATGATGCGCCGAAGAAAAAACGTTTTATCAATGTTGAGCATCACACGGCCTGCACCGTTGCTTATGGACCATATTTCCAAATGGATTGTTTTGGCTAGACGCGTTGCTTTGGGGTACCATAGCTCCACTATCAACTGCCGCTCAGCACGGCAGCCTTGATGAGCCCTTGCCCTTCTCCTGGGAATTATGATCGGGCATCAATCTGCTGAGTGGCCCGAATCCCAGGAGGGGACTCTATATGCAAAAGGAATACCTGTCCGCCGCGGCGGAGGTGCTCAGCGACCAAGGCGTCGATGAGAACCTCGGCCTGAGCACCGGTGAGGCGTCGTCGCGCCTCGCCAAGACAGGCCCTAACAAGCTCGAGGAAGCCGAGAAGACGCCGCTGTGGAAGCGTTTCTTTGAGCAGATGGCCGACCCCATGGTCATCATGCTGATCGTTGCCGCCGTCATCAGCGCGCTCACGGGCATGGTCAAGGGCGAGCCCGACTTTGCCGATGTCGTCATCATCATGTTCGTCGTTATCGTCAACTCGGTACTGGGCGTGGTCCAGGAAGCCAAGAGCGAGGAGGCCCTCGAGGCCCTGCAGGAGATGAGCGCGGCGCAGTCCAAGGTGCTGCGCGACGGCAAGCTCGTGCATCTGCCGAGCGCCGAGCTCGTGCCCGGTGACGTGATCATGCTCGAGGCGGGCGACTCCGTTCCGGCCGACTGCCGCGTCCTCGAGAGCGCCACGATGAAGATCGAAGAGGCCGCACTCACCGGCGAGTCCGTGCCCGTAGAGAAGCACGCCAACGTGATCGAGCTTGCCGCGGGCACCGATGACGTGCCGCTTGGCGACCGCAAGAACATGTGCTACATGGGCTCCACCGTGGTGTACGGCCGTGGCCGCGCCGTCGTGGTCGGCACCGGCATGGATACCGAGATGGGCAAGATTGCCGGCGCCCTGGCCGAGGCCAAGGAAGAGCTCACACCGCTGCAGGTGAAGCTTGCCGAGCTCAGCCGCATCCTCACCATCATGGTGATTATCATCTGCGTCGTGATCTTTGGCGTTGACATCCTCCGCCACGGCGTGGGCAACGTCCTTACCGACCCGACCGCCCTGCTCGACACCTTTATGGTCGCTGTCTCGCTCGCCGTCGCTGCCATCCCCGAGGGCCTGGTCGCCGTCGTGACCATCGTGCTGTCGCTCGGCGTGACCAAGATGGCCAAGCGCCAGGCGATTATCCGCAAGCTTTCTGCCGTCGAGACCCTCGGCTGCACGCAGACCATCTGCTCCGACAAGACCGGCACCCTTACCCAGAACAAGATGACCGTCGTCAAGCACGAGCTCGCTGCGCCTAAGGAGAAGTTCCTGGCAGGTATGGCCCTTTGCTCCGATGCCCAGTGGGACGAGGAGCTGGGCGAGGCCGTGGGCGAGCCGACTGAGTGTGCGCTCGTCAACGACGCCGGCAAGGCTGGTCTCACCGGCCTGACTGCCGAGCACCCGCGCGTGGGCGAGGCCCCGTTCGACTCGGGCCGCAAGATGATGTCCGTGGTCGTCGAGACCCTGGACGGCGAGTACGAGCAGTACACCAAGGGCGCGCCCGACGTGGTGATCGGCCTGTGCACCCATATCCACGAGGGCGAAAAGGTCGTCCCGCTGACCGAGGAGCGTCGCGCCGAGCTCGTGGCCGCCAACAAGGCCATGGCCGACGAGGCCCTGCGCGTGCTGGCGCTGGCAAGTCGCACTTACACCGAGGTCCCGAGCGACTGCAGCCCCGCTGCGCTCGAGCACGACCTGGTCTTCTGCGGCCTATCCGGCATGATTGACCCTGTCCGCCCCGAGGTCGCCGACGCCATCCGCGAGGCCCACGATGCCGGTATTCGCACCGTCATGATCACGGGCGACCATATCGACACCGCCGTGGCCATTGCCAAGCAGCTGGGCATCGTCGCCGATCGCAGCCATGCCATCACCGGTGCCGACCTCGATCGCATGAGCGACGAGGAGCTCGACGCGCACATCGAGGACTACGGCGTGTACGCTCGCGTCCAGCCCGAGCACAAGACCCGCATCGTCGAGGCCTGGAAGTCACGCGACCAGATCGTGGCCATGACGGGCGATGGCGTCAACGACGCCCCGTCCATCAAGCGCGCCGACATCGGCGTGGGCATGGGCATCACCGGTACCGACGTCACCAAGAACGTTGCCGACATGGTGCTTGCCGACGACAACTTCGCCACCATCATCGGTGCTTGCGAAGAGGGCCGTCGCATCTACGACAATATCCGCAAGGTCATCCAGTTCCTGCTTTCGGCTAACCTTGCCGAGGTGTTCTCGGTGTTTATCGCCACGCTCATCGGCTTTACCATCTTCCAGCCGGTGCAGCTGCTGTGGGTGAACCTGGTCACCGACTGCTTCCCCGCGCTCGCGCTGGGCATGGAGGATGCCGAGGGCGACATCATGAAGCGCAAGCCGCGCAACGCCAAGGACGGCGTCTTTGCCGGTAATATGGGTCTGGACTGTGTGGTCCAGGGCTTGATCATCACCGTGCTGGTGCTGGCGAGCTTCTTTGTGGGCGTGTACTTTGACATGGGCTACATCCACATCGCCGATATGATCGCCGGCAATGCCGACGAGGAAGGCGTGATGATGGCGTTCATCACGCTCAACATGGTCGAGATCTTCCACTGCTTCAATATGCGCAGCCGTCGTGCGTCGCTGTTTAGCATGAAGAAGCAGAACAAGTGGCTGTGGGCTTCGGCCGCGCTGGCGCTGGTACTGACGGTTATCGTGACCGTTCAGCCGACGCTTGCCGAGATGTTCTTTGGCCCTGTGACGCTTGAGCTCAAGGGCGTTATCGCCGCCCTGGGCCTTGCCTTCCTGATCATTCCGTTGATGGAGATCTACAAGGCGATCATGCGCGCTGTGGAGAAGGAGTAACGCTCTCGTCCGGGCCCGCCCCACGCCCTTTCTCCCTCACTGGTCCTCGCGCTTCGCGCTGCGGGATCGTTCGGGAGAAAGGGCTTCCGGGGCGGGCCCTGCGGTATCCTTGCTGGCTTTTCTCCCGCGCGGATGAAAAGGGCTAAGGGAAAGTATGTGAGCTGGTCGAGCGTTTGCTCGACCAGCTCTTTTTTGTGGGTAAAATACCTGCTCAGTTGTGATTTGTGGTGCTGGGAGGCGCTTGTGGGCAAGGCGAAGGCTAAGGCGAAGAAAAAGACGACGGGGGCGCGGGCTAAGCGCGATCGTCGTCGGAAGCTTGCGACCGAAGCTCCCGCGTCTGCCGAGGAGCTGCTGGCAAGCGTGCCGGGACTCGATGCGCTGCAGGATGTTCCGGCGTTCGACGATCTGCCGGTCGATGATGCTCAGCGGGCTGCCTTCGATGATTATTGTGCTCGGGCCGAGGAGCCCGAGCAGATGCAGCTTGGTGCCGTGGTGCGCCTGGATCGTGGGTTTCCGCTGGTGGCGACTGCCGATGACACCTTTCGTGCCGAGCATGCCGTGGGGTTTGCCAAGTCGCGTGGCGAGGACGAGGTTCTGCTGCCCGCCGTGGGCGACCGCGTGGCGGTGCGTCGTGCGCCCGGGCACAACATGGGCGTGATCGAGTGCGTGCTGCCACGCCGCACGAGTTTTGAGCGCTGGCGCGGACGCGCTCGCGGCGAGCGTCAGGTGCTTTGCTCCAACGTGGATAGCGTGCTGATCGTGCAGGCGCTCGGCGCCGGCGAGGTACTGCTCGACCGCGTGGCGCGCTCGCTGGTGTTGGCACTCGACTGCGATGCCGAGCCGGTGGTGGTACTCACCAAGGCCGACCGCTGCGACGCCGATGAGCTCGAGCGCGATCTGGACCGTGTGCACCGCTTGGTGGGTCCGGACGTGCGCGTGATCGTGACGTCCTCTGCCGAGGGTCGTGGCCTGGACGAGGTGCGCGCCTGCGTGCCCGCCGGGAGCTGCGCCATGATCTTGGGTGAATCGGGTGCTGGCAAGTCGACGCTGCTCAACGCGCTGCTGGGTCACGATACGTTGGCGACCGGCGGCGTACGTGAGCGCGATGACCAGGGTCGCCACACCACGGTCGCGCGCGTGATGGTGGCGCTGCCGGGCGAAGCCGGCGTTATTGCTGACGCGCCGGGCCTGCGCAGTCTGCCGCTCGTGGGGCATGAGCGGGGCTTGGCACGCGCGTTTCCCGAGATCGTCGAGGCGTCGCGTGCGTGCCGGTTTGGCGACTGCACGCATACCCACGAACCGGGCTGCGCCGTTCGCGAGGCCGAGGATGCCGGGCAAATCGACAGCCTGCGCCTGGAGACGTTCCAAAACCTGGCGTCATCCATGCGTGTGAGTGCTCAGATGCTCGATCCCGATGTCCATCTGTAATTGAATCTACCTATGACAGCCGTCTCCCAACGGTACGGGAGGCGGCTTTTTTATTGCCGATGCGCCCCTAAACGTGCGTTTTGCCGACGTGCTGACCAAAACCTTGCCACGAGCTTGACGGGCCGGTCAGCTTTTGGTCGGCAATTGGTTTGACACTCAAAACCAAGATCGCGATCGCACCGTTTTGCTGCTTGCCCGCTCGGACAATGGTGCTACGGGCATCCGCCCGGTGCTACCTTGAGAGGAGCGGCCGTGAACAAGAGCAAGCGCATCGCCATCAGTCTAATCGCGGGTGTGCTCGCCGCGCTGCTCTGCATGGTCTACGCATCGTCGATTCGCTCGCAGGCTGAGCAGGTCCAGGCCGAGACGCTGGCCAAGTATGGCGGCGATCGCGTCGAGGTGTGCGTCGCGGCGCGTGATATCGATGCGGGCGAGACCCTCGACGAGACCAATGTCATAACCCAGGAATGGCTGGCGAGCCTGCTGCCGCGCGATGCGGCGACCGAGCTGCGCCAGGTGCGCGGCGACGTGACGACCTCGCGCATCCCTAAAAATGCCGTGATTTGCGATGTCTACACCAAGGCCGAAACCCACACGCTCGAGGTGCCCAAAGGCAAGGTCGCCGTTTCGGTGGCGGTCGATGCCGAGCATTCGGTCGGGGGCGCCACGGGCGTGGGCAGCTACGTGGACGTGTACGTGCAAAAGGACGGCGTAACCGATCGGCTGTGCGGCGCGCGCGTAATCGATACCAGCGAAGATGCCGGCGCCACGCGTGAAGGCAAGATCGAATGGGTGACGCTGGCGGCCGACCCCGAAGACGTTAAGGAATTGCTGGGGGCCTCGGGTAAGGGGACGGTCAGTTTGACGATTCCCGCCACGGTGCGCGGCAAAAAGAGCGGAGGCGACGAGTGATGAAAGCGATCTGGCTTGCATGCTGCGCGTGCGGTGATTACGGATTGCTGCAGCGGGAAGTCGAGGGCCGCGATGCGGGCGCGCAGGTGCTTCGCGTGGGCGACCTGGATGGGCTGGTGTCCATGGCGCGGGCGTTTCCGTCGCGTCGCGGGGCGGCGATTATCGCGGCGACCCTGTTCGATGCCGAAGACGTGCGAAAGACTGTTGCGCGCCTGACGG
Organism: uncultured Collinsella sp.; assembly: GCA_900541045.1. GTDB lineage: Bacteria > Actinomycetota > Coriobacteriia > Coriobacteriales > Coriobacteriaceae > Collinsella. The sequence goes on from UQID01000012.1 coordinate 18,338, forward strand.
CCGAGGGCCGCGTGAGCCGCGTGGTCGTACTGATAGAGACGCTCGATCCTTCGGATATCGAGGGGCTGTTTCGCGCGGGGGCGACCGAGGTTATCGCTGCGCGTAGCATATGCGGCAACGGGCGCGCGGGCGAGGGAACGGTTGATTACGACCGGTGTATGACGATTGAGCCCGATGCTTTTGTTGATAGGGAACCCGGGGCGCCTCGCGCTACAAGAGGCCCGCGTGTTGATGATTATGGAAAAGCGGAAGCCGAGCATGGTCGGTGTCCCCGGGATCCCCTTGCATACGATGAAGTCGGAGAGCCGGTGCCGTATGGCGAGGATCTTTTGGATGCTGATATGGGATACGTGCATGGCGTGAGCCTGGTCGATGAGCTCGACGAGGTGGAGGGGCTTGCCGAGAGCGACAGCGTGCGTGTCGATGCGACCGTGAAGTCTCCAGACTCGGTCCCGCAGACCGAGCAACCTGCCATGCCGGCTTGGGCGCAGCATATGAGCGCTGCCGGGGAGACGGGGACGTTGCCGTCCGTGCCCGCGTCGCCTGCCCCCGCGCCGCCGGCGGATGCCGCCGCTCCGTCGCATCGAGCTCCGGTTGTCTGCGCCGTCTCGGGTTCGGGCGGTTGCGGCAAGTCGACGATCGTCGCCGCCATGTCGCACGCGGCGTCGCTGCTGGGCCTGCGTGCTGCCGTGCTCGACTTGGACCTGATGTTTGGAAACCTCTACGACCTGTTGGGCGCCGATGCCCCGCATGACATGGCGACGCTTATCGAGCCATCGGCTGCGGGCGCACTCGCCGAATCGGACATCGTGGCCGCCTCGATGCGCGTGGCCCCGGGCGTCACGCTTTGGGGCCCGGTCGCCGCGCCCGAACAGGCCGAGCTCATGGCGCGTCCGGTGGAGCTGCTGCTTGACGTCTTGCGCCGCGAATCCGACGTGGTGCTTGTCGACACCTCGGTCTTTTGGGGTGACGCCGTGGCGGCCGCGGTGGCGGCAAGCGACCGCTGCCTGGTCGTGGGCGATCAATCGGTGTCATCTGCGACGTCCGCGGCACGCGTTATCGAACTGGCGAGCCGTGTGGGCGTGCCGCGTACGCGCATGAGCGCCGTATTCAACCGGTTTGGCGCGCGCGGCGCCGACGAGGATGTCGCCATGCGCTTTGAGATTACCTGCGCGTTGAGCTCCAAGATTCGCATTGCCGACGGCGGGCAGGACTTGACGGCGCTCATGGCATTCGGCCGTGCTGACGAGGCGGTGGGCCAGACCAGCGCTTTTGCCACCAGCGTGCGCGAAGCCACGCGCGAGATGCTCGTGGAGCTGGGCTGCGCCGTCGGTCCCTGGAGTGATATGGTCACCGACCGCGCGACGCGCACCGAGCGCCCACGTATCCGTCTTCCCTGGTCGCGCGAGGGTGATTCGCGATGAGCTTGCAAACAAGGATTAAGGAAGCCGGTGCGGCCGCGGCGGCGGCGCCTGTTGATGCGGGGCGCCACCGTGCCGTCAAGCGCCGCACCAAGCGCGCCGTGATGGACCGCATGGGCTATGACGAGGTGGCGCGTATCAGCGCATACATCGATTCGGCGCGCGCCCGCTCGGAATTGCGTCCTGCGGTGGAGGCGGCGCTCAACGTGGAGGAGCCGGGCGACCTGGCGACGCCCGAGCGCGAGACCATCATCGACGAGATCTTGGACGACGTGGTGGGCCTGGGCCCGCTGCAGCCGCTCATCGAGGACGACACCGTCACCGAGATCATGGTCAACGGTTGCCGCTCGGCTTTCTTTGAACGCGGCGGCGTCTTATATCCCATCGAGCATGCATTTGAGGATGACGAGCAGATCCGCGTGCTCATCGACCGCATCATCTCGCCGCTGGGCAGGCGCATCGACGAGCGCAGCCCCATTGTCAACGCCCGCCTCAAGACGGGCTATCGCGTCAACGCGGTGATCCCGCCCGTGGCGATTGATGGACCAATCCTCACCATCCGCAAGTTCTCAGATCGCATCTGTTCGTTGGACGAGCTTGTGGGCCTGGGGTCGCTGCCGCTTTGGTATGCGCAACTGCTGTCGTGTGCGGTGTCGCTGCGTCAAGATCTGGCGGTTGCGGGTGGCACGGGATCGGGCAAGACCACGCTGCTCAACGCGCTGTCGTGCGAGATATCCACCGGCGAGCGTATCGTGACGATCGAGGACTCCGCCGAGCTCAAGTTTGCGCATCACCCGCATGTGGTTCGCCTGGAGGCACGCGAGGCTTCAATTGAGGGCGAGGGCGCGGTGACAATCCGCGATCTGGTGACCAACGCCCTGCGCATGCGTCCCGACCGTATTGTGGTGGGTGAGGTGCGCGGTGCGGAATGTTGCGACATGCTGCAGGCCATGAACACCGGGCACGACGGATCGCTCACCACGCTTCATGCGGGCACCGAGCAGGAGACCGTGGTGCGTTTGACGCTGCTTGCGCGCTATGGCATCGATCTGCCGAGCGAGCTTATCGAGGAGCAGATTGCCATGGCGCTCGACGGCATCGTTATGTCCGAGCGTCATGCGGACGGCAGGCGTTTCGTGTCCTCCTATTCGGGGGTGCGACGCGGCACGTCAGGCGGCGTGGAGCTTGAGCGCTACGTGACGTTCGATGCCGCCACGCGCACCTGGACGCTCGATCGCGAGCCTCCGTTTATCGCGGAGGGCCTGCGCTCGGGAACGCTCACACAAGAGGAGGTGGACGAATGGAGATCGTTGTGCCCCTCGTCGTAGGGGGCTTGACAGGGCTTTCTGCCGCGGTGGCGTGCGGGGCGGAGCCTCGTGTGTCGCGCGTGCCGCCGGCGGAACTGGTCAGTCATGCGCTTGAGTCGGTGGTCGAGAAGCTGCCGCGCGAGTTGGTAGAAAACGACCTGCTAAAAAAGATTGCCCGCTCCTGGGCGGCGCTGGTTCCAGCACATCGCCTTGGCCTTGTTATCGAGGATGACGAGGCGCGCCTGGCATGCTTGCTGCTATCGAGTGGTGTCTGCGGCATTGCCCTGACTGTCGTATCGCTGTCGCCCATCGGCTTTGTCCTGGGGCTGCTCGCACCGTTTGGCGCAGGCGCCGCTCGCGACACCTTCGACCGTCGCCGCGAGCAACACGATGTGGAAGAAGCCATGCCCGAGGCCTTTACGGCGCTCTCTATGTCGCTCGCCTCGGGTCATTCGCTGGCCCAGGGCATGAGGTTTGTGGGAACTCACGCGCAAGAGCCGGTGCATACCGAGTTTTTGCGCGTGGCGACGGCGATCGACTGCGGCGTCTCGGCGACTGATGCGTTGGATGACCTACTCGACCGTATCGATGCCCCCGGCCTTTCGCTTGTCACCTTGGCGCTCAAGGTGTCGCAGCGAACCGGTGCCCCGCTTGCCGACCTGTTGTCCGAGGCGTCGAGCATGGTGGGGGAGCGCATTGAGCTCAAGCGCCGCTTGGACGTCAAGACATCGCAGGCTCGTATGTCGGCACACATGGTCTCGGCGATGCCGGCGGGTATGTGCGCGGTGCTGGCGCTGCTTTCGGCCGACTTTCGCCGCGGCCTTGCAACGCCGGCGGGTGCCGGTGCCGTGGTACTGGGACTTGCCCTCAACGCCGTCGCCCTGGTGGTCATCCGACGCATTATGCGGGTGGAGCTATGAGCGCCCTGGTCGGGGTCGCGGCATGCCTGTGCGCGCTCAGCGTGTTTATCGTGACAGGGCTCAATCGTGCGGACGCATGCAAGATCGCCCAGGTCTGCAAACGCGAGGCGCTGCTGGTTGTTGCGGCTGCCCGATCGGTGACCGATGTCCTGGTAGCACGGTTGAGGGGCATGCTCGGCACGGGTGGTACGGCGCAGGTGTCGCTCGGCGAGGTGTCCGAGATGATCGACGTGGTGCGTCTGGGGCTTTCGGCCGGCCTTTCGTTCGATGCGGCGCTTGAGGTTTTTTGCGCCAATCGCCAATCGACGTTGGCGCTCCGCCTTGAGCGAGCCTGCATGGCATGGCGGGTGGGCGTAGGGACGCGAGAGGACGAGCTTCTGGCGGCCGCGCGCGACCTGGATGTGCGGGCGCTCGAGACCTTTGCCATCACAGCGGGGCAGGCGCTTGCTCTCGGTGCCCCGCTTGCCGAGACGCTGGCGGCCCAAAGTCGCGAGATTCGCGCGGCCCATCGCGCCGCGGTCGAGCGCGAGATTGAGCGTGCGCCGGTCAAGCTGCTGATTCCCACCGGCACGCTCATCTTGCCGGCGTTGCTTCTGTCCATATTGGGCCCGCTGCTGGGAGCAGGCGGGATGATGTAGGGAGGAATACATGAATACGATGACTGACGTTGTTGACAAGGTCTGGAGCTTGGCGTTTTACCAGTCAATTCACGCTCGCCAGCGTGCCGAAGAACTGCTGCGGGAAGAGAGCGCGCAGGGCACCACCGAGTACGCCATCCTAGTCGGTGTGCTCGTGGTGATTGCCATCATTGCCATCGTCGCATTTAAGGGCAAGGTCCAAGATTTATGGAGCGCTATCAGCGAGGGCATCAACAGCCTGTAGAGGACGCCCGTCCCGTCGGCGCGTTGCTGGTGTTCGCCTGTGCGGTCGTGGCGGTGGCAGTGGCGGTTTGGGGGCTTAACGCAGCACGGCAACAACGTTTAGGGGCTGCCGCGGATGCGGGATCGGGTTCGGCTGCGGCGTCTCAAATAGACGATGCGCGAGACGCGGCCGATGCGAATGCCGCCGTCACGGCGCAAACGTTCTTGCAAGCACTCGACGAGCGAGCGGACGCTGCAACGGGTTCATCTGCAAACAATGCCGTCGCTGTTCGTCTCGCATGGTCCGAGTGCCGACCGATGACCGAGGCGGCGGCGGATATGCTGCGTGCCTATCGCGAGGTGCCCACGGCGCAACTTGCTCTGAGCGGCTATCTCGACATCAAGGGCAACGTGTGGGGCGCCATCGTGCGTGACGGACGCGGCTGGGTCGATATGGTGACGGTTGCCGCGGATGCTGGTGATACTTCGTGTTGCCTGCGCGTGGTCCGCCTGACCCCGCAGACAACGAACTCAAAGGAGGGGTCGTGAAATGCATTATGTCCTGCGCGAGGAATCTGCCCAGGCAACGGTCGAATACGCCATCGTCACGGTGGCACTGCTTTCCATCGTGCTGGCGATCGCAGGGCTTTGGCGTGCCGGTGCCGATGGGCGCTTGGCGGCGCTGGTCGAGCGGACGGCATCTCACGGCGTCACCTCGACATCGGTTGTCGACGCTGCTGCGGGTACTAAGGACATCGTGCTGTATTGATGTTGCGCGCGAGGACCGGGCTCAGTCTACGGTCGAGGCGGCATTCCTACTGCCGACGTTTCTGACGCTCGTCCTGTTGGCGCTGCAGCCGGTGTGCCTGCTCTATACACGCGCGGTCATGGAGTCTGCCGCCGCCGAGACCGCGCGGCTCATGACCACGATGACGGTGGGGGATGACGAGGATATTAAGGAGTTTGCCCGCCGCCGTCTTGCCGCGGTTCCCGACGTTTCGATTTTCCATGCCGGCGGGCCCCTGTCGTGGGATATCGAGCTTGGTCGGGCCGATGCGGGCGGCGTCTCGTCCGTTTCCGTTACCGGCGAGGTTAAACCGCTGCCCGTGATCGGTGCGTTTGCGCAGGCTATGGGTAGCGCAGGCCAAAACGGCTATGTCGAGCTTAAGGTCGATGTCTCGTATCGATCGCGTCCCGAGTGGCTGGAGGGAGATTATGATTCATGGATTGCTGCATGGGATTAAGCGCTGCCTGTTGAAGGTGACGAGGGGGCTTGCGGGCCGTTGCCGACCGCGTGCTCGCTGCAAGCGAGGCGGCTTTATGGGTCGAGCCGGGATCGACCTGTTTATCGAAGACGGTGCCTATACCACGCTCTCCTCTGCGGTGGTCATCTTGGTGGTGCTCACGTTGCTGTTTTCGTCGACGGCGGCGATATGGAGCATGTCGCGCGCGGGGGACACCCAGGTGGCTGCCGATAGCGGCGCGCTGGCAGGCGCCAATGTGGTGGCGTCCTACCATACGGCTGCGACGGTGGTGGATGCGAGCATATTGAGCTTGGGCCTAGCGGGGTTTGCCACGATCGGCACCGGCTTGGTCGCCATCCTTATTCCGGGTGCCGAGCTTGCCGCGGGCGATATGGTCGACACGGGGATCGAGATCATTAAAACGCGCAACAAGTTTGCCAAGAGTGCATCTGAGGGCTTGCAGAAAATCGAGACGGCTCTACCGTATCTGGTTGCCGCGCGAGCTACGCAGGCCGTGTCGGCGCAGGAAACCGAGGGCGCGACCTATACCGGTACGGCGCTTGCCGTGCCCAGGACGTCCGAGTCGGATTTCGTTGCGCTCGAGGGTTCCGAGATCTCGACCGATGCCGTCGAGAGCGCCTCAAAAGACCTTGACTATGCTGCCAAAGAACTGCAGAAAGCGTCCGAGAAAACGTCAAAGGCCAAGGAACGCGCCTGGCTTGCCGACTGCGGTGGATCGGACGAGAACGCGATTGGCAGCTGTTCATGTATGTGGGAACGCGCGGGGAGCTTGGCAAAGCTCTCAGGTGAGCAGAACCCGCATTATGCCTCGAGCGTTGCGTGGGAGCCACAGGTGGCGTTCGATCGCGCGAAGGCCTACTATCACCAGCGTCTGGCAGACGAAAAACCGCAGGGTTCAAGCGTCGAGATGAAGGCGGAGTCGGCGGCGCGCAAGGCGTTTTACACCTATGCGAGTACAGAGGTCAATCGTGCATATGTAACCGAGGACGGAGATGAAGTCGCTTTCTATATCCCGCTGTTGCCGCGCAACACCGACGAGGTGCGAGCGACGGAACTCTATACCGATGCGGTGTGGCCAGCCAGTGCCAATGATGGCAAGACGTATCTGCATTACGGAACGAGTTGCCCCAACTATAAGAAAGGGACGCCAGGCGGGCTAGCCTCGGTCGCTGCTTATGACGGGCAGGACAAATGCAACAGATGCCATTTTGGTGTTTCGTCGCTCGGCGCCGTTGCGGCTCCTTCGACTTCAATCGAAAACGGCTTCGAGTACCACTTTGATCGATTCAAAGACGCTCTGGAAGACTACGTCGAATGCCGCAACAAAGAGCTCGAGCTCATGCGCCAGACCGAGGACGAGGCTGACCGTGCGGGCAATGCGTTTGACGAGGCCATTAAAGCGCTTTCGGGCGAGCGTCCGCGTATCGCCCCGCCCGGCCGCAATGGCGTGGTTGCCCTTGCGGTTTCGGGTGCCATCTCGAGCCCCGATGAGCTCAACTCTTCGTTTAACACGACAGTCAGGCTTGGCGATCGCGGCGCGATCTCTGCTGCGGTGCTGGCGCCCGATGACGCGACGGCGCAGAACAACGTTCTCTCGCGGTTTTTCTCGACGCTGGAGGAGCGTTCGGGTGGCGTTGTCGGCGTACTCGATGGCGTCATGGATGTTTGGGGGCGGCTGCTTGTGGGATACGGAGACATCCAAGGCTCGGCCGACGAGCTCATGGACGAGATGATCGATGACCTGGGAGGGGGCAGCGGTGCGTTGAGTTCCATTGCGTCGTGGCTTGGTGATACCGTTTCGGCGTCCGTGGCGGCGCTGGGCTTGGAGCCGTGCGACTTGCGCCTACGAAAGCCGGTGCTGACCGACACCGCCAACGTCATCAAGAGCCCGGGGTCTGACATCACAGGTCTTTCTAATGCGCAGGACAAGCTACGAAGTATTCCGTTGGGCGTGACCGATCCCAAGGCGCTTTGCGAGGCGCTGGAATATCAAGTCGAGCGCACCATCAGCGGCACGGTGTTCACGCTTGCGGAGATTCCGCTGCCCGGCGGCGGTTCCATCCCACTTACCGTCGATGTCGCCACACTGGCGGGTGCCCTGGGCGGTGGGTCGTAATGGGCATCCGCACGCGCCTGTGCGAGGAGCGCGCCCAGGCGACGGTCGAGATGGCCGTGGTCACGCCCGTCCTGCTGGTTCTGGCGCTTATCGTGTACAACGTCATGGTCTTTGCCGACGCGGTCGCGCGCTTCGATCGCGTGGTGCCCGATATCGTGCTAGCGCATGCCGTGGCGCCGAGCGGGGAGGGCGATGACAGCTCCATCGATGCCTCCGCGACCGTTCAGGCTCAGATCCAACATGCCATGGAAGGCTATGACTTGCAGATTGAGGTCTCGAGCGAGCAGGGTGCGACGACATCGGATGGCGGTCTGCTTTCGCTCTCCGGCACGTTTAGGACCTATACCTGTACCATGCGCTACGAGCCGTGGCCGAGCTCGCTCAGCATCGCTGGCGTTTCGCTGGGGGCACCGGCAAAGTTGTCGCACGAGCGCGCAGTGACGGTCGACCCGTGGCGTCCGGGGGTGGTTATGTGACCGCGGCCTCATCCTACATTGCCTACGCGCGGGCGCTCAACAGGCTGGGCTGGACGCCTGCCGAGTTTGTGGTGGCGGAGTCGTTTGCCGTGCGCCTGCGCGGCATGCTGGGACGGTCTCCGATTGCCGCCAACGGGTTGCCGCTCGTCATGGCGTTCCCACGCTGCTCTTCGGTTCACACCTGCTTTATGGCCTACCCCATCGACATTGCTTTTATCGACCGCAACGGCAGCATCCTCGCATGCTACGAAAACGTCCGTCCTTGGCGCATGTGTTCCTGTCCCGGTGCCTGGGCGGTGCTGGAACGCCCTTCAATCCTCGCTACACCTCCCGCCTTTCAACAAGTGCCGGCGTAAGAATTGGCGACAGCGGACTTTCGTCATACGAAATTGGGTAAGATGGAGGAGAAATTCTGGCAAGAGATCGAGCAAGCTCGGCAGAGGGGTCGATGATGAGCAAGGCGTATACGGCTGCCAATGGTCAGGTTGTAACGGATGAAATGATTGACGCGTGGTGCGAGTCGTACGAGCATGGCGGGTTTCCGGACGGCGAGCATACCGTTGGGGGGATCGTGCACGGGCGGCCTCTGCTCTCAAGCGAAGGGACGGCAACGCTATCGGTCAAGATTCCCCTAGGGATGAAGGAGGCGATTCGTCGTCGGGCGGCGGCTGAAGGAATGACGCCAAGTGAGTTCGCCCGTGCAGCCTTGAGCGAAAAACTTCTTGCGGTGGGTTGATGTCTCTAACGTGCTGTTCTATAGGGTCGGCCTTGTGGCTGGCGCCGTGCTCAAAAACTTTTTTCAAATTCTCGGTTGACCGGAGCGCGTCCTTGGTTATACTAATCAAGCCTTGAAACAAGGCACACCTCAAATGGCTGGGTAGCTCAGTTGGTAGAGCAGAGGACTGAAAATCCTCGTGTCAGGGGTTCGATTCCCTTCCCCGCCACCTTGAATTGACTAGGACCTCTGCAAAGGGGTCCTTTTCTTTTATGTGGACCCGCGGAAAGCGCATCCCATTAATGAGCGAAAGAATGGAATGCGCTTTCCGGTGCCTGCCCTCGGCGTGTATGCGCATCTCGGTACGTCATCTTGACCCCGCTCGCCCCAGACATTCCTCCCGCTTTTGCGCCACTTTACAGACCGTTCGGTCGTCTGTCCGCACACGCGGGTATACTCAAAACGATACTTTTCCTATGCAATACGATGCAGGTTTGGCCTGCACGATCCGAAGGGGGCAGTGATGGAGAGGATACTCGGCGTTAATCTCTCTGGCTGGTTTATTCCCGAGCCTTGGGTGACCCCGTCGCTATACGCGGCGACCGGTGCATCCAACGCGGCCGAGCTGCAGGAGGCCATGGGCACCGCCGCCTATAACGAGCGCATGCGCCGTCATTACGAGACGTTTGTGAGTGAGGACGATTTTCGCCGCATGGCGCAGATCGGTCTCAATGCCGTGCGTCTGCCGGTGCCCTGGTATGCCTTTGGTTCGAAGGAGGCCGATGCGTCCTACATCTCGGTTGTCGACTACATCGACCGTGCAATTGAGTGGGCTGCCAAGTACGACATCCGCGTGCTGCTCGATCTGGCGACGGTGCCCGGTGGCCAGGGCGATTCCAACGATTCGCCCACCACGCCGGAGGCTGTTGCCGAGTGGCATTCGTCCACCAACGGCCGTCATGTCGCACTCGACGTGCTCGAGCGCCTGGCCGATCGCTACGGCGAGGCCGAGAGCCTGCTGGGCATTGAGCTGCTGGACACGCCGCAGATGAGCGTCCGCAAGAGCCTCTTTACCATGACGGATGGAATTCCGGCCCACTACTTGCGCAATTTCTATCGCGATGCCTACGAGCTCGTCCGTTCGTATATGTCCGAGGATAAGATCGTCGTCTTCTCGTCTTCGGGGCATCCCAGCGAGTGGAAGCATTTTATGCGCGGCGCCAAGTACAAGAACGTCTACATGGACCTTCACCTGTACCATTACCGCGACGAGTATGCACTCGACATCACGAGTCCCCGCGGGCTGACGACGGCGATTTCGCGCAACAAGCGCGAGCTTAAAGAAGCGATTTCGACTGGGTTCCCCGTGCTGGTGGGCGAATGGTCGGGCGCGGCGATCTTTGCCAACTCGTCGGTTACGCCCGAGGGCCGCAATGCCTACGAGCGCGTGTTTATCGCCAACCAGCTGGCTTCGTTTGCGCCGGCTGCCGGTTGGTTCTTCCAAACGTGGAAGACCGAGAAGCGCATTGCAGCATGGGACGCCCGCGCGGCACTCGGTACGCTCGAGCGCGGCATGATTGAATAGGTTGATATGACGCAAAACAGCGCCCATACGGGCAAACTCTATGTGGTCGGCACGCCCATCGGCAACCTGGGCGACCTGTCCCCGCGCGCTGGCGAGGCCTTTGCCGCCGCCGATGCCATTTGCTGCGAAGACACGCGTGTGACGTCAAAGCTGCTGATGCACCTGGGCATTTCCAAGCCGCTTGTCCGTTGCGACGAGAATGTGATCGCCAGTCGCGCCGCCGGCCTGGTCGACCGCCTGCTGGCGGGGGAGACCCTCGCCTTTGCCTCGGACGCCGGCATGCCGAGCGTGTCCGACCCCGGCCAGGTGCTGGTCGAGGCAGCGCGTGAGGCCGATGTGCCCGTAGAAGTTATTCCCGGGCCCTCTGCTTGCGTCACGGCGCTCGTTTCGTCCGGCATTCCCTGCGAGCATTTTTTCTTCGAGGGCTTTTTGGACCGAAAGCACGGCGACCGCGTGCGCCGTTTGCAGCGCCTTGCCGTAGTACCCGGCGCGCTCATCTTCTACGAGTCTCCACATCGCATCGTGGCGACGCTCGAGGCCGTGGCGGAGGTCTTTCCCCAGCGTGAGGTTGCCGTCTGCCGCGAACTCACCAAGCTGCACGAGGAGGTCTTGCGCGGGCCCGCTGCCCAGCTCGCCGAGGAGCTGCGTGCTCGCGGCGAGGTAAAGGGCGAGATTGCGCTGGTCATCGCGCCGCCGAGCGAGGACGAGGAGGCTGGCATCGTACCGGTTGGCGCCGCGGCAGCGGATCCCGACGAGGCCCTGCGCGAGGATATCCGCGCCGCGCTCGAGGAGGGGGAGCCCGCCTCTGCGGTGGCCAAGCGCCTGTCTCAGAAGTATTCGCGCCGCAAGCGCGATGTCTATGCCATGGTGCTCGATATGCAATAGATGGAGGATATCCAGCCCTTGCGCTAGAATCATCCCCTGTATGCAACGTTTTTCTGGAGGACAAACCCCATGGATCAAAGCAAGCCTTCGTTCTTTATCACGACGCCCATCTACTACGTCAACGCCGATCCGCACCTGGGCACGGCTTATTCCACCATCATCGCCGACGTTCAGGCTCGCTATCGCCGCTCCGCTGGCTACAACGTTAAGTTCCTGACCGGCATGGACGAGCACGGCGAGAAGGTCGCCGAGGCCGCAGCCAAGCATGGCATGACGCCGCAGGAGTGGACCGACAGCCAGGCTCCGCACTTCAAGGAGCTTTGGAGCAAGCTCGAGATTTCCAACGATGACTTCATTCGCACCACCGAGCCGCGCCAGCATCATGCCGTGCAGTACCTGTGGGAGCGCATGAAGGAGTCCGGTTACCTGTATAAGGGCAGCTACGACGGCTGGTATTGCGTGCCTGACGAGACCTACTTCACCGATACGCAGGTCCAGAAGGGCGACGAGGAGTACGGCAGCGTCGGCCAGCACCTGTGCCCCGACTGCCACCGTCCGCTTGAGCGCGTGCAGGAGGAGTCCTACTTCTTTAAGCTTTCCGCCTTCCAGGACAAGCTGCTCAAGCTTTACGACGAGCACCCCGACTTTGTCGAGCCTGCGTTCCGCATGAACGAGGTGCGCAGCTTTGTCGAGGGCGGCCTTAACGACCTTTCCGTGAGCCGCACGAGCTTTGACTGGGGCATTCAGGTCCCGTTTGACGAGGGCCACGTGACCTACGTGTGGTTCGATGCGCTGCTCAACTATATGACGGCCGTCGGCTACGGCGTCGACACCGACGAGGCGCGTGCCGAGCTGGCCTATCGTTGGCCCGCGCAGTTCCACATTGTGGGTAAGGACATCATCCGCTTCCACTGCGTCATTTGGCCCGCCATGCTCATGGCCATCGGTGAGGCCCTGCCCGAGCACGTCTTTGCCCACGGCTTCCTGACCGTGCGCAATGCCGAGACCGGCAAGGCCGAAAAGATGTCCAAGAGCCGCGGCAACGCCATCGCTCCGCAGGACGTTATCGACATGCTGGGCGTCGAGGGCTATCGCTATTACTTCATGACCGACGTCGTCCCCGGCACCGACGGTGCCATCAGCTTCGATCGCATGGAGCAGGTCTACAACGCCGACCTGGCCAACAGCTGGGGCAACCTTATCTCGCGTTCGCTCAACATGAGCGGCAAGTACTTTGACGGTTGCGCGCCCGCCAAGCCCGCGTCGTTCGATGCGTTCGAAAACCCGCTGGCAAAGATCGCCGATGGCCTGGTCGAGCGCTACATGGCCAAGATGGACGTGCTCGATTACGGTGGAGCTAAGGACGAGGTCATGGAGCTCATCCATGCCGCCAACCACTACATCGAGGACTCCGAGCCCTGGGCGCTTGCCAAGGACGAGACCAAGGCTGACGAGCTGGCATTTGTGATCTACAACCTGCTCGAGGCTATCCGCATTGCCGCTCACCTGCTGATGCCGCTCATGCCCCAGACTTCTGCCGAGGCCCTGCGCCGCCTGTCGTGCGAGGACGAGGCCGCGAGCGACGACCTCAAGGGCATTTGCGCTTGGGGCTTGCTTGCCGGTGGTCAGCCCGTCGAGAAGGGCGAGCCGCTGTTCCCGCGTCTGGGCTAAGCCGCCGCGCGCCATATCGGCAATTTGCTGTTTAGATGTAAGGGCATGGCCGCAACGGTCCATGCCCTTTTGTTTCAAGACGCCGCCACCATGCTAAGGAGGCAACTATGACAACTTCGCCTTTGGCAAACCCCACGGCAACAAGGGAGCTGCTGGAGGAGTTTGGCCTTGCGACCAAGCATCGCCTGGGCCAGAACTTCCTGATCGACAACCATGTAATTGAGCGCATTTGCGAGCTTTCCGAGCTTGCGGGCGATGAGCGCGTGCTCGAGGTCGGTCCGGGCGTTGGTACGCTCACGCTTGCGCTGCTGCAGGAGGCGGCGTGCGTCACGTCGATCGAGGCCGACCCCGAGCTCGAGCCGGTGCTCGATGCCCATGCCGCTGACTACGCCAACTTCCGCTTTATCATGGGCGACGCGCTCAGGGTGACGCCGGAGCAGATTGAGCAGGTTGCGGGCGGTGAGCCGACGGTATTTGTCGCGAACCTGCCCTATAACGTGGCGGCGACGATCATCCTGCAGTTCTTCCAGACGATGCCCGCGCTCAAGCGCGCCGTCGTCATGGTTCAAAAGGAGGTTGCCGATCGCATTGCCGCAGTGCCGGGCAATAAGACCTATGGCGGCTATACGGCAAAGCTCGGCCTGTATGCGCAGGTGACGGGTCGCTTTGAGGTGCCGCCGCGTTGCTTTATGCCGGCACCGCACGTGGACTCGGCCGTCGTGCGTATCGACCGTGTTGACGGCGTGGTGCCCGAAGGACTCGATCGCGAGTTTGTGGCCCGCGTGATTGACGCCGCATTTGCTCAGCGTCGCAAGACCATCCGCAATTCCATGAGCGCCAACGGCTTTGCCAAGGACGTGCTCGATGCCGCCTTTGAGGCTTGCGGTATCTCACCCACCACGCGCGCCGAGACGCTCGATGTTGCTGACTTTGTCCGCCTGGCCCAGGAGCTAATCCATGACGATTAATGCCGAACGCGTGACGTTTACCAAGAAAAAGAAGACGGTTGCCTGCCCCGTGCCCTTGGCACCGCTTGCCGACACGCATGCGCATCTGCTTTCGTTTTGGGGCAAAGAAGTGCCCGAAACGCTCGTGCGCGCCAAAGCCGCGGGCGTCGATCTGTTGGTGACGATGCTCGACCCCATCGCCGACAAGCGCAGCGTGACGGACTATAGCGACTGGCTCGTGCGCGAAATTCTGCCGATGCGGGATATTCCGCAGATCAAGTATCTCGCTGGCGTTCACCCCTATGGCGCGCCGGATTATACCGACGACATTCACGCACAGGTTGTTGCTGCGCTTGATGACCCTTTGTGCGTCGGCATCGGCGAGATCGGTCTGGACTATCACATGGATTACGACGACGACATCGCGCCGGCGCCCCACAGCGTGCAGATTGATTGCATGGTACGTCAGCTCGAAGTTGCTGTGCGCCGCAATGTGCCGGTGGAGCTGCACCTGCGGCACGAGGACTCGGATGGGGAGCGCACTTCGCACGTTGATGCGTACAACGTGCTGCGCGAGGTAGGCGTGCCTCAGGCCGGTTGCGTGCTGCACTGCTTTGGCGAGGATCGAACTACGATGGAGCGCTTTGTGGGTTTGGGCTGCTATATCGCCTATGGTGGCGCGGCCACCTTTAAGCGCAACGACGAGGTGCGCGAGGCATTTGCGGCGACCCCGCTCGATCGCATTTTGTTCGAGACGGATTGCCCGTATATGGCACCGGAGCCCATTCGCGGTCTTGAGTGCGAGCCGGCAATGATTTCTATCACGGTAAACACGCTGGTCAACGACCGTGTCGATCGTACCGGCGAGGATGCTGAGGCAATCGCGCGAGCAGCTTGGGAAAATGCCTGCAAACTTTTTCAAAAATAGTTCTTGCGTTCGCGGTAGCGCTCCGTTATTCTAATTCCTGCACGCGGGCGTGGCGGAATTGGCAGACGCGTACGGTTCAGGTCCGTATGGGGGCAACCCCATGAAGGTTCAAGTCCTTTCGCCCGCACCATTAAATGAAAGAGCTCCCAGTAATGGGGGCTTTTTTGTTATGGGCCCATCGCGGGGACTTGAACCTGCGAAGGAGCGAGCGCCAAGAAAACGCGGAGCGTTTTTAGCGAGCTGGCGAGGACGCCGGCAGGCGGCCGAAGCCGGCGCGGATCCGCGAAGCAGATACGCGGACGTCCTTTCGCCCGAACCATTAAATGAAAGAGCTCCCAGCAATGGGAGCTTTTTTGTTATGGGCCTCCTGTTGATGTCACGTGGCTGCTTCGTGCGGGTATCCTAGTGCCAACGTGAGCCTATCAGAGGAGAGACCATGCTGTTGTCCGGAATCATTGCCGCCCTTACGAGTCTTCTGCTTCCCATCATCATTTTGTTGCTGCTGCTCCCCAACGCCTGCTATGTCGTTGAACAACAGCATGCCGTGATCATCGAGCGTCTGGGCAAGTTTAACCGCATCGTCAACGCGGGCTTCCACATGAAGGTGCCCGTGATCGACCGTAAGGCCGCCACGGTGAGTCTACGCACCATGAAAAACGGTTTTGGCATCGACGTTAAGACCCAGGACAACGTGACCATCGGCCTTGAAGTCTCTGCTCAGTACCACGTGAGCTATGACATGGGCGCTGGCCCGGCAGATTCGGGCATCTACAAGAGCTACTACATGCTGCAGGAGCCCGTCGACCAGATGCGCGATTTCATCACCGATGCCCTGCGCTCTTCCATCCCTGTCTACACGCTCGATGAGGTCTTTGCCAAGAAGGATGACATCGCCAAGGACGTTAATGCCACCGTGTCCGGGCAGATGGCTGCCTACGGCTTCACCCTCGTGTCGACACTCATCACCAAGATCGCGCTGCCGACCGAGGTCGAGAACTCCATGAACGACATCAACGCCGCCCAGCGCAAGCGCGCTGCTGCGCAGGAGCTCGCCGAGGCCGACCGCATCAAGCGCGTCACCGAGGCGACCGCTGAGGCCGAGGCGATGGAAAAGGCGGGCGAGGGCATCGCCAACCAGCGCAAGGCCATCGCGTTGGGCATCAAGGATTCGCTCGAGATTATCCAGGAGACGGGCGTCGGCAACGACGAGGCCAACCAGCTGTTCATGTTTACGCAGTGGTCCGAGATGATGACAGAGTTCGCTCGCACGGGTAAAACCTCGACGGTCGTGCTGCCGAGCGATTTCTCGCAGTCGGCCTCGATGTTCGAGCAGATGCTGACCGCTGGCGAAGTTCAAAACGATTCGAAGGAGTAGACGCGCGTGAAATACACCGTCGTTTGCGTCGGTAAGCTCAAGGAGCGCTTTTGGAAGGACGCGTGCGCTGAGTACACCAAGCGCCTAGGTGCCTATGCCAAGGTGGATATCCGCGAGGTGGCCGATATCGACCCGGCTAAGGCGGGCGGCGTGGATGCCGCACGCGACAAGGAGGGGGCGGCGATTCTTGCAGCCCTGCCGCCTCGAGCGCATGTGATCCTGCTTGCCATTGAGGGCAAAGAGCGCTCGAGCGAGGAGCTTTCGGCCCGTCTCGATGACCTCATGCTGCGAGGCAACAGCGACATCGCCTTTGTAATCGGCGGATCGGACGGTGTGAACGATGCCGTGCGCGCCCGCGCCGACGAGATGCTCAGCTTTGGACGCATTACCTTGCCGCATAACCTGGCGCGCGTGGTGCTGCTGGAGCAGGTTTACCGCGCCTGCAAGATCAGCCGTGGCGAGCCGTATCACAAATAGGTCGGCAATACGAAACAATGCCGTGGGACAATAGCCTTCGTTTTGAAGAGCGTGTCTGAGAGGACTATGAGATATGAAGATCGGATTTGTCGGTTTTGGCAATATGGCGAGCGCTATGGCCGATGGCTGGATCGCCGCCGGTGTGGCTGCGAGCGATATGTGCGCCTGCGCGGGCCACTACGACGCCTTGGTTGAGCGTTGTGAGACGCGTGGGATGGTTGCCTGTCGTGATGCGGCGGAGGTTGTCGCTGCATCCGATATCGTGGTTACTGCGGTCAAGCCATACATGATCGAGAAGGTCTTCGCTCCGCTCAAGGACGCTCTAGCCGACAAGGTTGTCCTTTCGGTCGCCTGGACTTGGGATAGCGTCAAGTGGGAGCAGGTCCTGCCGGGTGTCGCGCATATCTCGACGGTGCCCAACACGCCGGTTTCGGTGGGCGAGGGCGTCATCGCCTGCGAGAAGTCCTCTACGCTCAACGGCGAGCAGCGTGCCGTGGTGCTCGACCTGCTCGGTAAGCTTGGCACTGTCGTCGAGCTCGACACGAGCCTGCTGTTTGTGGGTGGCACCGTGGGTGGTTGCGCCCCGGCATTTGTCGCCATGGCGATTGAGGCCTTGGGCGACGCGGCCGTCAAGCACGGTATCCCGCGCGCCGATGCCTATCGCATTGTGAGCCAGATGGTGCTGGGCACGGCAAAGCTGCAGCTTGCGACTGGTCAGCATCCTGCGGCGATGAAGGATGCCGTATGCTCACCCGGCGGCGCCACCATCAAGGGCGTCGTCGCGCTCGAGGATGCTGGCATGCGCAGCGCCCTGGTCAAGGCCATCGACGCCACCCTCCAGTAAAACCTGCCATTTAGGGACAGGTTTATTTTGGCAGGTTTTTCCTGCGGTTTTGTATCTTGAGCAAAAAGCGCCCCGCAACTGGATCAATTCCAGTGGCGGGGCGCTTGCGTTTGTCCAGATAAAACCGACCAAAATAAGCCTGTCTCTTTTTGGCAGGCTAGTCCCAGAAGCCGTCTTGATCGTCCTCGTCCTTGGGGCCGCGGTCGACATACATCTTATGGGTGCGCTTCTCCATTACAAAGGCAAGAATCGCAAACAGTAGGATGCCGCCGGCGAAAAGGATGGCAAAACCGGTGCGGGTGCCAAACAAAAAGGAAAAAACTGCGTCCATTGGGTGCCTTCTTGCGTAGTTGGGTTGGGTCGTAAACGCTCATAAGTATATACTTGCCCATACATGTACAAGGTTGCAACCTAAATGGAATGTATATCGCCGGAGGATCTAATGCTTGATATCAAGTTTGTTCGCGAGAACCCCGATGCCATCGATACCGCCATGGCCAACCGCCAGACGTCTTGGGATCGAGAGAAGTTCTTCGAGCTCGACGACGAGCGCCGTGCCGTCATCACCGAGGTCGAGGAGCTCCAGGCCACGCGTAATGCCGAGTCCAAGAAGATCGGCGCCCTGATGAAGGAGGGCAAGAAGGACGAGGCCGAGGCCGCCAAGGAGGCCGTGCGCGCCGTCAACGAGAAGATTGACGGTCTGGCCGAGCGCCGCACCGCTCTCGAGCAGGAGCAGTACGACTTTATGGCTCACCTTCCCAACATCCCTTGCGAGGCCACGCCGTACGGCAAGGACGAGGACGAGAACATCGAGCGCCGTCGTTGGGGCACCCCGCGCGAGTTCGACTTCGACTTTAAGCCGCACTGGGACCTGGGCACCGACCTCGACATCCTCGATTTCGAGCGCGGCAACAAGCTCTCCGGTAGCCGCTTTACCGTTCTCGGTGGCGCCGGCGCCCGTCTTGAGCGCGCCCTCATCAACTTCTTCCTTGACACGCACACCAGCCGTGGCTTTAAGGAGTGGTGGCCGCCCATCGTCGTCAAGCGTCAGACCATGTTTGGCACGGGTCAGCTGCCCAAGTTCGAGGACGACGCCTATCACGTCTCGGGCGACAACTTCCTGATCCCCACCGCCGAGGTCGTGCTTACCAACCTGCACGCCGGCGAGGTTCTCGATGCTGATACCCTGCCGCGCCGCTACACCGCCTTCACCCCCTGCTTCCGCGAGGAGGCCGGCTCCGCTGGTCGCGACACCCGCGGTATCATCCGCCAGCACGAGTTCGACAAGGTCGAGATGGTCAAGTTTGCCAAGCCGGAGGAGTCCGACGAGGAGCTCGAGAGCATGACCGCCGAGGCCGAGTTCCTGCTTCAGCAGCTGGGCCTTCCGTATCGCGTGATTAGCCTGTGCACCGGCGACCTGGGCTTCTCTGCCCGTCAGACCTACGACATCGAGGTCTGGCTGCCGAGCTACAACGCCTACAAAGAGATCAGCTCCTGCTCTAACTGCGGCGATTTCCAGGCCCGTCGCGCCAACATCAAGTATCGCGACCCCGAGAACTTCAAGGGCTCGCGCTACCTGCACACCCTCAACGGTTCCGGCCTGCCGGCTGGCC
The DNA here is from genome assembly GCA_900541045.1 of uncultured Collinsella sp. Lineage (GTDB taxonomy): Bacteria > Actinomycetota > Coriobacteriia > Coriobacteriales > Coriobacteriaceae > Collinsella. The sequence continues at coordinate 37,743 of UQID01000012.1, forward strand.
GCACCATGGCCGCCATTCTGGAGAACTACCAGAACGCCGACGGCACCATCACGATCCCCGAGGTTCTGCGTCCCTACATGGGCGGCCTCGAGAAGATCGAGCCGGTCGCGTAAGCTAGCTGCATAGGCGATTTGCGAGGGCGCTCCTTTTAGGGGCGCCCTTTTTGTGTACGGCTATACCATGCCGTGCGGACAGCTCGATAGAAAACACACGAACAAACGTTCTGTATACAGCCATTTACCTGCTATGCTTTTGCTAGCTAAGAGCAAGAGAAAGGGGATGTGATGGAGCTGTTCGACGAGCGGGTTGTTTTGTTCCAGAGCGATGAGGGCGGGGAGCACCTGCTGGTAACGTGCGAGCCGTCGGGTATGGGTGGCTTGGTGGTTCGGCAGACGAGTGAGGGGCCATTGACGCAATGGTGCTATGAGGAGTCGCCGCATGTGGTCGAGACGTTTGTGGCGCATGAGGCGCTTGTTGTCCTTGAGCACTTCTATGGTGTTGGAACTTCTAATCAGGTGGCCCGAATGCTGAGCATCTCGTTTGCTGACTACGACTGTGCCCAACGGGTGCGGTCGCTTCTGGGGGAGCTCGGTGCTGGGTTCGATGTAGTTGAAAAACCGATTGATCGTATGGGGGACATTGGCGCATGCGGAGCTGCGTGAGGAACATATTCTCCAAAAAGTTTGAGATTGTGCTTGACTCCAACTAACTAAAGTGGTTTTATATGTCTTGCGCTGCGGCGTTACCTCAGCTGGATAGAGGGTCTGACTACGAATCAGAACGTCATAGGTTCGAATCCTATACGCCGCACCAATCGAACTTGAAGCCTCCGGCAACGGGGGCTTTTCTTATATGGCAACACCGCATGGATTCGAACCTCGGTCGAGGCGCGAGCGTGAAGCGGACGCGGAGCGTCCGTAGCGAGCGGGCGAGCGCGCCGGCAGGCGGGCGAAGCCGGTGCGGATCCGCGAAGCGGATGCGCGGAATCCTATACGCCGCACCAATTGAAATCGAAAGCCTCCGGTAACGGGGGCTTTTCTTTTATGGCGGCATTCGACACCAGAAGCTCGACTGGAATCGTGCGCCGCCGTCCGCGGGAGACTATTTCTTATCGACTCGTGTAAGATTCCGAGTAGGTGTCGCGGCCCATCCGCGACCACTCCTTCTTTCAACGACTGATCAGGGTGATATTTCGTGGCAGAGCGTCCGACATACAAGCTCAGGTTTCTCGACCCCAAAAAGCGTTTTCCATCGATGCCAGAGCAGCCTGCGGGGCGCTCATATGGTGTTGTCTGGAAAGTCTTTGGCGAGGACCCCAAAGAGTCGTGCTATGTCGTCGAATTCGTCGGCAAAACTCACATATCGCTCTTGGGCTACGTGAGCGTGTCGGGCAAGGTTTATAAGGTTGACCGCCCTGTTCGGGAAGTACCGTTGCCCGAGGACCCTGACATGGAGCTGGTCCTTCACGAGTCCGATTCCAGTATTGGCGAGATTATGGTGAGGGAAGCTAACGGTGCAATGCGCGCGTGTGCGCGAACTGCCGGCTCTCCCGAAGGCCCCATGCGCGAGCAGTCCGACCACGAGACATGGAATTCGACCCGCGCCCTTCCTTACGGCGAGTTCATGGCCTCGATGTTCTTGCGCTACGTGATATTTGCCAACTCCGAAAGCGCTCTTGCGAACACGACGGGCGTCGACGGTCTCGATGTAGACATGCAAAACGTTGTCGACAAGATCAAACTCGTAAAGTTGCCCGAGCCGGTCGAGGTGTTTTTGGGCTTTGACACGGCACCGCTCCCCGATGCTATCGAGACGCTGCTTTACCGTGTTGACCATGCCGAGAATCCGAGCGGTATCGAGCGCTATGCCGCCGCTCTTATGAGCGAGATCGACTTGCCCCGCCTGCGCACCATTGCTGCCAAGTCCGAAATGAGCCTAGCGCGCATCGACCGCTCAAAGCTGTTCTATCTCAATTTTGATCGTAGCCTGCTGGACCAGGACGAGATTGACATGCTGCTTGCCATCGAGTGCCGTCTCAACCGCCTCTCCGGCATCCTTGAGCGCATCGGGGCTGGATTGGTCCCCGCGGCATCCTCGCCGAGCCTTGAGGGCTGCGCGCTCTTTGATGCGTGGCATATCGCCAAGACAACCAACGATGTTCCCCGACTGCTCGATACGACCTCGAGCGACAACCCGTGGGGCAAACCCGGAACGGTAGCTTGCCAGCCGGGCGGTGAGTGGGATGTGCGTACCCGCTTCGCGCGTATCGTCGAGGCGCTTAACGTGGTCACACGGCTCGACTATACCTATCGGGCAAACGTTGCCGAGGGGATTATGCTCGTTCGGTTTGGGCACTCTGTCGTGGATGCCATGCCACAGCGTGAATACGACGCTCAGGAGGATGTCTGGCGCGAGTTGGACGAGAACGCGCGTGTGATTTGGGCCGCGGAGCACGACGCGCGCGTGGCGCTTACGCTGGCAGCGGCTTGCTTTGCCGCAGGTGCCTGCATTGCGCGCTGCTATGTTCAGATTGCGGCTCCCGACGGCGAGCAGGGCGAGCGCGTCATTGCAACATATTCCTTTGGGCGTGCGGCCTATCTGGCCAATTGCGTGCCTGTCGCCAAGGATCTTGAGAGCATGGATATGGACGATATGCCGTGCAAGCGCATGCTTGAGGCATATGAGTCGGATGCGCCGGATGCGATTGAGCCTGCGGAGGTTCACGTTCGCCCGCGTGACGACCACCGTTCGCTGCCGCCGGCGTTGCGCGACCTGCTGCTTGCCGATACGGCTGATGAGCTCGAGGTCATGGAGATGGACGATGACCCGTATGTGGCGCGCGTCGTTGAGTTGCGCGAGCAGGCAAAAGTTGACCGTGCAAGCGCGTTTGAGGGCTTCTCCCGTCTTGTTGAGGAGCTGGAGGCCAAGTGTGCCGTTGCCGAGCTTTTGGCAACGGGTCCGGTCCAGACGCAGTTTTGCGACAACCAGCTGGTACGCATGGTGCTGCCGGTAATGGAGGAAGACCGCTCCGTTCGTATTTTGCGTGCTCCCGATGCGCTGTACTTTGCCCAGCACGAGATCTGCAGTTATTACGCCGAGCAGGAGGATTTTGAACGGGCATTGCCCGAGGTGCGTCGTCTTTACGATCTGGCTCGCTCGTCCATGCAGTCGCACTTTGCGCTCATCAACGTGCTGGCGCGCCTGGAGCGCTTTGACGAGATTATCGAGGTGGCGCGCCACGGCCTGCGCATTGCCAGTGACCGTTCCGCAATCGGTTATCTGTTCTATCGTCTGGCGTTTGCCTATTGGAACTGCGACCAGCTCGAGCTCGCGTTGGCGTGCTACCGCCTCGTGCCGCGCGGCGAGGAGTCGGGTGGTAGCGCGCTGGAAGAAATGCAGGGCCTTATGAACGAGATGGGCGTCAATGAGCCGCCGACGTTCGAGGATGCGGTTGAGACCATCCGTAAGGCCGGGCTCGAGCTGCCTCCCGTGTCCGCCGTGACCAACCAGCTGGCGGATGCCGCCGTGCAGCTGGTCGATAACGGCTTCTTTTTCCTGGCGCGCGTCTGCATCTTCCAAATGTGGCGCACCATGGGCAACGATGAGCTCGGCTCCCTCAGTCGCTCGCTGGGGTAGGGGCGAAAACTGCAAGGAGGAAAGGCCGCTAGGCAATTAGAAATTCCCTCTTGCCCAACTTCGACTGTTTGGTTACTATAGAACGGCTGTTACGGAGAGCTGACCGAGAGGCCGAAGGTGCTCGCCTGCTAAGCGAGTATGCCCCAAAAGGGCATCTGGGGTTCGAATCCCCAGCTCTCCGCCAGTATGAATTGAAAGAAGGGTCCCATTTGGGGCCCTTTTTGGTGTTGAGAAAGGAGGCTGGGGATTCGAACCCTCAAAAAAGGAGGCATCCTTTCGGACACCTCCTTTCAGCGAGTGTATTGTTCCTCGACCTTACACCTCGGGTGCCTTGGCTATGGTTTCGCTTTCTGCCGTAAGCGGGCGATTGTCGATGCGGCGGCCCAGGCGGTCGAGCTTCACAAGGAGCCACTCAATGGGATTCGGCCCCGAGCCTTCCTCGTCGGCAACCAAATCCATGACGGCAATCTTGGTGCCGTCTTGCTTGAGCGTCACGCTACCCACCTTGTCGCCTACATGTACCGTGCCCGAAAGGTCATCATAGGTAACCTTCTCGGTCACCTCTCCGGCAAGCGCAAAGACGGTCGCCTGAGCTGCGGGATCGGCGAGCGTGGCATCGATCGTCTTGTCCGTCCAATCGGTCTGGCCAATGCGCGCGATGAGCGGATTGCCGTTGGCAGTCTTTTCCTGCGTGTTGGCGATCGCAACCGTCACCTTGTGGCCGTAGTACCAGTTGGCAAGGGCGGCCGTGTCGGCAAAGCGCTGATCGGTGGTGCTGGAGTTCAAGACGACGGTGTAGGTCTCGTCGCCATCGCGGTTGTAGGCTGCCGTAAAGCAATAGCCGGCATCGTCGGTGGTGCCGGTCTTACCGCCGATATTGCCGTCCTGCCCCAGCAGCTCATTGTGCGTATCCATGGAATGCGAATGGTCGGAACCGTCGGCGCCCGTAACCTCAATCCAGGAATTATCGCTCGCCACGATTTCGCGGAACGTGTCGTTCTTCATTGCCTCCTGCATCATCAGGGCTACATCGTGCGCGGTGGAGTGCATGTTACCGGCCCACTCATCAAAGTCCAGACCGTGCGGATTCTCAAAAAGCGTTCCCGTGCAGCCGAGCTCTTGAGCACGTTCGTTCATGGCCTTTACAAAGGTGGCCACGGCGTCCTTGGTCTTGGGGTCGATCTTTTTGCCCACGTGCTCGGCAAGCGCGATGGCGGCGTCGTTGCCCGAGGGAATCATCAGGCCGCGCAGGGCCTGTTTTACTGTGAGCTCGTCGCCTTCGAGCAAGCCGGCGGTCGAATTACCCACGGTGGCTGCGGCGTTGCTCACCGTGACCTTCTCGTCCATTTTGCAGTTCTCGACGGTCAGAATCGCAGTCATGACCTTGGTAATTGAGGCGATCTTGACCTGCTCGTCGGCACTTCGGGCGTAATAGACGGAACCGTCCTTGCTCATGACGATGGCGTTGGTCGCATCGATATCGGGCAGATTCTCGGCCGTGATGCCGCGGGCGTCGGCGGTCTTGCCGCAAACGATATCAGTCGTAAGCACCTGGGCGTTGGCGATAGACGGCACGCCGGCAGCAAGGGCGAGAGCGCAGGCAATGCCGGCGATCAGTTGCGCGGAGCGCTTTACAAGAGAACTAAGGGTCTTCACAGATTTCGCTTTCGACGGGATGGTCTCTTTAGAGTTCAAAGTATATCGTTTACCGGCGTGGACAATCAGTGCGCGGGCGTGCGCGGCCCATGTCTGCGCCCGAACGGACGCATAGGTGCTTAAGGTCGACTTAAACGACCGCGCTTGTTGTGTGTGGCGCGCGCTGCCTCGGGCATAATGGAGCGCGAGAGGAGCACGCATGAATGAGCGCATTTTGGTAGTTGATGACGAGAAGGCCATCGCCGACCTGGTCGGTATCTACCTTACAAAAGAGGGCTTTGATGTTCAGATTGCCTATAGCGGAGCAGATGCTGCCAAGGCGATTTTGGAGCAGGAGTTCGATCTGGCGCTGCTGGACGTCATGCTGCCCGATATCGACGGCTTTGAGTTGCTGCGTACGATCCGTTCCAGCCATACCTATCCCGTGATCATGCTGACGGCGCGTGATGCCCAGCAAGACAAGATCGAGGGCCTTTCGCTTGGCGCGGACGATTACGTGGTTAAGCCGTTCCGTCCGCTGGAGCTCATCGCGCGCGTGCACGCTCAGCTTCGCCGCTACACCAGCTACGGTAGCCGCTCGCAGGCGGCCGGGTCGCCGACCATCCAGCTCGACGGCCTGGAGATCAACCGCGATGCTCGTTGTGTGACGGTGGACGGTGCACCGGTGCGCCTCACGCCCATCGAGTATTCCATCTTGCTGTATCTGGTCGAGCATCGTGGCAGCGTGGTGGCCGTGGGGGACCTGTTCCGCGCGGTGTGGAACGAGGATTTTATGCCCGGCTCCAACAATACGGTGATGGTGCACATCCGCCATCTGCGCGAAAAGATCGGCGATGATGCCCAAAAGCCGCGCTTTATCAAAAACGTCTGGGGCGTCGGCTACATAATCGAATAACGCCTTTGGTGGTGGGGAAGTGGATATGACAAAAGACGATAGACGGGTATTCGAGGTGCCCGATCGACTCTTTGAATACATAAGGGCGGTCGTCGACAACCGCGCGCTTGCGACGGTGCTGCTCTTTTTGCTGAGTCTGCTACTCATCGGCATTGACAATATTGTTGGCATCCTGGCAGTTCTGCTCATTGGCTTCTTGCTGATCGATCGATTCGAAATCGTTCGCCGCTGCGTGGTAATCGGCGGCGCCGCGTGGACGATTACGCTGGCGATCGGGGCCATGGCGCTTGGCGGTATTGGCGAGCCCGTGTTCTTTGATGCCGCCTTTGTGTTCAACATGCTCGGCTTTGTGCTGGCACTCGCCGTCTGTGTCCTGTTCTTTTGCGGGCGCGCCCTGTATTACCAGGGTTATGAGCAAGGCGAGCAGCATGCCGACCGCGTGATCGCCGCCCGTATTCAGGACCGTCTGATCGATAGCCCTGACACGTGGGATACCATCGACGGCGACTTTCTCGAGGTCGAGGGTGCGCTCAATCGGGCGCGCGATTGTGAGCGCAAGGTTCAACAGGCCCTGCGCGACGAATCGCATCGCAAAGATGATCTGGTTACGTACCTGGCGCACGACCTGCGTACACCGCTCGCCAGTGTGGTGGGCTATCTTTCGCTCCTGCAGGAGGCTCCCGATTTGCCGCTTGAGCAGCGTGCGCGCTTTACAGGCGTGGCACTCGACAAGGCCCACCGGCTCGACGCGCTCATCGAGGAGTTCTTCGACATCACGCGTTTCGATTTCCACGATATCGTGCTTACCCGCGCCTACGTCGATTTGGGGCTATTGCTGGCGCAGGTGGCCGACGAGTTCTATCCCATTCTCAACGAACAGCACAAGGAAGCCCAGGTTGATATCTGCGAGGACCTGACGGTGCTCGTGGACGGCGACAAGATGGCTCGCGTATTCAACAACATCATGAAAAACGCCGTTGCCTATAGCTATGAAGGCTCGATGATCACGATCGAGGCCAGGCGTTTGGGCGACGGTGGCGTACGCGTACGATTTGTGAACCAGGGCGATCCAATCCCTGAGCCAAAGCTCAAGGTGATCTTTGAGAAGTTCTATCGCCTGGATGCAGCGCGTGCGACCAATCGCGGCGGTGCTGGGCTGGGGCTTGCCATCGCCAAGGAGATTGTATGCGCGCATGGCGGTACCATCGCGTGCGAATCGACGCCCGAGCATACCGTCTTTACCATCGAGCTGCCCGCTGCGTAGCGTAGGCGCCCTTACAAACACCTGACAATGCGCTCACGTGCATATGAGCCGCGATTTCTACTATCGATACTGCTGAATTGATATCGATGTGGAGGTATGCGGTATGACGGCTGCTGCGGCCATGGAGCCCACGGAGCTCGAGGAGCTAATGGAGGCGCAAGCCGAGGCTGCGCACGAGCGCGAAGTCGGGGATGCGACCCGCCCCACGGCGCAGGATCTTGCCGCCTCGCCGACACGCATCGACGTCGAGGGCCTCGACCTGTTCTATGGCGACCATCACGCGCTCAAGGACGTGTCCATCAAGATCCGCGACAAGCAGATTACCTCGTTTATCGGTCCTTCGGGCTGCGGCAAGTCAACGCTGCTGCGTTGCTTTAACCGCATGAACGACGGCATCAAGGACTGCCGCATCGAGGGCAAGATCGCGCTCGACGGCCAGGATATCCTGGGCGACTACGACATCTGCCGCCTGCGTCAGCGTGTGGGCATGGTGTTCCAGCGCCCTAACCCGTTTCCCATGAGCATCTACGACAACGTCGCGTATGGCCCGCGCGGCATGGGTGTGCGCGACGCGCCGTGCTGGATGAGCTGGTCGAGGACTCTCTTCGTCGCGCTGCGCTATGGGACGAGATCAAGGACAAACTCAAGGAGTCGGGGCTGGGCCTTTCGGGCGGGCAGCAGCAGCGCCTGTGCATCGCCCGCGCGCTTGCCGTGCAACCCGATATTCTTCTGATGGACGAGCCCACGAGCGCTCTCGATCCCGTGTCGACGCTGGTGGTTGAGCAGCTGGCCTGCGAGCTCAAAGAGACCTGCACGCTCGTGGTCGTTACGCACAATATGCAGCAGGCGGCGCGCATCTCCGACTCGGTCGCGTTTTTCTTGCTGGGTGAGTTGGTAGAGCACGCGCCCACCGCTCAGCTCTTCAAAAATCCCACCGACCCGCGCACGGCGGATTATTTGACGGGACGTTTTGGCTGATACCATCTAGTAAAGGTACCTTTAGGGTTAAGATGCGGTCATGCCGGCCGCAAAGGGGTTCAACATGATCTATTACGTCGAGGACGATGACAACATCAGGGATTTGACGGTCTATGCGCTGCGCAAGCAGGGGATCGAGGCCGAGGGCTTTTCGTGCGATGGCGAGTTTAAGGCCGCCGTGGTGCGACGGGTACCCGATGCCGTCTTGCTCGACATCATGCTGCCCGATACCGACGGTTTGGCAATTATGCGTCGCCTGCGCGCCGACCGCCTGACGGCGACGGTGCCCATCATGATGCTCACTGCCAAGGATACCGAGCTCGATAAGGTGATGGCGCTCGATGGCGGTGCCGACGATTATCTGACCAAGCCGTTTTCGCTCATGGAGCTTGCCAGCCGTTGCCGTGCGCTGCTGCGCCGCGGCGGTATGGTCAAGCAGGTGAGTGATGTGCTCAGCGTGGGCGATATCGTGCTTTCGCCCAGCCATCGCGAGGTGACCGTTGCCGGTGAGCCGCTCAAACTCACCTTGCGCGAGTTCGATTTGCTCGAATATCTTATGCGCAAGCCCGGCGTGGTCTTTACCCGCGAGTCGCTGCTGCAGAGCGTGTGGGGCTGGGACTTCGATGGCGGCTCGCGTACCGTCGACGTGCACGTGCAGACGCTTCGCCAAAAGCTCGGCGAGCGTGCCAGCGCTATCGAGACGGTGCGCGGCGTGGGCTATCGTCTGGCGGAGCCTTCTGCCGGTAGCGATACTGAAGATGCCGTCGCTGCGGCAGCAGCATCGGAGGAGTAGTCCGTGGTCTTTGCCCCTCAGGGAAAACACACGCTCTCGCATCGCGTGTTTGCGACGATATTTGTCTGCGCTATGTCCGTCATTTTGGCGTTTACGGTGCTGGGCGCGTTCTTCGTGCAAAACACCTTGGCAGATGCCACGAGTGCCAACCTTTCGCAAGAAACCGAGCTTATTGCCGCCGCCTTAAACGAGCAGAAGGAACCCATCGCATTCTTGCGAAGTCTCGATCGCGAGGACCTTCGTATCACGCTGATCAATAAGGATGGATCGGTCGCCTACGACAACGAGGCGTCTCCTTCCACGTTGCCCAACCATGGCGATCGCCCCGAGGTCGTTGAGGCCCTTGAGAGCGGTTCGGGCTCCGCGGAGCGCTCGAGCGCCACGCTCGACGAGATTATGCTATATCGCGCCGTCGCCCTTGATAACGGTCAGGTCGTTCGTTTGGCGCAAGCCCAGCCTGGCGTCGCGGCGATTTTGCTTTCGCTGGTGGCGCCGATGCTGCTTATCGCGGTGGCGGGCGCGGTGCTTTCGTTTTTCCTTGCGCGCCGCGAATCCCGTGCCATCATTGCGCCGCTGCAGGAGGTCGATTTGGACCACCCGCGCCGTAGCTATGAACATGCCTACACCGAGATGGTTCCCATGCTCGAGCGCATTGAGTCGCAGCGCCAGGAGCTTAAACGCCAGATGGCGGTGCTGGCCGATAACGACCGCATGCGTCGCGAGTTCACGGCCAATATCACTCATGAGCTCAAGACCCCGCTTACCGCGATTTCGGGCTACGCCGAGCTTATTGCAAACGGCATGGTTGAGGGCGAGGATGACCTGCGCAACTTTGGCGGTCGAATCTATCGCGAGGCGGGCCGTCTAGCAGCGCTGGTAAACGACATCTTGACGTTGTCTAACCTGGACGAGGCCGAGCGCGCGACCGAGGGCGAGGCAGTGCCTATTGGTTCCACGGAACCCATTGAGCTCTCGCGCGCTATTACGACGGTGGAGCAGCGCCTTGAGCAGGTCGCCCGACAGTCGGACGTGACCATCGTGCGCAAGACGAAGCCCGTTGTGGTCGAAGGTGTGCCACGCCTGATCGACGAGCTGATTTATAACCTGGCCAGTAACGCTATTCGCTATAACCAGCCCGGTGGCACGGTTACGCTTCGATGTGGGACCAATGATGAGGGTCATCCGTACCTGACGGTTGCCGATACAGGTATCGGCATCGCGCCCGAGGAGCAGGGCAAGGTGTTCGAGCGCTTCTATCGCGTGGACAAGAGCCGCTCCAAGGCACGTGGCGGAACAGGCTTGGGTCTGGCCATCGTTAAGCATGCCGCCGTGTATCACCATGCTTCGCTCGACCTATCGAGCGAGCTGGGTGTGGGGACTACCATCACGGTGACGTTTCCCGTACAGCAGGACGAATCATTTGCGTAGCAATGCAGCAAACGTGTTGTTTTGACGCCGCACCGGGGTTGCCGATGCGGCGTTATTATTGCGCAACATTGCCGTATGTGCTGTATCTTATGTATAGAGTTCGGACTTGGCAGAAAGATGCGATATGATACGAGCAGTTTTGTCGATATGAACTAGGGAAATGAAAGGCAAGCTGCATGACCCTTCTCGAACTGTTCCAGCTGCTTAAAAAGCACCTCAAGCTGGTCATCGCCCTTCCGGTGATTTGCGCGGTCGCCATGGGCATCGTGTCCTTCACCATGATGGACAACACCTACACCGCCACGACGAGCATGTACGTTCTCGCCAAAACCGACGATAGCGGTCAGATGAGCTACAACGATCTCTCGGCGAGCCAGATGCTTTCCAACGATATCGCCACGCTGCTGGATAGCGATAGCGTTAAGAGCGGTGCTGCCAATGAGCTGGGCCTTGCTGACCTGGATGACTACAAGGTGTCTGTTTCCTCCGAGACCACCACGCGTGTCATTACGCTTTCGGTTACCGGCACCGATGCCAAGGAGACGGCTGAGGTCGCAAAGGCCATAGCTAGCTCGGTGAGTACGGTCGCTCAGAACGTCGGCGCTGCCCAGAGCATCAACGTTATCGACGAGGCTAAGACCCCCGAAGCCCCCAGCGGCCCCAAGCGCACGCTGTATATTGCCGTCGCGTTCCTCGCCGGTATCTTTATCGCAGTCGCCTATGTCGTTTTGGCAGACATGCTCAATACCCGCATCCGCGGTGCCGAAGAGGCGGAAGAGCTCCTGGGCATTCCCGTTGTTGGCCGAATTCCGGCTATGAAAGGTGGTAAATAGGCATGGCTAAGGCAAAGAACACCGATAAGCTCGTTGTACAGAATGCCGCCAAGACCCTTCTGGCCAACATCCGCTTTGCGAGCGTGGACGACCCCATTCGCACCATCACCGTTACGTCCTCGATTCCCAACGAGGGCAAGTCTACGGTTTCCATCAACCTTGCCCAGGCTATCGCCACCAGCGGCAAGAGCGTCCTGCTGGTCGAGGCTGATATGCGTCGCAGGTCCCTTGCCGATATGCTCGGCGTCCGCTCCCGCGGCGGACTCTATGCAGTCCTTTCCGAGCAGGTTTCTATTGACCAGGCGATTGTCGAGACGGGTCAGAAGAACTTCTACTTCCTCGATGCCGAGCCGCATATTCCCAATCCTGCCGACATCATCGTCTCTCACCGCTTTGCCAAGCTGGTAAAGGCACTGTCCGCCAAGTTCCAGTACGTCATCTTTGATGCTCCCCCGGTCGGCACCTTCATCGATGCTGCCGAGATCGCAAGTCTGACCGACGGTGCGCTTTTTGTCGTGCGTGAGGATTTCACCAAGCGCGAGGAGGCGCTCAACGCCATCGGTCAGCTTAAGAAGTCCGAGAAGGTCAAGCTCATTGGTACCGTTATGAACTACTGCGAGACCGAGACCAGCGAGTACTACTACTCCTACTACACCAAGGACGGTAAGAAGGTGAAGAAGGGCTCCGACGATCAGGGGACTTCCAAAAAGGGCATCTTCACCAACCGAGCAAACGTTTAGTTGATTAAGGCTGACCTATGCGTGACATTCATTGCCATATCTTGCCGGGTGTAGACGACGGCGCCGCCGATCTCGATGAGAGCTTGGCGATGCTCGAGGCTGCCAAGCGGGCCGGTGTAACCAGAATCGTTTGCACTCCTCACTGCCGTGATCCCTATTTTGATTACGACAAGATGTGGGATGCCTTTGAGCTGCTGCGTGATAACGCTGACGGTTTTCCGCTCCAGATGGGCTTCGAGGTCAACCATCGAAAGCTCGTTGAGCTTGGTATCGATGCCGCGGAGCACTTGCATTTCGATGGGACCAACGAGTTTCTGCTCGAGTTTTCGACGCATGCCGATGCGTATGCGTTTAGAGAGTACGAGAACACGATTTACGATTTGCAGTGCCGTGGCTACCAGGTGATCATCGCTCATCCTGAGCGCTATCGTGCGGTTCAAAAGGATGTAAGCGTGGCGGAGCGCCTGGTCGATATGGGCTGCAAGCTGCAGGCTTCGGCGGACTTTATTGCCGGCGGTCGATTTGGTCGCGAGAAAAAGCCGGCACAGCGCCTGTTCGATCAGAACCTGTACAGCTTCATCGCGAGCGATGCCCATAACGTGGGTCATTACGACTGCCTGGCGAAGGCTCGCGCGAAGTATAGCGTGCGCGGAGCTCATTCTCGCTAATATCTGTCCCTAACGTTCGCATTGAATGAAAGGGCAGCCATGGATATCCAACTTAAGACGGGATGCTTTGATGACGCGGCGTTGGTGCGCCGCGTCATTTTTATGGACGAGCAAGGCTACGAGAATGAGTTCGACGCTATCGACGAGGATCCAAACTGCATTCATGTGACGCTCTATGTAGACGGCGAGCTTGCCGGTTGCTCGCGCGTGTTTCCCGAAGAGCTTGAGCGCGTGGCTGACGCAGAGGCCCCGGTGTTGCCGGCATGCGACATGGACGAAGGCGTTGCGGCGGGGGAGACCTACATTATGGGGCGCGTCGCCGTGCTGCCGGCTATGCGTCGTCGCGGACTGGCGAGTGCGATCGTCGAGGCCAGTGCTTCGTGTGCACGCGATGCCGGCGCTAAGCTTATTAAGCTGCATGCGCAGGAATACGTGTTGCCGCTCTATGCAAAGGCGGGCTACACGCAAATTGCCCCGGTAGATTACGAAGACGAGGGCCAGCCCCATGTCTGGATGGCCAAGCGCGTAGATGGCAGATAGGGACGTTCCTTTTCTGCCGGCAGTTGGGGACGCTCCTTGGCAATTGGCGCATCGGAGCGCTTAGACATACAGTTTTTCGATTCCGTATGTATATATGCGCGCTAATGGGTTATAAAATCTAAGTCTGAACATAGCAGGTCTGCGATTCGGCTCGGGCGACCGGGCCGTTTTTGCGGACGGGGGTAGCGCGAAAGGACTGCACATGCGTCAATTTAAGACCGAGAGCAAAAAACTGCTCGACCTCATGATCAACTCCATCTACACCAATAAGGAAATCTTCCTGCGCGAGCTTATCTCTAACGCGAGCGACGCCGTCGACAAGCTCAACTTTAAGAGCCTGCAGGACCCGAGCGTTAAGCTCGACCAAGGTGACCTTGCCATCCGCGTCTCTTTCGACAAGGATGCCCGCACCATCACGATCTCGGATAACGGCATTGGCATGACCGCCGAGGAGCTCGAGCGCAACCTGGGCACCATCGCCCATTCCGGCTCCGAGGAGTTTAAGACCGAGAACGCCGAGCAGCAGGGTTCGGAAGTCGACATCATCGGCCAGTTTGGCGTGGGCTTCTACTCGGCTTTTATGGTCGCCAGCCATGTGAAGGTCGTCAGCCGCGCCTATGGCGCGGATGTCGCCCATGTGTGGGAATCCGACGGTCTTGAGGGCTACACCATCGAGGACGGCGAGCGTGCCGAGCACGGTACCGATGTCATCCTGACGCTGCGCGAGAACGAGAAGCTCGATGCCGACGGCGAGGCCGAGACCTACGATCGCTTCCTGACCGAGTGGGGCCTCAAGAGCCTAATTCAGCAGTACAGTAACTATGTGCGTTACCCGATCCAGATGATGGTGTCCAAGAGCCGCCAGAAGCCCAAGCCCGAGGATGCTGGCGATGACTACACGCCCGAGTACGAGGACTACCAGGAGCTCGAGACCGTCAACTCCATGACGCCGATCTGGAAAAAGCGCAGCTCCGATGTCGAGCAGAAGGACTACGACGAGTTCTACAAGTCCACGTTCCACGACTTTGACGATCCTGCGCGCACCATCAGCTTCCATGCCGAGGGCACGCTCGAGTATGACGCCCTGCTGTTTGTGCCGGGCCGCGCGCCGTTCGATCTGTACAGCAAGGATTACGAGAAGGGTCTGGCGCTCTACAGCTCCAATGTCCTGATCATGGAGAAGTGCGACGACCTGCTGCCCGACTACTACAACTTTGTCCGCGGCGTCGTGGATTCCGCCGACGTGTCGCTCAACATCTCGCGTGAGACGCTGCAGCAGAACCGTCAGCTCAAGGCCATCGCCAAGCGTGTGGAAAAGAAGATCACCGCTGACCTTGAGGATATGCGTGACAACGACCGCGAGGCCTACGAGAAGTTCTTTGAGAACTTTGGCCGCGGCCTTAAGTACGGCATCTACTCGAGCTATGGCATGAAGGCCGATGAGCTCGCCGACCTGTTGCTGTTCTGGTCTGCCAAGGAACAGAAGATGATTACACTGGCCGAGTATGCCAAGGGCATGCCCGAGGATCAGAAGGCCATTTACTACGCTGCCGGCGACTCGCGTGAGCGCCTGACCAAGATGCCCGTGGTGAAGGGCGTACTCGATCGCGGCTACGACGTGCTGCTGCTGACGCAGGACGTGGATGAGTTTACCTTCCAGGCCATGCGTGAGTACGTTGCCGCCGATATGCCCAAGATCTACGAGGACGATGCTGCCCGCGAGGCTGCCGAGAAGGCTGTGGCCGACGGTGCCGAGCCCGAGGTCGAGGATCGTCATCTGGAGCTCAAGAACGTCGCGACCGGTGATCTTGACCTGGCGACCGAGGATGAGAAGAAGGAGGCCGAGGACGCCACCAAGGAGAACGAGGACCTCTTTAGCGCTATGAAAGAGGCACTCGGTGACAAGGTCGAGAAAGTTGCCGTCTCCGCGCGCCTGACCGATGCCCCCGCTTGCATCACCACCGAGGGTCCGCTTTCGCTTGAGATGGAGAAGGTACTCCAGAAGGGACCCGAGGGCGCGCCCGACGGCATGCCCAAGAGCCAGCGCGTGCTCGAGCTCAACGCCAAGCACCCGGTCTTTGACAAGCTTGTCGCTGCCCAGAAGGCAGGCGACGCCGATAAGATCAAGCAGTACTCTGGTCTGCTCTACGATCAGGCCCTGCTGGTCGAGGGTATCCTCCCCGAGGACCCCGTTGCCTTCGCGGCGGCTGTTTGCAACTTGATGTAGTTAGGTAGTTACGCGGTTTTACCAAACCGCGTAACGGCTCGACGCTGCCCTCAGTTCCGCCGTTCTAACGAACGGCGGACCAGTCGACGCTGCGCGGGCGCCAGAGCGACAACTTGTCATTCAAAGAGGACGGCATGACCAGAAGGTCTATGCCGTCCTCTTTTCATGCCAATTTGTTCGCTCTGGCGCCCGCTCGCTGGCATTGCTAAAACATCGATGTTACCGTGGTCCAAACTAGTCGTTGGGGGCGTTCTTGTTTGACCAGTCGTTTAAGAACGTCCCCGATGACTATTTGAATTGCTAATTTGTGCGGGTTGTGGTTTTGTAACCTGCTGTAATTTAAGATACTGTACAACTGTACGTTAACTCATCTTCGTAGTATATTGCTACCCGCAAAACTCAACACCATTGTGCTTTGAGACGTTAAAGCGCCTCCGTACAATGGTTGTCGATAGTACGATTCGATTCAACGACAGGATGGATGGTCCAAGCGTGAGTCTCGGCAGCAAACTATCCAACGCAAAGGTCTCCTTTGCGATCTTTAAGCGCGACATCAAGCGATTGCTCGTGAACCCCGTCGCCCTGGTGGTTACTTTGGGCGTGTGCGTCATTCCCTCGCTGTATGCCTGGTACAACATCGTGGCTAACTGGGATCCGTACGGAAACACCCAGGGTATCAAGATTGCCATCGCCAACAACGATCGGGGCACCCAAAACGACTTGGTGGGCGAGCTCAACGCGGGCGACCAGGTCGTCGATCAGCTCAAGGAGAACGATCAGCTGGGCTGGACCTTCGTCGATTCGGCGGCCGACGCCAAGGAGGGCGTCGAGAGCGGTGAGTACTATGCGGCCATCGTAATCCCTAAGAACTTCTCGGATAACCTGGTCTCGATGCTCGACGGCAACTACCATCAGCCCAAGCTTACGTACTACGTCAATGAGAAGAAGAGTGCTATTGCGCCCAAGGTTACCGACACCGGTGCAAGCACCATCGAGGAGCAGATCAACTCGGAATTTGTCTCCACAGTGGGCGAGACCGTTGCCAGCATCGCCAAGGATGCCGGGGTCGATTTAAAGGACAAGGCAACCCAGACTCAGAATTCGTTGGCTGGTTCGGTATCAGAGGCATCCGGTACCTTGGGTGAGGTGCGCGATTCGATTGGCGACATAAATGCCGCCATCGATAAGACGAGCGGTTCCATTGCCTCGGCTGATGCCGCGTTGGCGGGCCTGCAGGGTCAGACGCCCTCTCTAACGCAGGCAATCGCTCAGGGCAATGACCTGCTGGGCGAGGCGCGCGCTACGGCGGGCAACTCTGTCGCCTCGCTCTCCAAGGCACTCTCGGAAGGCAGCCTTGCGCTCACCAAGACGTCAGCCTCCGCGAACGCTGCGATTGGCAAGCTGACGGGCGCGGTCACATCTACGACCACCCGCATCGACAACTCGCTTGAGTCTCTCCAAGCGACGATCGACCACAATAAGGCCGTTATCGGGCACTTGGAAATTCTCGTTAATGACACGTCGACAGGTTCCAAGGAAATTGACGCGCGCATTGTATCGACCATCGATTTGCTCCGCGAGCAGAATGAAAAGCTTCAGAGCATCAAGGACGGTCTGTCTGCGCAGTCGAGCGCCATGGCGAATGACGCCGCGGCTGTCTCGGGCGCCAGCGACGCTATCAATAACGCAATCCAGACCGGTGCGACCAACCTTGGCCAGGCCCAGACGGACCTGGGTCAAAACGCGCTGTCGAAGGCTTCGAGCGCGCTTGATTCATTTGCCGCCGTCTCGGGTGATCTGACGGGAATCGTGTCTGGCCTCACGCCTACTATTGCAAGTGCGAGCGGTACGCTTTCGCAACTCAACGCTACGCTCGGTCAGGCCAAGACCACGCTGTCCCAGACCGATGCCTCGCTTGCCAAGGTCCAGGACAAGCTTGCGACCGCCGCCAACGACATCGCGGCGCTACAGACCTCCGAGTCCATGGGCGAGCTGGCCGGCCTGATGGGCGTCGACGTCGATGACGTTGCAGACTTCATGGCATCTCCGGTCGAGCTGACCTCAAAGTCAATTTATCCGGTCAAGAGCTTTGGTTCGGGCATTGCCCCGTTCTATACCAATCTGGCGCTGTGGGTGGGCGGCTACGTGCTTATCGCCATCTACAAGCTCGAGGTCGACCGCGAAGGCATCGGCAGCTTTACCGCGCGTCAGGGCTACTTTGGCCGCTGGTTGCTCCTGGTGATCCTGGGCGCGTTCCAGGCCATCATCGTTACGGTAGGCGATCTGGTGATCGGCGTGCAGTGCGTCAGCCCGCTGCTGTTCGTGCTGGGCGGCATCGCCATCTCGTTCACCTACGTCAATATCATCTATGCGCTGTCCACCACGTTTAAGCATATCGGCAAGGCTATCGGCGTCATTCTCGTCATCGTGCAGATCCCGGGTTCGTCGGGCATGTACCCCATCGAGATGATGCCCGGCTTCTTCCAGTGGCTGCACCCGCTGCTGCCCTTTACCTACGGCATCAATCTGCTGCGCGAGACGGTCGGCGGCATGTATTCGTTCAACTACCTGTTTAACCTGTGCATTCTGGGCGTGTTCTTGATCGTGGCGCTCTTTATCGGCCTGCAGCTGCGTCCGCTGCTGCTCAACCTTAACCTGCTCTTTGATAAACAGCTTTCCACGACCGGTATGATGATTTGCGAGTCCAACGACCTGCCGCGCCAGCGCTACTCGCTGCGCACGGCCATGCGTGTCATGCTCGATTCCGATTCGTACCGTCGCGAACTGCTCGATCATGCGGTCGCCTTTGAACATCGCTACCCGTACTACATCAAGGGCGGTTTTGCCGCCGTGGTGGGCGTTCAGGTCCTGCTCTTTGTCCTGTCGACGGTTCTCGATATCGACAATAACGGCAAGATCATCCTGCTTGTCATTTGGATCATCTCGGTTATTGCCATCTGCGGCTGGCTTATCAATATCGAATATATCCGTGCGAGCCTCAATACCCAGATGCGCATCTCGGCGCTTTCGGATGAGGACCTTCGTCGCGAGATGCGCGAGCACACGGCCGCCATTCCTGCCGCCCGCCACATGTTTGGTCTCAACGCCAGCGAGCGTGGTGCCAAGGGCGGCGATCAGTCCACGGGCCGCTTGCCGCATATCGGCTCGCACCATAAATCTCAGGGCAGCGACAACACAGCCATAAATGATGGAGATACCGCCCCGTTCGGCAAGCACTCCAAAGGAGGTGAGGCATAAATGAAGAACATCCTGCATCTGTTTAGGCGCGATGTCCAAAACGTGTCTCGCTCCGTGATCGGCTTGATTGTCGTGATGGGTCTCATTATCGTGCCGTGCCTGTACGCGTGGTTTAACATCGCCGGCAGCTGGGATCCGTACGGCAACACCGGCAATCTTAAGATTGCCGTGGTCAACACCGATGAGGGTTACGAGAGCGATCTGATCCCCGTCGAGGTTAACGTGGGCGAAAACGTGACCGCCACCCTACGTGGCAACGAGAGCTTCGATTGGGTTGTGCTTAACGATCGCGAAAAGGCTATCGAGGGCGTTAAGTCGGGCGCGTACTATGCTGCCGTCGTTATTCCCAAAACGTTTAGCGCTGACATGATGACGCTTTTCTCGACCGACGTGAAACACGCCGATATCGAGTTTTACGAGAACCAGAAGGCCAACGCCATCGCGCAGATCGTGACCGAGAAGGGTTCGAGCGCCGTTCAGAACCAGGTTAACGAATCTTTTACCGAGACCATTACGAGCATCGGTCTTAAGACGGTGTCCAGCCTGCTCGATTACATGAGCACCGACCAGGTCAGCAACTTTATCGCCAACCTGTCCTCGACGCTCGGCGATTCGATTGAGGACCTGCAAGACGTTCAGGCTAATGCTTCGTCGCTCGCGGGCATTTTGAGCTCTACGTCCGATTCGCTGACGTCGGCGAGCGGTATGCTCCAGCAGACGGGTACGGTCGATGAGTCGACCAAGCAGTTGATGGAGCATGCCAAGAGCGGCATGAGCGATTCCAAAGAAGCGCTGAAGGCCGCCAACGACGCCATCAACGCCGCGATTGACGGAAGCGCGGGCTCGTTCGACAACGTGTCCGCCGAGCTTGCGAAGGCATTCGATGCCGCAAACCAGCATGTGGACCTTACGGTGTCTCAGCTCAACGATGCCGCGGCGGCGCTCAATACGCGCGCCAAGGATATCGATGAGATGGCCGATCAGCTCCGCAGCCTTGCCGACCAGGTGAGCGATGAGAATTTGAAGGGCGGCCTCAAGTCCGCCGCGACGTCGCTGGACAGAATCGCCGTTGAGTACCGCAACAATGCCGAGGATCTGGCGGCCACCGCGAAGTCTCTCTCCGATAGCATGGCCGAGGTCAACAACTCGCGTGCCGAGGTCGATCAGGCCATCGCCGATGCCAAGGCCGGTATCGCGGGTGCCAAATCCGATTACGATTCCACGTTCTCGGTTAAGGCCAAGGAGCTCAAGAAGACCGTCTCGGGGGTTCTGGATTCACTGAATGGTATTTCGGGCGATCTGGATAGTGCCGTAGACGACCTGACCGACGCATCCGGTTCGCTGGCAAAGGGCCTCTCTAAGGCTGCAAAGCTGGTCAACAAGGCTTCCGATCAGCTGGGCGAGGCGTCGGACAAGATCAGCGCGTTTAAGGACGAGCTCGACGGCGCCTTGATGTCGGATGACCTCGCTACGATCAAGACGATGATTGGCAACGACCCCGAGGGCCTTGCCGTGTCGCTTTCCGGCCCCGTCGCGCTCGACCGCAAGCCGGTCTATCCGATTCGCAATTACGGTTCGGCCATGGCGCCGTTCTACACGATTCTGTCGCTCTGGGTCGGCTCGATCGTACTGGCGGCCATGATGAAGGTGTCGGTTGACGATGAACTCATCAACGAGCTCATCCCCGTGCGCCTGCACGAGATCTACCTGGGTCGTTACCTGTTCTTTGGCGGTCTGGCACTGCTGCAGGCAACGCTCGTGTGCGCGGGTGACATCCTATTCTTTGGCATCCAGTGCGACAACCCGCTGCAATTTGTGCTGGCGGGCTGGATCGCGAGTCTTGTGTTCTCCAATATCGTCTATACGCTTACGGTTTCGTTTGGCGATATCGGCAAGGCGCTTGCCGTCGTGTTGCTGGTCATGCAGGTCGGCGGTTCGGGCGGTACGTTCCCCATCGAGATGACCGGCCCCGTGTTCCAGGCGATATATCCGTTCCTGCCGTTTACCCACGGCATCAACGCCATGCATGCCGCCATGGCCGGTGCCTACCATATGGAGTACTGGATTGAGCTGGGCATTCTGGCGAGCTATCTGATTCCGTCGCTGGCGCTGGGCGTGGTCTTCCGCCGTCCGGTCATCAAAGCCAACGACTGGATCATCGAAAAGCTGGAATCAACCAAATTGATTTAATACAGCAACGTAAACGCCGCCGGAACATCGAGGTCTTCCAACCCGATGCTTTAGCGTAGTGAATTGCACGGGCTACTTGGTTGTTGCTACAGTAGCGGGGCGTACCGGGGGTCCGGTGCGCCCTGTTTTTATTTGACCATGAGGCGGCACGCAGCCATACGCGTGCGGACACCACGCCCAGATTGAGTGCGAGGATGTTCCATGGCCCAATACGCTGCCAACGAAATCGAAAACATGCCCGATAGCCCTGTAGCCCGTGAGGATTTGGGCGCGGGCGGTATTCCCCGGGGCGCCGGCGCTCGCTCGCCGCTGTTCTGGAAAGTTCTGCTATTTTCGGTGGCGGTCATCTGGGGCTACTCCTTTACCACTATGAAGGGCGCGCTCGACACCATTCCGGTGTTCGAGCTGGTCTACGTTCGCTTTCTCCCGGCATCACTGGTTATGTTTGCCATTTTCCATAAGCGCATCATCGCTCATTTCAATGCCCGCAATCTGATCGTCGGGCTTGGCATGGGCGCGCTCATGTGGGGTGCCTACGGTTTGCAGACGATCGGTTTGGCACAGACCACGGCAGGCAAGAGCGCTTTTTTGACCGGCACGTATTGCATCCTTGTGCCGTTTGCAAGCTATGTCCTGAGCGGCGAAAAGCTTACCCGTTACAACTTGGGCGCCGCGTTGCTGTGCCTGGCGGGCATTGGCTTGGTTGCGCTCGATAGCGTCGAGTTCAATGCCGGCGATGCCATTACGCTGGGCGGCGCGGTCTTCTTTGCCATCCAGATGGCGGTGACCGCCAAGTACGGTCGCATGATGGACATCAACGTCATCACGTTTTGGATGTTTGTGGGCAACGGCGTGCTGAGCCTGGTCTCGTCGCTGCTATTCGAGACCCAAGCGCCGCTGTCCGTGTGGACGCCGAGCTTTATCGGCGTGATGACCTTTCTCTCGGTGGGTTGTACGTGTGTGGCCCTGCTCGTCCAAAACGTTGGATTGGCGCACGTCCCGGCCTCGACGGGCTCGCTGCTCCTTTCGATGGAGTCGCCCTCGGGTGTGCTGTTCTCGGTGCTGTTGATGGGGGAGGCGCTCACCTCGCGCCTGCTTTCCGGCTTCGCGCTCATCTTCCTGTCGATTATCTTGAGCGAGACGCATTTCGATTTCTTGCGCCGAAAATCACACCCGCAATTGTAAACAACTTGTTGCGCCGCCCTCCCAGGGCGGCATTTTTTATGTCATGCCTTTACAGTTGTGCCTTGCACTTTACGCTATCAAAGTGCGTGCTGCAAAAACGTTACTGGAGGGCATCTATGGCACCAGCTCTGTCCGATTTTCAACCGCAACCAGCGCCTCAGGCTACCACGGCGGCGCAGACCGCTATCGGCGATGGCCTGGTCAAAGAAGCCCAGGCATTTGCCGATGAGCTCGCTGCGTGGCGACACGATCTACACCAGATACCCGAGCTCGGTAACAATCTTCCGCAGACGTCTGCCTATATCCAGGCACGTCTGGACGAGATGGACATCCCCCATACCACGCTAGTCGACGGTTCCTGCGTCGTTGGCCTGATCGGTGCCGGTGCGGCCGCGGCCGCTCAGGGCAATGGCACGTGCAAGGACGAGCAGGCCGGAACGGTCGTCATGCTCCGAGGTGATATGGATGCCCTACCCGTTGTCGAGGAATCCGGCGAGCCCTTTGCATCCACCAATGGCTGCATGCATGCTTGCGGTCACGATATGCACGCGACGGCGCTGCTTGGTGCGGCGCGCCTGCTCAAGGCTCGCGAGGCCGAGCTTGTGGAGGCCAACGCCACGGTGAAATTGCTGTTCCAGCCGGGCGAGGAGACCTTTGAGGGAGCACGCGCTGCCATCGCCGATGGCCTGCTGCAGAACCCGCGCCCTCAGGCGGCCTTTGCCATGCATGTCAACAGCCAGTCGCCGCTTGGCCTGGTGCTCTACGGCAGCCCGGCGCTTTCGGGCGTGTACGGTTTTCGCATCACGCTTCAGGGCAAGGGCGGCCATGGCTCGAGCCCCGAGATCTGCATCGACCCTATCACGGCCGGCGTCCATGTGCACCTGGCGCTTCAAGAGCTTATCGCCCGCGAGGTGCCGGCGGCCAAGGAAGTCGCACTTACCGTTGGTAAGTTTGCTGGAGGCTTGGCGGCCAACGTCATCCCCGACACCTGCGTGCTCGAGGGAACGCTGCGCGGCTTTGATGTTGAGCTCATGGAGCACCTGAAGACCCGCATCGCGGAGGTCGTTAACGGCGTTGCCACAACATATCGTACGCCGGCGACCATCGAGACGCTTTCGGATGTTCCGCCGCTTGTACTCGACAGCGATATGACTCAGGCGTCGCTTGGCTACGTGGGCGCAGTGCTGCCCAAGGCGGCTTTCTTGCCGCTTTTCCATGCCATGGCGAGTGAGGACTTCGCGCTTATCTCGAGCGAGATTCCGAGTGCGTACTTTACCGTGGGCGCGGCCGTAACCGACACGGACGAACACTTTGCCCAGCACCATCCCAAGGCACGTTTTAGCGATGCCGAGCTTCCCCTTGGCGCCGCGGCCTATGCCGCCGTCGCTTTGGGCTATATCGCCGACCACCGGTAGCACCCAACCTTGCCTTTCAAGTCTGCGGGCATGGCCATAAGGCCTATGCCCTTGTCTTTCAAGGCAATCTTGGGCACTACCGGCGCCCGGCGCAGGCTATTCGTTTTTTAAAAGGAGCGGTATGTCCCAGCAACGTAAATTCTTCCCCGGCTGGCTCGTGGTGGCCTCCGGCTTCGTAATCATGGCCACGTGCTACACGATTTTCGTCAACTGCATGAGCCTGTTTCAGCCGCTCATCGTAAGCGACCTCGGGATTACGCTTGCGCAGTACAACATCTCCAATGCGATCTCCACCGTGGTGAGCGTTATCGGCTCACTTGTCATTGGCCATGTTGCCGATAAAGTAAGCGGCCGCGTTTTGGGTTCCCCTCACTGTAATCGCCACCTCTGCCGTTCTTGCCGGCATGAGCTTTGTCGGTGAGCTATGGCAGGTCTACGTGCTCTTTTCTGTTCGCTCCGTTCTGTCTGTGGCTGCCCTGGAAGCCGAATGGATGCTCGTACCATCATTCGGTTTCCAAGGCGGCCACGGGCCTACGAAATGATCCGTTTTCCTCCGTCCCCAACAGATCACGTGATCCGAAGGGGACGGAGGAAAGCGGATCACAAACAGCGGCGGCGCGTCTGGCCGAACGAGCCCCCATACCCTCGTTCGGTCAGACGCGCCGCCGCGTTTTGTTTTTGTGCCGTATAATGACCACTACCTATGACGCGATACAAAAGAAAGGTGTTTGCCCATGCAGGCACAGAAGGCGGAGGGAACCCGCGACCTTATCGGCGCCGAGATGCGCGCCTGGCAAAAGATGCAGCAGATTGCGGCCGGCGTGTTCGAGCCGTTTGGTTTTAAACCCATCGAGACGCCCGCGATCGAGCAGGTGGACGTGTTTGTTCACGGTATCGGCCAGTCGACCGACGTCGTGCGCAAGGAGATGTTCCGCGTGTTTAGCGGCGCCAACCTGGAGCGCGTCTTTACCGAGGGTACCGATACCAAGCTCAAGCCCAAGCAGCGCCTGGCCCTTCGTCCCGAGGGCACAGCCGGTGTGGTGCGCGCCGTCGTGGAGAACAACCTGGTGCCCCAGGGCTCCACGCCGTTTAAGGCTTATTACGCCGAGGCAATGTTCCGCGGCGAGCGTCCTCAGAAGGGTCGCCTGCGCCAGTTCCACCAGGTGGGCATCGAGTGGCTCGGCGCTCCCGATCCGGCTGCCGACGCCGAGTGCATCATCATGCTCATGGAGTTCTACAAGCGCCTGGGCTTCGATCTGTCCAAGCTCCGTCTGCTTATTAACTCGATGGGCGATGCGCAGTGCCGTCCGGCATACCGCGAGCAGGTCAAGCAGTTCATTCTCGATCACGCCGACGAGATGTGCGACGAGTGCCGCGAGCGCGCCGAGCTCAACCCGCTGCGCGCCTTCGACTGCAAGAACGACCATTGCCGCGAGATCATGTCCGACGCACCGCTGATGGGCGACAACCTGTGCGACGAGTGCCGCGAGCACTACGAGCAGGTCAAGCGCTATTTGGATGCGGCGGGTATCGAGTATGTTGAGGATCCCACCTTGGTGCGTGGCCTGGACTACTACACCCGTACTGTCTTTGAGGTCGAGGCTCCCGGCGCCGGTGTCGGCTCCATCGGTGGTGGCGGTCGCTATGACGGCTTGGTCGAGCTCGAGGGCGGCAAGCCCACGGCAGGCGTCGGCTTTGCCGTCGGCTTTGAGCGCGCCCTGCTGGCCCTGCAGGCCTTTGGCAGCGACCTGGGTGCCGAGGAGGTCCCGTGCGTCTACGTTGCCAACGCCGGCAAGGAGCTGCGTCAGAACGTCTTTACCATTACGCAGCAGCTTCGCGCTGCAGGGATTGTGACCGAGGCCGACTATCAGGGCCGTTCCCTTAAGGCCCAGTTTAAGCAGGCCGACAAGGTGGGCGCTAAGCTCATCCTAGTCCTGGGTGGCGACGAGCTTGACGCCGGCAAGGTCAAGGTGCGCGACATGCAGAGCCACGACGAGGTACTGGTCGATTTGGCCAACGTTGTCGAGGCGGTTCGCGAGCGCCTGTAGTGTATCTTTTTGAGCTGCGGGCCTGCTAACGTGCCCTGCTCATGGAGAGCGATTGTTACGGGGGTGTTTCGCATTTATGCGGAATGCCCCCGTTTGCATATGCCGTCCACCGAGAAATACGACCATTTGGGGCAAAAAGCCTTGCAATGCAGAAAATACTTTTGTGTGGTAAAGCGCAATCAGCTTCGAAAGTTTTTGCCGAGTGCCTATAATAAATACCGCATGTTACGTGCATAGAAGGAGGAATGGGAGGAAACGTGGCTGAGAACCTAAGCAACCAGTCTGTACCCGAAGCCGCGGCGCGTGTCGCTGCCGTGGTCAACCGCCTCGTTAACCGAATCGGCTCGAATGCCGAATCCAAGGAGCGTCTCGCCGAGATCGAGATCCCCGAGGAGCTGCGCGACAATCTGGCGCTGTTCTTGCGCCTGGAGCGCCGTGTGCTTAGCGAGTATGATCCCGAGATCGCGGACCTGTTCGACAACTGTCTCTTATACACATCTGACGCTGCCGACGAAGCTAGAAGTGTAGAT
>UQID01000013.1 GCA_900541045.1 uncultured Collinsella sp.
AGCAGCCTGTGCGGCGGGCGTGGCGATGGCGTAGATCAGGTCGACGCCATCGCCCACGAACTTGTCGGCGATGGACTTACACGTGGACTGGTCGTTCTGGGCGTTCTTCTGGTCGATCTTGACCTTAAGGCCGCTTTTCTTGATGGCCTTGACAAAGCCGTCGTTGGCGGCATCGAGTGCGGAGTGCTCGGTGAGCTGCAGAACGCCGATGGTGTAGTCGGAACCGGCGGCAGCAGAGCCGGAACCAGAGTTGCCGCCGCATCCGGCGAGCGGGGCGAGCGCGAGCAGGCCGGCGGAGACCAGAAGGCTCCTGCGGCTGATGGTGATGTCCTTCATATCATTACCCCCAGTATAAAAATGGCTGGAAACACTGCACTGGGACAAAGTGCAAGTGGAACTATAGTAGCGCTGATGTCCATTTTTACAACAGCCTGGCGGGTTTTTAATACAGAATCGGATGGGCGGTACGGGTAGTCGAATGGGCGGCGGAGGGTCTTATGCGGCGGAGGAGGCGTCGTCCTCGTCCAAGGCGGCGAAGAGCTTCTTGCCGTCGAGCAGGCGCGTGCTGACGTTTCTCATACGGGCGATCTCGACGGTGCGCAGCGTATCGTCGGTGCCTCGGGTGTCGTAGACCGTTCCCAGCAGATACGAGATGCCATCGCGCTGCCTGATGGCAAAGGGACGGAGTGTCATCCGTGCTGCTTCGGTTTCGCCGCGTGTCGTGACGCTCGAAATATCAAAACTCACCGTGGTTCCGTGGTCGATGGCCTGCTCGACGAGCTCGCACGTGTCGATGCGCTTGATGGGCGTGCGTGTTGCCTTGGTAGCCTTGCTGCCTGCGCTTGGAGCGGGTTCGGGTGTATCGAGGTAGCCGCGAACGTCGGCACTCGCCATGGCAACTAAGTGCTGCGCCATGCTCTTGCGGATGGCGATAGGCGTGGAGCGGTTGCGCATGACCATACCGTGGAGCCGGATGATCTCTTCATCGGTGAGCGGGCGGGTAAGAAGTTTGTAGCCCACGCCGCGCTTGTACTCAATTTCGTATCCGGCATGGCGAAGTGCGGAGATGGCGGTGTAGATGCTGCGCCGCGCCGCCGAGATGGGCATGCGGGCGGGGTCGTCGGGATGGGCGAGGCGCCGGATCAACTCATCGGAAAGCATGGCCTTGTCCTCACCGGTGTTTTCGCTTAATAGTTGCAGGATGCGAACGGCGCGATAGGCTGCCATCGAGGCGGCGCCCCTCGTCGTGGTCTCGTAAGTTTCAACAGCGGTTTCGGTCATGGCGCCCACGTCCTTTCCGTTTTGGGTGGCGACGGTATGGAGCCTAGGACGCGGGGCTTTCCCAGGGGTGCAGGACGCCCTGGGCGGTCGGTAGCCGTCGGCAAGCGGCGGGTCGAGTTTTCAACAGCCCTGCCCAACTGACCAAAAACTTGCCAAAAGCTTGACGGGTGCTGTTGAAAAAAAGCGCCCCTCGGCCGATGTCGAGAGACGCTTGTGCGATGAGCGTTGGAGTGTGGCGACGCGAGCTAGCGTCCGACGATTAGAAGTCGGCGTTGCCCACGGTGCGCGGGTGCGGCAGGACGTCGCGGATGTTGCCCACGCCGGTCAGATACATGACCAAGCGCTCGAAGCCCAGACCGTAGCCGGCGTGCTTGCAGGAACCGTAGCGGCGCAGGTCAAGGTAGTACTTGTACTGCTCGGGATTCATGTCCAGGTCTTTGATGCGGGCTTCGAGCAGATCCAGGCGCTCCTCGCGCTGGGAGCCGCCGATAATCTCGCCGATACCGGGAACCAGACAGTCGGCGGCGGCGACGGTCTTGCCGTCCTCGTTCATGCGCATGTAGAACGCCTTGATCTCGGCCGGGTAGTCGGTCACAAAAGTCGGTCGCTTAAAGTGCTCCTCGGTCAGGAAGCGCTCGTGCTCGGTCTGCAGGTCGATGCCCCAGCTCACGGGATAGTCAAACTTGTGACCGGCGGCGACGGCCTGCTCCAGGATTTCGACGGCCTCGGTATAGGTGACGCGGGCAAAGTCGGAGTTTGCCACGTGGTCCAGGCGCTCGATCAGGCCCTTGTCCACAAACTTGTTGAGCATGTTGAGCTCGTCGGGGCAGGTGGCCATAACGTCCTTAAGGACGTACTTGAGCATGGCCTCAGCGTTATCCATGTAGTCGTTAAGGTCGGCAAAGGCCATCTCGGGCTCGATCATCCAAAACTCGGCGGCGTGGCGCGTGGTGTTGGAGTTTTCGGCGCGGAAGGTGGGGCCAAAGGTGTACACGTCGCCAAAGGCCATGGCAAAGTTCTCGGCATTGAGCTGGCCGGACACGGTAAGGCTCGCGTGCTTGCCAAAGAAGTCCTGGCTCCAGTCGACCTCGCCGGACTCGGTGAGGGGCGGATTTTTGGGGTCGAGCGTGGTCACGCGGAACATCTCGCCGGCGCCCTCGCAGTCACTCGTGGTGATGATGGGGGTGTTGACGTAGACAAAGCCCTGCTCCTGGAAGAAGCGGTGGATGGCGGCAGCCGCGACAGAACGGATGCGGAACACGGCGCGGAACAGGTTGGTGCGCGGGCGCAGGTGCTGTTGGGTGCGCAGGAACTCGACGGTTGCGCGCTTCTTCTGCAGCGGGTAATCCGGGGCGCTCGTGCCCTCGACCTCGATGGAGGTGGCAGAAAGCTCGAAAGGCTGGGGCGCATCGGGGGTCAGCTTGACGGTGCCGGTGCAAATGAGTGCGGCCGAGACGTTTTGATGGGCGATCTCGTCGTAGTTGTCGAGTGCCTCGCGGTTCATGACGACCTGCAGGTCGCGGAAGCAGCTGCCGTCGTTGAGCGTAACAAAGCCAAAGTTCTTCATGTCGCGGACGGACTTGACCCAGCCGGCGACGGTGACGGTCTGGCCGCCGAGCGACTCGGCATCGGCATAGAGCTGCGCGATTTTGGTGCGGTTCACGTATCCTCCCATAACGGTTGAATGATAGTTATCCATACAGTTCGATATTCTAGCAGCTCGGCTCATTTGAGCTATACAGATAAAGCATTGGCGGGATGGTTTTTCAAACGAAAAGCGCCCGCGGCCAAATGGTCGCGGGCGCTTGACGAGGTGCCTTTTGGCTGTGTGGCGTGGGGCCTGGCTACTTGGTCTTGGCAACCAGCAGCGGGTCGCCAAGCTTGACGAGCGGGTTGCCGCCGATAAGCGTTCCAGACTCGCCGACATGGTCGATGCTCTTAAGACGATCGAGCTCGGAGACGATGACGGTCACGATGTTCTCGTGACCAGCGGCCTTAATGGCCTCGCGGTCGAAGCTGATGAGCGGCTGGCCTGCCTTGACCACATCGCCCATCTCGACAAAGCGGGCAAAACCCTTGCCGTTCATTTCCACGGTGCCCAGGCCAACATGGATGAACACGCGCAGGCCGTCCTCGGTGATCATGCCGATGGAGTGGTTGGTGACAGTGGTGGCACCGATGCGGCCGTTGGCGGGCGCATAGATGGTGCCGGTAATGGGCTCGATGCCATAGCCCTGGCCAAGCATGCCCGAGGCGATCGTCTCGTCGGGAACCTCGTTCAGGTTGACGAGCACGCCGTTGACGGGGGCGTAGATGACGCCTTCGCGGGTAGCGAAGCTTGCTGCGGGCGGAACGGACGCCTCGCCGGTCGAGGTGAAGGTGGACTTAAGCGAATCGAGCAGACCCATAGTTGCCTCCAACTTAAATAGGCGCATATCGCGCGTTTGGTTTGCCGGAAACGTTTCACATGTGTTTCGCGGCTTGGTCAACGCCCCTATTCTACGCTGCTCAACGATACCTCTGAACTGGGATTATGTGATATATCAGTTGAAGGGAAACTTATTGCCGGAGTGTTTCTGCGCCACGGGTTCAAGTGGGGTACGCTTGAAGGCGAAAAACAAGGGCGCATAATTTGCGCGAAGGGAGCACATATGATTGTCGAGAACCATGCGCTGTGGGGCGAGGAGCCGACCGAGGATTATCCGGCGACGTTTACGTATTTGGGTGCCGAGCCGCTGCCCGATAAACCGAATGGCCGCCGCCCCGCGGTGATCATCTGCGGCGGAGGCGGGTTTACGCATATCGCTCCGCACGAGCAGGACCCGGTGGCGTTTGCATTTTTGGACCGCGGCTACCAGGCCTTTGTGCTCAACTATGTCACGAGTTCTACGGGTGACGTGAGCTTTCCGCACCCCCAGGCAGATCTTGCCAAGATGGTCGCCACGGTGCGCGCCAACGCCGACGAGTGGCATGTCGATCCTAAGCGCGTGTGCGTCGTGGGATTCTCGGCGGGCGGCATGATCTGTGCCTCGCTGGCAACGCAGTGGAAGACCGGTCCCTTCGCGGCACTTGCCGGGGCGCGCGCGGACGACATTCGTCCCGATGCCGTGGTGCTGGGCTATCCATTGCTCGACTTTGCCTATGTGCGCGACATGCAGACGCGCGATCCGCGCATTGACTTGCGCGTGCCCAAGACGGGCGGCAAGACGGGGCGCGATCTGCTCAACGACTACCTGTCGATGGTGACGGGTGGCGAGGCAACTGACGAGCATCTGGCCGATATCTGCCCCACCACACATGTTTCGCGTCAGATGCCGCCGACCTTTGTGTGGGGCGTGTCCGACGACAAGACGGCGCCGATCGCGCAGGTCTACCCGTTTGCGCAGCGCATGGCCGAGGAGGGCGTTGCATGCGAGATGCACGTCTTCGACCAGGGTGGTCACGGCCTTTCGCTCGGCAACGCCAACACCGCGGTCGACAACGAGGACAAGCAGGTGGCAGTCCGTCCCTGGATCCGCCTAGCCTTCCGCTTCCTGGAGCGCCACGGGTTTTAGTTACGGCGTTTTACCAAACCGCGTAACCACTTGACGCTGCGAGCCCGCCAGGGCGGCAATCTGTTAATTGAACGTCACTATGTGTTCGCGCTATCATGCGTGGTTAAATGGTTAGCCATGGCAAACGGTTAGCCAAGATAAACAAAATGCAATGCCCTGTGGGCGCCGGGGGAGGAACACGGACGTGAAGCTCGATACACTCGAGATTGGAAAGGACGCCGTTGTCGCATCGGTGACATCCGACGATCAGGCGCTTCGACAGCATATTTTGGACATGGGTCTAACGCCGGGCACCGAAGTTACCATGATGAAGTACGCCCCCATGGGTGACCCGCTCGAGATCCGCCTGCGTGGCTACGAGTTGACGCTGCGCAAGGACGATGCCGCTCGCATCGAGCTCGTGGGTGTTCACGACACCGATGCGGGTCCGCGCGCTAACGCCGCAATCGGCACGACGGAGCATCCGGCCCTGGGCGAGGGGACGTATTCGCCCCGCGCCGCGAAGACGGCCGTGCCTGAGGGCGCGCCGCTGCATTTTGCCCTCGCCGGCAACCAAAACTGCGGTAAGACCACGCTGTTCAACCAGCTTACGGGCTCCAACCAGCACGTCGGCAACTTTCCCGGCGTAACGGTCGACCGCAAAGACGGTACCATTCGTAACCACCCCGAGGCGAGCGTTACCGACCTGCCCGGCATTTACTCTCTGTCGCCGTACACGGGTGAGGAGATCGTGAGCCGCCAGTTTATCCTGGATGAGCATCCCGACGCCATCATCGATATCATTGACGCCACCAACATCGAGCGCAACCTGTACCTGACACTGCAGCTCATGGAGCTTGACCGTCCTATGGTCATCGCGCTCAACATGATGGACGAGGTGACCGCCAACGGCGGCGCCGTAGACGTCAACTTGCTCGAGAGCCTGTTGGGCGTGCCCGTTGTCCCCATTAGCGCTGCCCGCAACGAGGGCATCGGCGAGCTGGTGGACCACGCCCTGCACGTGGCACGGTTCCGCGAGCGCCCCGGTCGCCTGGACTTTTGCGCGCCCGACGGTCCGGACGGCGGTGCACTGCATCGCTGCATTCACGGCATTGCTAACCTGATCGAGGACCATGCCGTGACGGCGCACATCCCGGTGCGCTTTGCGGCGACCAAGCTGGTCGAGGGCGATGAGCTGGTAACCGAGGCGCTTCACCTGGATCGCAACGAGCTCGACGCTATCGAGCACATCATCACCCAGATGGAGGGCGAGGCCGGCACTGACCGCCTGTCTGCGCTGGCGGACATGCGCTTTAGCTTTATCGGCGATGTGTGCGGGCGCTGCGTCGTCAAGCCGCACGAAAGTCGCGAACACGTGCGCTCTGTCAAAATCGACCGCATTCTGACGGGTCGCTATACGGCCATTCCGGCGTTTCTGTTGATCATGGGCCTCGTCTTTTGGCTGACGTTTGGCGTGATCGGCGCGGCGTTGCAGGGACTCATGGAGGACGGTATCGCTGCCATCATCGCCTCGGCCGATGCGGGCCTCAAGGCGTTCGGTACCAACGACGTGGTGCGCTCGCTGGCTGTCGACGGCGTGCTTACGGGCGTGGGCAGTGTGCTGACCTTCCTGCCGATTATCGTCGTGCTCTTTTTGTTCCTCTCCATTCTGGAAGACTCCGGATACATGGCGCGCGTGGCCTTTGTCATGGATAAGGTGTTGCGTCGCTTTGGTCTGTCGGGCCGCAGCTTCGTGCCCATGCTCGTCGGCTTTGGCTGCACCGTGCCAGCTATCATGTCGACCCGTACGCTCCCATCCGAGCACGACCGCAAGATGACGGTCATGCTCACGCCGTTTATGAGCTGCTCAGCCAAGCTGCCGGTTTACGGCTTGCTGTGCGGGGCGTTTTTCCCGCAGGCGACGGTTCCCGCCATGGTCTCGCTCTATCTGATCGGTATCGTGGTCGGCTGCGTCGCGGCTTTGGTGCTCAACCGCACGGCATTTAAGGGCGACCCGGTGCCGTTTATCATGGAGCTCCCCAATTACCGCCTGCCGAGCGTCAAGACGACGGTGATGCTGGCATGGGATAAGGCCAAGGACTTCATCACCAAGGCCTTTACCATTATCTTTGCCGCGACCGTGGTCATCTGGTTCCTTCAGACGTTCGACATCCGCTTTAACGTGGTCGCCGACCAGTCGCAAAGCCTGCTTGCCGGTCTGGGTAGCATCATCGCGCCGGTGTTGGCCCCGCTCGGCTTTGGCGACTGGCGCGCCTCGACGGCGCTCGTCACGGGGCTCATTGCCAAGGAGAGCGTCATCTCGACGCTCACGGTGCTTTTGGGCGCAACGTCGCCCGCGGCACTGTCAGCCATGTTTTCGCCGTTTACCGCCTACGTGTTCCTGGTCTTTACGCTGCTGTACCCGCCTTGCGTGGCGTCCATCGGCGCCGTCAAGAGCGAGTTGGGCGCACGCTATGCCGTGGCCGTATTCGCGTTTCAGGTGACGGTCGCCTGGGTCGTGGCGTTTGTCGTGCATTCGGCGGGCATGTTGCTGGGGTTGGCTTAGTTATGAATTGACGGCGCAACCTCTGTGTATCGAATTGTTTTCGGTCCCGTGTCCGTTACTGACGAATGCGGGACCATTGCTATATAATTGCCTCCGCTCAAAATGATTGGAGACGTTATATATGAGTCAGGCAAGGCAAGACGGTATCACGCTCAGGCAGTGGCTCCCGCTCGTCGGGCTCACCTGCTGTGCGTTCGTGTTCAACACGTCGGAGTTTATGCCCATCGGCCTTTTGACTGATATCGCCGCGTCGTTCTCGCTCACCGAGGCCCAGGCGGGCATCATGATCTCGGTCTATGCCTGGGGCGTCATGCTGCTGTCGTTGCCGCTCATGGTGTTTGCCTCGCGCTTCGAGTTCAAGCGGATGCTGCTAGGCGTGCTTGCCGTGTTCTCGCTGGGCCAGTTCCTGTCCGCCTCGGCACCGACCTATCCCATCTTAGTCTGCGCGCGCCTGGTGGTTGCCTGCGCGCACGCCGTGTTCTGGTCGGTCGCCTCGATTATGGCGTCGCGCCTGGTTGACACACGCCACGGGGCGCTCGCCATCAGCATGATCGCCACGGGCTCTTCCATCGCACAGATTTTCGGCCTGCCGCTCGGCCGCGCCATTGGCCTGGCCGTGGGCTGGCGTATGACGTTTGCCGTGGTCGGGGTGCTGTCTACTGTCGCGGTCGTCTACCAGGCCACGGTGTTCCCTGCCATGCCAGCGGGCGAGCGCTTTACGCTCAAACAGCTGCCCGAGCTGCTCAAGAACCCGTTCCTCATCGCGCTCTACGCGGTCACGGTCTTTATGGCGACCGGCTATTACGCGGGCTATAGCTATATTGAGCCTTTCCTGGCTCAGGTCGCCCATGTCGACGCGGGCGCCATCACCATGACGCTGACGGCGTTTGGCTGCTCTGGTCTGCTCGGAAGCTGGCTGTTTGGCCGCCTGTTCGATGGGCACCGGTTCCCGTTTCTCGCGATTACGCTCTCCGGCGTTCCGGTGGCCCTGCTGCTCATGGGCCCGGCCGCATCGTCGCTCGCCGCGGTTCTCGCTGTTTGCGCACTGTGGGGTTGCTGCGCCACGGCCTTTAACGTGGCGTTTCAGGCCGAGCTCATCAAGTACACGCCGGCGGACTCGTCGGCCGTCGCCATGTCGATCTTCTCGGGCCTGTTCAATCTGGGTATCGGCACGGGCACCGCGATCGGCGGCGCCGTGGTTTCGGGTCCCGGCATCGCCTGGATCGGCTTCGCGGGCGGGGCGATTACCGTCGTAGGCGTCATCCTCGCTATCACGGTGCTATTCCCGGTCATACGCCGCGCCAAGCCCGTCGCCTAATCACGTTCCCTCATCAGTTGCGGTGGAATACGGACTGCTGGGCCCAATAAACCCGGCAAACAGTCCCTATTTCACCGCAACTTATTTTGGGGGAGGAGATACGCGGCGGGCATACAATGGATGTCGTTGTGTTGAGCTTACCGGGAGGTTGCTATGTGGGCATACGAGACGACGTTCTATCAGATCTATCCGCTGGGCTTTTGCGGAGCTCCGCGCGAGAACGCCGCACCCGTTGCCGAGGATGAGCTCGCCCAGGCTGCTAACGCCGTGCCCAATCCCGATGCTCCTATCATGAAAATCGCCCAATGGGCCGACTACCTGCAGAAACTCGGCGTTGGCGCTGTGCTCATCAACCCGCCGCTCGAGTCTGATAGCCACGGCTACGACACGCGCAGCCTGCGCCACATCGACCGTCGCTTGGGTGGGGATGCCGACTTTGCCGCCGTGTGCGAGACACTGCATGCCCACGGCATCCGCGTGGTGCTCGACGCCGTCTTCAACCATGTGGGCCGTGGCTTTTGGGCCTTCCGCGATGTGCAGGAGCGCAAGTGGGACTCGCCCTACAAGGACTGGTTCCACATCAGCTTTGATGGCGACTCGTGCTACGGCGACGGCTTTTGGTACGAGGGCTGGGAAGGCCATTTTGAGCTCGTGAAGCTCAACCTGCAAAACCCCGCCGTGGTCGATTACCTGCTCGAGTCCGTGCGCCGCTGGGCCGAGGTTTTTGGCGTCGACGGCCTGCGCCTGGACGTTGCCTATATGCTCGACCGCGACTTTATGCGCCGCCTGCACGCTTTTTCCCGCGAGCTCAAGCCCGACTTTGTGCTGATCGGCGAGACGCTCCACGGCGACTATAACCAGATCGTCAACGACGAGATGCTCGACTCCTGCACCAACTACGAGTGTTACAAGGGGCTGTACTCCAGCTTTAACTCGGTCAACATGTTCGAGATCGCCCACTCGCTGCATCGTCAGTTTGGCGGCGACCCGTGGTGCATCTACCGCGGCAAGCACCTGCTGTCGTTTGTCGACAACCACGACGTGCCGCGCCTGGCGAGCATCCTTACCGACAAGTCCTGCCTACGTCCCGTCTACGGCATGCTCTTTGGTATGCCGGGCATCCCGTGCGTCTACTACGGCAGCGAGTGGGGGATTGCCGGCGAAAAGGGCGGTCCCGATGGCGATTGGGCATTGCGTCCTGCGCTTGACGAGCCGGCACCCAATGATCTGTCGGAATATGTCACGCAGCTCGCGCACCTGCGCTCGGCAAACGATGCAGCGGCCCGCGCCCTCAATTACGGCGCCTATCGCAACGTGGTGATTCAGAACAAACAGCTGCTGTTTGAGCGCGCCTGTGACGGCGCGACGGTACTCGTGGCGGTGAATGCCGTGGGTGAGCCTTACGCCTTTGGCGCTGGCGAACTCAACGGCTCCTTCGTCGACCTGCTTGCCGACGACGCGCTCGCTGTCGAGCTGAAGGGTACCCTCGAGCTTGCGCCCTACGAGGTGCGCTATCTGTTGAGGGCCTAGGCCATGGCTGCGTCCGACGAGGGCTATCAACATATTGAGCATGGGTTTGAACCCGTGTTCGACCAGCACTCGCGCGTTTTGGTGCTGGGGTCGTTTCCCTCGGTGCTTTCGCGCGCCAATGCCTTTTATTACGGCAACCCTCAGAACCGCTTTTGGCGTGTGATGGCCGCGTGCCTCGGTGCGCCCGTGCCGCCCAACGAGGGCGATCCTTTGGCGAGTAGTGAGCCCGCGACGCTCGATGCCTCCATTGCCGCCAAGCGGGCCATGCTGCTGAACGGCGGCGTGGCCCTGTGGGATGTGATTGAGAGCTGCGACATTAAGGGCTCGAGCGACGCGAGCATTCGTAACGTTGTGCCGGCACATATCGAGCGCATTACCGATGCCGCGCCGATCGAGGTCGTTGTCTGTAACGGCGGTACGGCAGGGCGACTCTACAAACGCTACTTGCAAGATCGGACGGGGTTGCCCGCCGTCGTCCTGCCCTCGACAAGTCCTGCCAATGCCGCCTGGCGACTGGAGCGTCTTGTCGAGCGTTGGCACGAAGCCGTTGACTGGGCTGTTATTTAATTTAGATTTTTGTTTGAGCGTGGGCGCCCAGACGTTTCAGAACGCCTCGCCAGATCGGCGCGGGCACGGCTGGCTCGGCGCAAACCATGCCGTCGGCGTCGACGTTGGCGGCATTGCCGCCGCCAAGTCGCTGTGCATGCTCGACGGAACATCCCATGCGAACGGCGCCCACGAGCTTGTCCATGGCCTCAGAAAACGGTCGCCGCAAGAGTCCCATGCGCGGGGAGCGACGAAGCGCTGCGATGCCGCTGCCGCCGTAGATGGCAACGCCGCCACACCACAATTGGTCATGGCGCTCGCATACCTTGTGCAGACGAACGGCGGTCCCACGCGCCTGCTCAGTGTCCTCTTGTGCGGCTCGAATCGCGGCATAGACGCGCGTTCCCGTACTGCCAAAGCGCTCAAGCGCCTGCTCGATAGCAGCCAACGTCTTATCGTCAGCCACATCTTCAATGGCCAGCACGATGCCATCGGCAACGCTGCCGGCGTCATTTGCCTTCAAGTCGACCGGGCGAGGGAGTGCGGTGCCGGAAAGCCGGGCATAGGCGGCGATGGCATCCTGCAGGTCCCAGAGCAAAAACTCAAGATCGGCGCTATTGGGAATGCTGATATACGCAATGGTTTGCAGCGTTTTTGGTACATCGCCGCGCGCGGTCGGCTCCATGCTGCCTCCTTTCCGGTTGGTTTCCGTTTAGGTTACACCGTCCGGCGGCGCCCCGCCGCGCTATCCTAGTGCAACCCTTACGAAAGGAACGCCATGCGACTGCCCATGAATACCTCGCTTGCCACGCTCAAGCCCTCCGGTATCCGCCGAATCAACGCGCTCGCCGCCCAGCACCCGGGGTGCATTGCGCTTGCGCTTGGCGAGCCCGATTTTCCCACGCCCGATGTGATTAGCGCCGAGGTGACCGCCGCACTGGACCGCGGTGACACGCACTATCCGCCCAACAACGGTCGCTCCGCCCTGCGTGAGGCGTTATCTGCCTACATGGGGGACGCGGGCCTTACGTTTTCGGCCGACGAGGTCATCCTGACCGACGGCGCGACCGAGGCACTGTCGGCAACATTCATGGCTATGCTCAACCCCGGCGACGAGGTCATCATCCCCACACCGGCCTTTGGCCTGTACGAGAGCATCGTCGTGGCCAACCACGCCAAAGCTGTCTTTTTGGATACGGAGCCTGCACATTTTCAGATTGACGAGGACGCACTTCGTGCTTGCGTGACGCCGGCGACCAAAGCCATCGTCATCTGCTCGCCCAACAATCCTACGGGCTGCATCCTTGACGCGGCATCGCTCGACGCCGTGGCGCACGTGGCAGAGCAGGCGGGCATCTACGTGGTCTGCGACGACGTATACAACCGCCTGGTCTACGTGGACGGCTACGAGCGCTTTGCCCAGCGCCACCCGGAGCTTCGTGAGCAGACGGTAGTCATCGAGAGCTTCTCCAAGCCCTGGGCTATGACCGGCTGGCGCCTGGGCTGGCTCGCAGCGGCAACCCCCGTCATCGCCGAGATCGCAAAGGCCCACCAATACTTAGTATCGAGCGCCGTCTCCTTCGAGATGGACGCCGCAGCCCGAGCCCTCACCGTCGACCCCGCCCCCATGCTCGAAGTCTACCGAGCCCGCCGCGAGCGCGTACTCGCAGCCTTAGACGCCATGGGCCTCGATGTAGTAGAGCCCGCAGGAGCCTTCTACACTTTCCCGAGCATCAAAAAGTTCGGCCTAACCAGCGAAGACTTCTGCATCAAAGCCATCAAAGAGGCAAACGTAGCCCTAGTCCCGGGCGACTGTTTCGGAACCGAAGGCCACATCCGCCTAAGCTACTGCGTCTCCGACAAGGATTTGGACGAAGGTCTCCGCCGCCTGTCCAACTTCGTGTCAACCCTATAGCCCACCGGGACCCAAAACCATCAGCCCACCGACATAAGGATTATGCGTGGGGCGCGCCGGCCAACGGACACGAGGATTCGCAGCAAAGGCAACGTAGCTCCGGCCGGGAGGGGCAGGGCGAGTTTTCCGTAGATTCCGCACGAGCCGAAGGTCACTTAATGTGGCCTTCGTGCGAGCCCAGGACTTGACCGAGCGGAAAACTCGCCCTGCCCCTCCCGGCCGGAGCGTATGCAGGGTTTGTGTACGAATCATCGCGCCCGTTGACCGACGCCGGGGTCCCCGCCATAATACTTTCGGTTCACGCACGAATCCGCTGCCAGAGACAGCCGGCGCAAACGGGTCTTACCCGCGAGCTTAATGGGACATCCCGCCAGCCGAGGTGGTCGAGTAGATATGTCTTCTCGCCCCCGTCGCTCATGCAGCGCGGGGGCTTTCTTTTTGGACATGCCCCCGTCACGTCCTTGTGGCGGACCGTGCCCGGAAAGAATTCGAGGAGGTGTAATTCATGCCCCAGCAGTACAAAATCGACAAGGTTGCAGAGATCGAGTCCCGTATCGCCGAGAACGCCGGTCTGTTCGTCGTCAACTACAACGGTCTGACGGTTAAGCAGGCTCAGGAGCTGCGTCATCAGCTTCGCGAGTGCGGCGCCGAGATGAAGGTCTACAAGAACAACCTGGTCAAGATCGCTCTCAAGAACCAGGAGCAGCCCGAGATCGACGAGATTCTCGCCGGCCCCGTCGCTTATGTGTTCTACGAGACCGAGCCGGTCGAGGCCGCTAAGGCCCTTAAGGACTTCTCCGCTAAGTCCAAGGGCGTCCTTGAGATCAAGGGCGGTATCTCCGACGGCAAGGCCGTTTCCGCTGATGATGTTAAGGCTATCGCCGAGCTGCCCACCAAGGACCAGCTTCTCGGCCAGATCGCCGGTCTCATCTCCGGTTTCGCTCGCGACATCGCTGTCTGCGTCAACGGCGTTTCCTCTGGTCTCGCTCGTTCGATCCAGCAGGTCTCCGAGCAGAAGGCAGCCTAGTCGCTGTTTTCACCCGCGGCGGCAACGCCGCACCCCTGGCGCATTCGCGCCGTGTTTTAACTGATCTCCGTGCACAGACACGGAAACCGAAAGGACTTAGAAATGGCTAAGCTTACCACCGATGAGATCATCGATGCTCTTAAGGAAATGACCCTTCTCGAGGCTTCCGAGCTCGTCAAGGCTATCGAGGACACCTTCGGCGTTTCCGCCGCTGCTCCTGCCGCTGTTGTCGCCGCTCCCGCTGCTGGCGCTGCTGAGGCCGAGGAGAAGACCGAGTTTGACGTCGTGCTCGAGGGCTTCGGCGACAACAAGATCCAGGTCATCAAGGCCGTCCGTGAGCTCACCAACCTTGGCCTGAAGGAGGCCAAGGAGGTCGTCGAGGGCGCTCCCAAGGCTGTTCTCGAGGGTGCCAAGAAGGAGGACGCCGAGGCTGCCAAGGAGAAGCTCGAGGCTGCTGGCGCTGCTGTCACCCTCAAGTAATCAGGCTTTCTCGCCAGATTTCTTTGCAGACGGGGTTCGCATTGCGAGCCCCGTCTTTTTTGTTTTTCGGTCCCTCGACATCGGTTGCTCAAACTGCCATGTTCTGTGATTTGCGTCGTATCGGGCGCCCTGCCGTTGGGCAATAAAATTGCACCATTCGAGCAATAATTTGCGTTGACCTGCTGAAGAATTGTCTCTGCCTTGTAGCGACATATAGTTCCAGCGGTAAGATGCTTGGGTATCGCAATTTGGTCTGCGGCCGCCGTGCCGCACGCACAGGGCGCATTCTGCGCCTGCGAAAGGATCTTTGAATAACATGAAGGCAATCATCCCCGCCGCCGGTCTTGGCACGCGTTTTCTGCCTGGCACCAAGTGCACGCCCAAAGAGATGCTGCCGGTGCTCGACAAGCCCGTCATTCAGTACGTCGTCGAGGAGGCGCTCGATCCCGAGGAGGTCGACGACGCCATCATCGTTACTTCTCCCGGTAAGCCCGAGCTACTGAACTACTTCCAGCCCGATCGCTCGCTCGAGAACCTGCTGCGCGAGCGCGGCAAGAACGCCTATGCCGACGCCGTCGCCCACGCTGGCGGTATGCCGGTCGACTTCCGTTATCAGTACGAGCCCAAGGGCCTCGGCCATGCTATCCGCTCTGCTGCCGACGCCGTGGCAGGGGAGAACTTCCTGGTCCTTCTGGGCGACTACGTTGTGCCTAATCGCGACATCTGCGACAAGATGCTCGCCGTTTCCAAGGAGCACGGTGGAGCTTCGGTTATCGCCGTCGCTGCTTGCTCGCCCGAGGAAGTCAGCCGCTACGGCGTTATCGCCGGTGAGCGCGTCGGTTCGCTCGAGGGCGCCGAGGACGTTGCCGATGCCGAGCCGGGCGCTGTCTGGCGCATCGGCGGTCTGGTCGAGAAGCCCGCTCCCGAGGCTGCTCCGTCCAACCTGTACATCGTCGGTCGCTACCTGCTGAGCCCGCTGGTCATGGACCTGCTGGCAGATCAGCAGGCCGGCAAGGGCGGCGAGATCCAGCTCACCGACGCCATGGCCCGTTCGCTCGACCGCGAGGCCATGTATGCCGTCGTCATCGACCCGCTGTCGGGCTACGACACCGGCACTCCCTCTGGCTGGATGGCCACTAACGCCCTCATGGCTGCAAGCGACCCCCGCTTTGCCGATGCCTTCTGGGACGCCATCGACGAGCGCGGCGGATTGATGCGCAAGTAAGCCTTCGGGCATCGACATTTACGGGCGCGGACTTCGGTTCGCGCCCGTTTTTTATAAGAGCTGCGATTGCTGGCTCTCTGTTCACAGAAAATATATGAACAGATGTTCGATATACATACATCTACCTGCGTGTTTTCTGTCGAAAAACTTTGCTACTCCAAAAACTCAATCGCGTCAAGGCTTTTCTTGCCCAACGGTCGGTACCTGATAAACTATTAGGTTGCGATAACTGGCGAAGCTATGCCTCGCCAACCCACCGAGCATTTCCGTGAAGGAGGAAAAACCTGGTGACCTACGCATACACTGCCACTGAGCGCAAGCGCGTCAGCTTCGGGAAAATCCCGGAGGCCATGGAGCTCCCCAACCTTATCTCTGTTCAAAGGGAATCCTTTGAGCGTTTTAAGGACGAGGGCCTTCGTGAGGCGTTCAAGGAATCCAGCCCCATCCAGAGCCAGAACCATGTTCTCGAGGTTACCTTCGGCGAGCATCAGTTCGGCGACCCCGCGCACACCGTCGAGGAGTGCCGCGAGAAGGATATGACCTATCAGGCTCCGCTTCTGACCGACGTCCGTCTCACCAACAAGGAGACCGGCGAGATCAAGGAGCAGCTCGTCTTCATGGGCGACTTCCCCATGATGACCGATCAGGGCACCTTCATCATCAACGGTACCGAGCGTATCGTCGTCTCGCAGCTCGTCCGCTCCCCGGGCGTGTACTACAGCTCCGAGATGGATTCGGGCAAGCAGATCTACAAGGCCCAGATCATCCCGTCCCGCGGTGCCTGGCTTGAGTTTGAGGTCGACAAGCGCGACCAGCTCATGGTCTCCATCGACCGTAAGCGCAAGCAGAGCGCCACGATGTTCCTGCGCGCCCTTGGCATCGCCGTCACCAACGACGACATCATCGAGCTGCTCGGCAACTCCGATGTGATCAAGCGCACCCTGGAGCGCGACACCGCCCTCACCCGCGAGGACGCCCTCATCGAGATCTACCGTCGCCTGCGCCCGGGCGAGCCTCCCACCGTGGACGCTTCCCGCAGCCTGCTCGAGGGCCTGCTCTTCAACCCGCAGCGCTACGATCTGGCCCGCGTCGGTCGCTACAAGGTCAACAAGAAGCTCAACCTCACCACCGAGGAAGAGGTCACGGTGCTCACCGACGAGGATATCGTCGCGACGCTGCGCTACCTGCTGTCCCTCGCTGCCGGCGAGCAGGGCTTCAAGGTCGACGACATCGACCACTTCGGCAACCGCCGCATCCGTACCGTCGGCGAGCTCGTCGCCAACCAGTTCCGTATCGGCATGAGCCGTATGGAGCGCGTCGTCCGTGAGCGCATGAGCTCCCAGGACATCGACGAGATCACCCCGCAGTCGCTCATCAACATCCGCCCGATCGTGGCCTCCATCAAGGAGTTCTTCGGTTCCTCGCAGCTCTCGCAGTTCATGGACCAGGCGAACCCCCTGACCGGTCTGACCCACAAGCGCCGTCTGTCCGCACTCGGCCCTGGTGGTCTTGCCGGCCACAAGTCCGGCTCCAGCCGCCGCACCAACGTGCCGACGGCCGTCCGCGACGTTCACAATTCGCACTACAGCCGCATGTGCCCGATCGAGACCCCCGAAGGCCCCAACATCGGCCTGATCGGCTCACTCGCCCTCTACGCCCGCGTCAACGAGTATGGCTTCATCGAGGCCCCGTTCCGTCGCGTCGAGAACGGCGTTGCCACCGACCAGATCGACTGGATGACCGCTGACGAGGAAGAGAAGCACGTCATCGCGCCGGCCAACACGCCGCTTGATCCCAAGACCAACGAGTTCATCACGACCGATGCCGAGGGCAAGATCGTCCGCCCCCACACCGTGATCGCCCGTACCCGCGACTTCGACGGCTCCTTCGGCGCTCCCGCCGACGTGC
The DNA here is from genome assembly GCA_900541045.1 of uncultured Collinsella sp. GTDB lineage: Bacteria > Actinomycetota > Coriobacteriia > Coriobacteriales > Coriobacteriaceae > Collinsella. The sequence continues at coordinate 17,330 of UQID01000013.1, forward strand.
CCGTCGAGGACGTCGACTACATGGACGTCTCGCCGCGTCAGATGCTCTCCGTCGCAGCCACGCTGATTCCGTTCCTGGAGCACGACGACGCTAAGCGTACGCTCATGGGCGCTAACATGCAGCGTCAGGCCGTGCCGCTGGTTCACCCCGCCGCTCCCTATGTCGGTACCGGCATGGAGCGTCGCGCCGCTCTGGACTCCGGCGAGGTCACCCTGGCCAAGAACGCCGGCGAGGTCATCTTTGCCGACGCCGCCAAGATCATCGTCAAGCATGCCGGCGGCATGGACGAGTATCACCTGGCCAAGTACCAGCGCTCCAACCAGTCCACCTGCATCAACCACCGTCCGCTCGTGCGCGTCGGTGATACCGTTGAGCAGGGCGAGCCTCTGGCCGACGGTCCTTCGACCGATCACGGCGAGCTCGCACTGGGTCAGAACCTCACCGTGGCCTACATGCCGTGGGAAGGCTTTAACTACGAGGACGGTATCGTCGTGTCCGAGCGCCTGGTGGCCGAGGACCTGCTGACGACCATCAACATCACCCGTCACGAGATCGACGCCCGCGACACCAAGCTCGGTCCCGAGGAGATCACCCGCGAGATCCCGAACCTCTCCGAGGACATGCTTGCCAACCTCGACGAGGACGGCATCATCCGCATCGGCGCCGAGGTCGGCCCTGGCGACATCCTGGTCGGCAAGGTCACGCCCAAGGGCGAGAGCGCTCTGACCGCCGAGGAGCGCCTGCTGCGCGCCATCTTCGGTGCCAAGGCCCACGACGTCCGCGACACCTCCCTTAAGATGCCTCACGGCGCTTACGGCCGCGTCATCGACGTCGTCCGCTTTAGCCGCGAGAACGGTGACGACCTGGCCCCCGGCGTCAACGAGCAGGTGCGCGTCTACGTCGCCCAGCGTCGTAAGATCCAGCAGGGCGATAAGATCGCCGGCCGCCACGGCAACAAGGGTGTTATCTGTAACGTTCTGCCGGTCGAGGACATGCCCTACATGGCTGACGGTACCCCGATCGACGTTATCCTCAACCCGCTGGGCGTTCCTTCGCGTATGAACGTCGGCCAGCTGCTCGAGTGCCACCTTGGCTGGGCTGCTGCCTGCGGTTGGGATACCGAGCAGGCCGACTCCGATAAGTACATCCCCGGTCCGTTCTTCACCGCGACGCCCGTCTTCGACGGCGCCAAGGAGGACGAGATCGCCGAGGTCATCCGTCGTGCCAACAAGAACATGCTCAACAAGGCCACCGCTGCCTTTGGCGATCACATGCGCCCCGAGTTCGTCACCCAGCTTGACGAGCGCGGCAAGACCCGTCTGTTCGACGGCCGCACCGGCGAGGAGTTCCGCGAGCCCATTACCGTGGGTACGTCCTACATCCTCAAGCTCGGCCACATGGTCGACGACAAGATCCACGCTCGTTCGACCGGCCCTTACAGCCTGGTTACCCAGCAGCCTCTGGGCGGCAAGGCCCAGTTCGGCGGCCAGCGCTTCGGCGAGATGGAAGTTTGGGCACTGTACGCTTACGGTGCTTCCAACGTCCTGCAGGAGATCCTGACCGTCAAGTCCGACGATACCGTGGGCCGCGTCAAGACCTACGAGTCCATCGTCAAGGGCGAGAACGTCCCGGTCCCGGGTATCCCCGAGTCCTTCAAGGTTCTCGTCAAGGAGATTCGCTCCCTCGCACTGGACATCGAGCCCATGCACGATGCCGACGAGGACGCCTCCGCCCCTGTGACCGCCGAGGAGACCTCTGCTCTCGACGACCTGGCAGCGCTCGCCGGCGTTGACGCCGACGTCGAGGCCGAGGATGCCGAGACCGCCGAGGCACCCGAGGCTGTCGCCGCCACGACCACTGATAAGGAGTAGTTGACTGTGGCAGATTTCGAAGCTACTGATTTTGACTCGGTAAAGATCTCCCTTGCCTCCGCCGACCAGATCCGTTCCTGGTCGCACGGTGAGGTCAAGAAGCCGGAGACCATCAATTACCGTACCCTCAAGCCCGAGAAGGACGGCTTGTTCTGCGAGAAGATCTTTGGTCCCGCCAAGGACTGGGAGTGCTCCTGCGGCAAGTACAAGGGCATCCGCTTTAAGGGCATCGTCTGCGAGCGCTGCGGCGTCGAGGTCACCTCGGCCAAGGTGCGTCGCGACCGCATGGGCCACATCGAGCTCGCCGCTCCCGTGTCCCACATCTGGTACTTCAAGAGCCCCACGAGCTTCCCGATGAGCCGTATGCTCGACATCAAGTCCAAGGACCTCGAGAAGGTTCTGTACTTTGCCAGCTACATCATCACCGAGGTCGACTATGAGGCCCGCGAGGCCGACGCCGACGACCTGCGCGAGGAGCTCGCCGCCGATCTGGAAGAGATCGATGCCGAGTGCGCCCGCCAGATCGAGTCCCTCAAGGAGCAGGGCAACCCCGAGAACTTTGACGAGTTCTCCGACGAGGAGCCGCTGACCCCCGAGGAGATCGCCTCTGGCATTGTCGACATCGAGGAAGAGTGCAAGGACGAGAAGCAGCTCCGCACGGACGCCTTCAACGCCTTCATGAAGCTCAGCGAGCGCGACCTCATTTCCGATGAGCCGCTGTTCCGCGAGATGACCCGTTACTACTCCATGTACTTCAAGGGTGGCATGGGTGCCGAGGCCGTCCGCGACCTGCTCGCTGCCATCGATCTCCCCTCCGAGGCCGAGAAGCTCAAGGCCATCATCGCCGACGAGGACTCCCAGAAGCAGAAGCGCGAGAAGGCCGTTAAGCGCCTCGAGGTCGTTGACGCCTTCCTGAAGGGCGGCAACAGCCCCGCGAACATGATCCTGGATGTCATCCCGGTCATTCCGCCCGATCTGCGCCCGATGGTCCAGCTCGACGGCGGCCGCTTCGCCGCGTCCGACCTCAACGACCTGTATCGTCGAGTGATCAACCGTAACAACCGACTCAAGCGCCTGCTCGACCTGGACGCCCCTGCGATCATCGTGAACAACGAGAAGCGCATGCTCCAGGAGTCCGTGGACGCCCTGTTCGACAACGGCCGTCGTGGTCGCCCGGTCTCTGGCCGTGGCGGTCGCCCGCTCAAGTCGCTCGCCGAGGCCCTCAAGGGCAAGCAGGGTCGTTTCCGTCAGAACCTGCTGGGCAAGCGTGTCGACTACTCCGGCCGTTCGGTAATCGTTACCGACCCCAAGCTGCTGCTGCACCAGTGCGGTCTGCCCAAGACCATGGCGCTGGAGCTCTTCAAGCCCTTCGTCATGAAGCGCCTGGTCGAGCTTGGCAAGGTCGAGAACATCAAGGGCGCCAAGCGCGCTATCGACCGCGGTGCCACCTTTGTGTGGGATATCCTCGAAGAGGTCATCGACGGCCGCGTCGTGCTGCTCAACCGTGCACCGACCCTGCACCGTCTGTCCATCCAGGCCTTTGAGCCGGTGCTGGTCGAGGGCAAGGCTATTCACCTGCACCCGCTGGTCTGCTCGCCCTTCAACGCTGACTTCGACGGCGACCAGATGTCTGTCCACGTGCCGCTGTCCAGCCAGGCTCAGGCCGAGGCTCGCGTGCTCATGCTCTCTGCGAATAACCTGCGCTCGCCGGCATCCGGCAAGCCGGTCAACATCCCTTCGCAGGACATGATCATCGGTGTGTACTACCTCACCCAGGTTCGCGAGGGTCTGCCGGGCGAGAACCACGTGTTCTCGAGCTTCGACGACGCGCTGCACGCCTATGACTGCCGCTCCGAGGTCGACATGCAGGCCAAGATCCAGGTCCGCGTGTCCGCTGCCGATGCCAACGTCATCAACGAGGACGGTACCCGTATCTTCCGCGTCAAGAACGGCAAGAACGAGTTCGTCGACTACGACGTCACCGGCAACAAGACCGCGCGCTTCGAGACTTCTATCGGCCGCATCATCTTCAACCGCCAGTGCCTGCCCGAAGACTATGAGTTCATGAACTACAAGATGGTCAAGGGCGACGTGGCCAAGCTGGTTGCGGACTGCTGCGATCGTTACCCCGAGGCCAAGGTCGGCCCGATCCTCGACGCCATCAAGTACTCCGGCTTCCACTACGCTACCCGCGCCGGCCTCACCATCTCGGTGTGGGACGCTCTCATCCCTGCCGAGAAGCAGGAGCTGCTCGACCGCGCCCAGGCCAACGTCGACCAGATCAACGAGTACTTCGAGGAGGGCTTCATCAACGAGACGGAGCGCCACATCGAGGTCGTTAACGAGTGGACCGCTTGTACCGACAAGGTCGCAGCGCTCATGCTCGACATGTTCGACGAGGAGAACCCGCTCTACATGATGGCCGACTCCGGCGCCCGTGGTTCTAAGACCCAGCTGCGTCAGCTCGGCGGTATGCGTGGCCTGATGGCAGACATGTCCGGCGAGACGATCGACCTTCCCATTAAGGCGAACTTCCGCGAGGGCCTGCTGCCGCTCGAGTACTTCATTTCGACCTACGGCGCCCGTAAGGGCCTGGTCGATACCGCATCCCACACCTCGGACTCTGGTTACCTGACCCGTCGTCTGGTCGACGTGGCCCAGGACGTCATCGTCCGCGAGGAGGACTGCGGTACGCACGAGGGCGTCACCTACAACCTCATCATCCCCGGCACCACCGACCTCAACACCGACCTCGTCGGCCGTTGCTTCATTGAGGACGTCGTGGCTCCCGATGGCACCGTGCTCTTTGAGCAGGACGGTTACATCGAGAAGGTCGCCGACATCCAGAAGATGGTCGATGCGGGCCTTAAGAAGGTCAAGCTTCGCGCGCTGCTCACCTGCCGCTCCAAGTACGGCGTGTGCCAGAAGTGCTACGGCTGGGATCTTTCCACCCGTCGTCCGGTCGCCATCGGTACCGCGGTCGGCATTATTGCCGCCCAGTCCATCGGCGAGCCCGGTACGCAGCTTACGATGCGTACCATTCACTCCGGCGGCGTCGCTGGCGTCGACGATATTACGCAGGGTCTGCCTACGGTCAGCCGTATGTTTGATATCGTCGGCAACGTCAACGAGAAGATCCTGGGTCGCGAGGCCGAGCTGGCTCCGTACTCCGGTCACCTCTCGATTAAGCCTGAGAAGTCCGAGTACGTGCTGACGCTCACCGACTCCGAGGATCACACCCGTGTCCTCGACGAGCGTCGCGTCCCCGCTTCGGTGCGCTTTATGCCCGAGATCGAGGACGGCTGCGAGGTTCGCGCCGGCGACCAGATCACCAAGGGCTTCGTCAACTTCCGCAACCTGCGCAAGCTGACCGACATCGAGTCGACGATGCACACCTTCGTCGAGAGCGTCAAGGACGTCTACACCAGCCAGGGCGTCGACCTGAACGACAAGCACATCGAGGTGCTCGCACGTCAGATGCTGCGTCGCGTTCAGATCACCAACCCCGGCGACTCCAAGTACCTGCTTGGTCAGTACGTCGACCGCTATGAGTTCGCCGACGAGGTCGAGCGCGTTGCCCGTCTGGGCGGTCAGGCTCCCGTGGCCGAGCCCGTCATCCTGGGTACGCTCAAGGTTGCGTCCAACATCGACTCCTGGCTGTCGAGCGCTTCGTTCATCCGTACTGCCGGCGTTCTTACCGAGGCTGCCATCGAGGGCAAGGTCGACCACCTGCTCGACCTTAAGTCCAACGTCATCGTCGGTAAGAAGATCCCGGCTGGTACCGGCCTCAAGCCGTACGCCAACGCCAAGCTGACGTATCGCACGGCCGACGGCTATGTCGACATCGACGGCCCGGCTTCGCCCAACGCCAAGTCGCTGCCCGAGTGGGCTCCGGTTGAGCTCAAGGACCTGGACGAGCAGCTCCCGCAGCAGCTCGACTGGGCCGGCTACGACGAGTTCGGTGGTGCTGACGGTTCGTTCACCCGCAACGGCCACACCATCTCCGCCGAGAAGGCTCGCCTGTACCTGTTCGACGACCTGGGCGTGTCGCAGCGCTGGACCAACAAGTTCAGCGAGGTCGGCATCGAGACGGTCGGCGATCTGGTCGGCAAGTCCGAGGAGGATCTGCTGCGCATCGATGGTATCGGTGCCAAGGCGATCGAGGAGCTCCGTGACGGCCTGGAGGCCCACGACCTGCTCTACATCCTCGAGAACAACGACGACGTTGCCGACGAGGAAGACCTCTCGCAGCTGCTGCAGATGGTCTTTAGCCCCGACGGTCCGGACGATATCCTGCTGGGTACCTCCGCTCCGACGCATCACGCCGACGCCGACGAGGAGCTCCTGGGCGCCCCGATCGACGACAAGAAGGCTCTCGCCAACGGCGCGATCAACGAGGACATGGCTTCCCTCGATGAGCTGCTCAACCAGCTCGTGGACACCGACGACGCCGAAGAGGCCAAGGACAACGACGAGGAGTAATTTCCTAGTACGTTAACCGCCCTTATAAAGGCTCGCTTCCCAACAGGGGAGCGGGCCTTTTTTTGATGAGGAACGTTGCCCCGACGAGTATGTTGGATTCCCGGTCCGGGCGGCGCAGGGGTTAAGTTTGTCGCGAGTTCCGCACGAGCCGGAGGCCACTTAATGTGGCCTCCGTGCGAGCCAGGACTGTAGAGCAGCAAACTTAACCCCTGCGCCGCCCGGACCGGGAATCCGCCCTCACGCACAGGAGGGGATTCCTTTATGCCAATAAGGGACAGGTTTATTTTGGTAGGTTTTTCCTGCTTGACTTTGAAACATTTCGTCCGGCCAGAGCGTATCTATGGTGAGGACCTCATCAAGAATCAGTACCGTCACCGGGAGGTGATTATGGAAGAACAAACATTTAGACAGGCGGTCGAAGATCACCGGGATGTCGTGTTTCGGATCGCATTGACGTACCTGCGCGATCGCGCCGATGCCGACGATGTTGCCCAAGATGTCTTTCTTAAGTTGCTTAAAAGCGATGGGCACTTTGAAAGTTGGGAACATCTTCGCCGCTGGCTTATCCGGGTCACGATCAATGAATGTAAATCGCTCTTTCGAAAGCCATGGAGGCGTGTGGAGGATATTGAGAATCTGGCAGATTCGCTTTCGGCGACGCAGGATGAGACCAAGGCGGTCCTGTCAGACGTTATGCGACTTCCGGAACGATTCCGTGTTCCCATCATGCTCTATTACTATCTGGGCTTTTCGACCTCAGAGATTGCCGAGTTATTGCATGTGCCAGCCGCGACTGTTCGAACGCGTTTGGCTCGCGGCAGATCGAAGCTCAAGTTCATCCTAGAGGAGGGCGACCGTGAAATCCAATCAAATCAAGCAGGCCTTCGAGTCCGTCCAAGCCGATAGCGATCTTGCTGACCGTGTTCTTTATGCCGCTGCTGGTGAGCCGCTTCGCCGAAAGGGTCACGCGAAGCCTCTGTATGTTGCCGTGATCGGATGCCTTGCCGGAGTGCTGGCGACCGGAGGGGTCGCCTACGCCGTCGTCAATTCCAGCTATTTTGCCTCTGCCTGGGGAAACCACGGCAACGGGGATTCCATTACCTGGACCAACGGCGGCTCATCGGGAACTAAATATACCTACACCAGAGAGTTTGGCGATGGCATCGCGCCCCAAAGCCTGGAAGGCGCAGTCCAGGAGGTTAATCTGTCCGTCGAGGGCAACGGCTATACGCTTGATATCCATGAGATGGCAATCGACCAAAACGGCTGCGGAGCCGTGACGTTTACGTTGTCCAATCCAAATGGAGTTAACTACTACAAGCCAGCAGCAGAGATTGGCGAACTTGTTCTCTATGGTGAAGAAGAGCAGGGCATCGGCACGCCCGATATGAAGTTCGGCGAGGAATGGCCTGACACACGCAGCACAATTGATAAGGACACATCAAGCGATACTGTCATTAATGGCACGATGTACTTTGCCGCTATGGATCGCGAGCGAGATTTGCAACATGCTGTCACCTGGAATATCCACTGGACCGAGGGTGAAGGTGAGAGTGCGAGGCGGTTTGAGGCGTCGACACCCGAGTTCAATATTGGAGCGTACGTCGATACAAAGGAACTCCGCTCCGGTGACTCGCCTCTTGAGATTAGCCCGTTTTCCATCCAGACGCACATCGATGATTTGGGCTATGAAGCAGTTGATAATAAGCTGACCGTCAGCTACAAGGATGGATCGGAGCAGATTATCGAAGATGACGACGCAGGGGTGTTCAACTTATATTTTTCTTATGGGCGCAATAGCGGAGAGAACATCTGGGTGCCAACGAAGTTGATTGATGTCGATCAAGTTGTCTCGGTAACCCTTGAAATTGTGAGGTATACATCAACAGGGGAGACCGAAACGAAAGAGCCCTTTACCATCGTCTATTCGTAAGATTTGGGGCCGCTTCCTACTAGGGGAAGCGGCCTATTTTGCGAAACATGGATGGTTGGATCGGGCGCTATTCATCTGGTCATCGGAAGTGCGGTGAAAAACTCAGAACCGTTAAGCACACCTAAAATTTGACCCACTGCTGAGCTGCGGTTTTGTCGTTAAATATGCCGGTCTGCTTGGAGGTTTGCGAATTTTCTCCGCACTTCCGAAAACGTCGTCGATCTAGATGCTGCAAAAAGATACTGACTACCGTAATCGGCCACGTTTCCCAGATAAAACCGACCAAAATTAACCTGTCCCTTTTTGGCAGGGAACGTTGCCCCGACGAGCACGTCGGATCCCCGGCCCGCGCACAGGAGGGGATTCCTTTTGTGTAGGCTTTGCGGAAATGTGCCATTTTTGGGATACGCCCGGCGGCGTGGTCTGTTGACGGCACAGCTAACGCCACGTATCCTATCGAACTGCGTGTTTCGTAGGGGGATGCTGACCCCTCGATTCAAGCCGTTGCACTTTACAGAAAGCTGGAATCATTCGAGAAGGAGTACGCTTTGCCTACTATTAACCAGCTGGTTCGCCAGGGCCGTCGTTCCGTGCCCAAGAAGTCCAAGAACGCTGCTCTGCAGCACAACTCCCAGAAGCGCGGCGTGTGCACCCGCGTCTTCACCACGAGCCCCAAGAAGCCGAACTCGGCTCTTCGTAAGGTTGCCCGTGTTCGCCTTGTCAACGGCATCGAAGTTACTGCTTACATCCCGGGTGAGGGCCACAACCTGCAGGAGCACTCCATCGTGCTCGTCCGCGGCGGTCGTGTCCGTGACCTCCCTGGTGTCCGTTATCACGTCATCCGTGGCGCCTACGACGCTGCTCCGGTCCAGAACCGTATGCAGGCCCGTTCCAAGTACGGTGCTAAGCGCCCCAAGGCTAAATAAGGCAGATAACGTTTTGATACTTTCGCCGTGTGCCGCCTAAGCGCCGCACGGTAGACACTTAAGGAGATTTCACATGCCGCGTCGTGCAGCAGCTAATCGTCGTGAGGTTCAGCCTGACGCCGTTTACAACAACCGCCTGGTGACTCAGCTCATCAACAAGGTCCTTCTTGACGGCAAGAAGGCCACCGCTGAGCGCATCGTTTACACCGCTTTCGAGATCGTTGCCGAGAAGTCCGAGGGTGGCGACGCTCTCGCTACCTTCAAGAAGGCTATGGACAACGTCAAGCCCACGCTCGAGGTTAAGCCCAAGCGTGTCGGTGGCGCTACCTATCAGGTCCCGATGGAGGTCAACTCCCGTCGTTCCACCGCTCTGGGTATCCGCTGGATCGTCAACTTCTCCCGCGCTCGCAAGGAGAAGACCATGGCCGAGCGTCTCGCCAACGAGATCCTCGACGCTTCCAACGGCCTGGGCGCTTCCGTCAAGAAGCGTGAGGACGTCTTCAAGATGGCCGAGGCCAACCGCGCGTTCTCTCACTATCGTTGGTAAGTTAAGGTAAGGAACTAACATGGCTAAGCCTAAGTACAAGCTTTCCGATACCCGTAACATCGGCATCATGGCTCACATCGATGCTGGTAAGACCACCACGACCGAGCGTATTCTTTACTACACCGGTAAGACCCACAAGATCGGTGAGGTCCATGAGGGCGCTGCCACCATGGACTGGATGGTTCAGGAGCAGGAGCGCGGCGTAACCATTACCTCCGCTGCTACCACGTGCTTCTGGAACAAGGACGGTAAGGACTACCGCATCCAGATCATCGACACCCCGGGCCACGTTGACTTCACCGCCGAGGTCGAGCGCTGCCTGCGCGTCCTCGATGGCGCTGTCGCCGTCTTCGACGCCGTTGCCGGCGTTCAGCCCCAGTCTGAGACCGTTTGGCGTCAGGCTTCTACCTTCAACGTCCCCCGTATCGCCTTCATCAACAAGTATGACCGCGTGGGTGCTGACTTCTTCAACGCTATCGAGACCATGAAGGATCGTCTCGACGCTAACGCCGTGGCCGCTCAGGTCCCGATGGGCGCCGAGGACAACTTCTGGGGCGTCATCGACCTGGTCACCATGACCGCATGGGACTTCAAGGCCGACGACAAGGGCATGACCTACCCCGAGCCGATGGACGAGATCCCGGCTGAGTTCGCCGACATCGCTGCCACCAAGCGCGAGGAGCTCCTCGACGCTGCTGCCAGCTTTGACGATGAGCTCATGGAGAAGATCCTCATGGAGGAGGACTTCACCGTCGAGGAGCTCAAGGCTGCTCTGCGCAAGGGCGTTCTGGCCAACGAGCTCAACCTCGTCTTCGTGGGCTCCGCCTACAAGAACAAGGGCGTCCAGGAGCTGCTCGACGCTGTCGTCGATTACCTGCCCAGCCCGCTCGACGTCGAGGCCGTCACCGGTACCGATCCGGACACCGGCGAGGAGATCGAGCGTCATCCTTCCTTCGACGAGCCCTTCTCCGGCCTGGTCTTCAAGATCATGACCGACCCGTTCGTCGGTAAGCTCACCTACGTCCGCGTTTACTCCGGCCGCGCCGAGTCCGGCTCCTACGTTGTCAACGCTTCCAACGGTCAGCGCGAGCGCCTCGGCCGCATCCTCGAGATGAACGCTGCCGAGCGTATCGACCGTGACGACGCCGCTGCCGGCGACATCGTCGCTTGCGTCGGCTTCAAGAACTCCACCACCGGTGACACCCTGTGCGCCGAGGGCAAGGAGATCGTCCTCGAGAAGATCGAGTTCGCTAAGCCCGTTATCGACGTTGCCATCGAGCCCAAGACCAAGGCCGAGCAGGACAAGATGTCCCTGGCTCTGACCAAGCTCGCCGAGGAGGACCCGACCTTCCAGGTGTCCACCAACCACGAGACCGGCCAGACCATCATCGCCGGCATGGGCGAGCTGCACCTCGAGATCATCGTCGACCGTCTGCTCCGTGAGTTCAAGGTTGACGCTAACGTTGGTAAGCCCCAGGTTGCCTACCGCGAGACCGCTGGTCACGACGTCGAGAAGGCTGAGGGCAAGTTCGTCCGTCAGTCCGGTGGTCGCGGTCAGTATGGCCACGCCGTCATCAAGCTCGAGAAGATGGAGGAGGGCTTCGGCTACGAGTTCGTCAACGCTATCGTCGGCGGCGTCGTGCCCAAGGAGTACATCCCGTCCATCGACAAGGGCATCCAGGAGGCCCTGAACACCGGTGTTATCGCCGGCTTCCCGGTCCTCGACGTCAAGGTCACCCTGTTCGACGGTTCTTACCACGAGGTCGACTCCTCCGAGGCCGCCTTCAAGATCGCCGGTTCCATGGCTATCAAGGACGCCCTCAAGAAGTCCGACCCGCAGCTGCTCGAGCCGATCATGGCTGTCGAGGTCGAGACCCCCGAGCAGTACATGGGCGACGTTATGGGCAACCTCTCCGGTCGCCGCGGCAAGATCGAGGGCATGGAGGATCGCAAGAACAGCAAGCTCATCCGTGCCAAGGTGCCGCTGGGCGAGATGTTCGGTTACGCTACCGACCTTCGCTCCCAGACCCAGGGCCGTGCATCCTACACGATGCAGTTCGACTCTTATGAGCCCGCGCCCAAGTCCATCGTGGACGAGGTCATGAGCAAGAACGCCTAAGTTCGAGCTCCCTGTTACGTAATCCGCGAGAACATCTCTCGCACTCTTTGGAGGTTTAAGTTGGCTACCCAGAAGATCCGCATTCGCCTCAAGGGCTATGATCACGAGGTCGTCGATCAGTCCGCGAAGCTCATCGTCGAGACCGCTCAGAAGACCGGCGCTCGCGTTTCCGGTCCTGTCCCCCTGCCCACCGAGCGCAACCTGTACACGGTTATCCGCTCGCCGCACGTGAACAAGGACTCCCGTGAGCAGTTCGAGATGCGCACCCACAAGCGCCTCATCGACATCCTCGACCCCACCTCGGGCACCGTTGATTCGCTCATGCGTCTCGACCTCCCCGCTGGCGTCGACATCGACATCAAGCTCTAAGCTTTTTGCTCGATAGTGCGATTTGCAAGGCCGCAGCCCTAAGGGTTGCGGCCTTTTTTGTGCCGATGGGGTAAAGGGTCTACACTACTGAACTATTCGACAAACGGGTGTAAGAGTAAAACTGTTGGGGGCAGATATAGATGGTCGAGTGGATCGTTCGTCGTGCGCAGGGTGACCGTGCGCGCGTGGGCACGTTGACGGGCGTGGTGTGTATTCTCGCTAATGTTGCACTTTGTGCTGCGAAGGGCGCAATTGGCGTGCTGTCGGGATCGGTTTCGATTGTGGCGGACGCCATGAACAACTTGTCCGATGCCAGCTCGAATATCGTGAGCGTGCTGGGCTTTAAGCTGGCGAGCAAGCCGGCCGACCCCGAGCATCCTTACGGCCACGGTCGCTACGAGTATCTCTCGGGTCTGGTCGTGGCGGCGCTCGTGCTGCTGATTGGCGTTGAGTTGGTGAAGTCCTCGGTTGAACGCGTCATCCACCCCGAGCCTGTCGAGTTTTCGCTTGCCCTGGTGGCAGTTCTAGTGCTTTCGATGGCCGTAAAGCTCTGGATGGCGGCCCTCAACCAAAAGCTCGGTGACCGCATTGAGTCCGAGACGCTGCATGCGACCGCTCAGGATTCTAAGAATGATGTCCTTGCTACGGGTGCTGTGTTGGCGTGCGCGATTGTTTCCCAGGTGACGCATATCAATCTTGATGCCTGGGTTGGACTTGCCGTTGGCGCCTATATTGGCTGGAGCGGCTTTGAGCTTATTCAAGATACGGTGAGCCCGCTTTTGGGCCAGGCGCCCGATCTCAAGGTGGTCAAGCACATCCGAGACAAGATCATGAGCTACCCCGGCGTTTTGGGCGTTCATGACCTAATGGTTCACGACTATGGCCCGGGCAGGAAGTTCGCAAGTGCGCACGCCGAGATGGCGGCCGAGGCCAGCCCGCTGGAAAGTCACGACACGCTCGATAACATCGAGCAGTCGTTTAGGGACGAGGATGGCATGATCGTCACGCTCCATTACGATCCCATCGTGACCGACGATTCAAAGGTGGCGAGCATGCGCCTGCGCATCAACGCCATGGCCCAAGAGATCGATAGCCGCCTTTCGATTCACGATCTGCGTTGCGTGCCGGGCCCCACGCACACCAATGTGATCTTTGACTGCGTGCGACCCTCGGATCTGCGAATGAGCGCCGAGGACCTAAAGCACGAGTTGGCGAAACGGGTCGAGTCGGAATACCCCAAGTCGATTGCCAAGATTACGATCGACGAAGACTACGTAGGGCATACCCACGAGTAGGGCTGTGCCGGCAAAGCAAGTTATACAGAAGGGGAGAATATGAAGAGGCTGTATCTGCTCCGCCACGGTCAGACGGAATTCAACGTTAAAAAGCTCGTTCAGGGTCGCTGTGATTCACCGTTGACCGACCTGGGCCGCAAACAAGCGGGAATGGCGGCCGCATGGCTCAAGGCCCACGGCGTCGTCCCCAACAAAGTGGTTTCTTCGCCCTTAGGTCGAGCCATGGACACAGCTCAGCTCGTCGCATGCGAACTCCTGGGTCCGGATGCAGCAGTCGAGCCCTGCGAAGGCATCATCGAGCGTAGCTACGGCTCCTTCGAAGAGGGCCCGCACGACGCCCTGCCCACCGACGTCTGGGACCCCGGCGAGGACCTGGTCCCCTTCGGAGGAGAAGGAAGCCGCGCGCTGCAAGAGCGCATGGTAGACACCCTCACCAATCTCATAGGCGCCGAGGGCATCGAAACCCTCCTAGCAGTAAGCCACGGCAGCGCCAGCCGCCAATTCATCAGGGCTGCAGCCCCAGAGGGCTTCGAGTTCCCAACAAAACTCCCCAACTGCGCCATCATGATTTTCGATTTCGAAGAGGAAAAGTCGGGAGAAGAAGGCGACGCGCTCCAATCCAAGTTCATCTTGCAGCAAATCATCGATCCTCAACAAAGTAATTAGCTGAGCGAGCAGAGTTAAGCAGACATCAACGTGTCGTCTCCCGAGCACGGCGGAGGGCCGGAGAAATATATTAAGGTCATCGCGAGTTCCGCACGCAAAGAAGGCCACTTAATGTGGCCTTCGTCTTGCGCAGGACTGTAGAGCAGGGACCTTAATATATTTCTCCGGCCCTCCGCCGTGCTCGGGAGCCATCCACGCACTTTACCTGCGTAAACAATGTGAGTGAAATATGAATCTCGATGGATACGCCCGCAGCCGTGTATACTAAACAGATGTGTGTAACCAGGGGAGTATTCTGGCTGGACAAAATGCCTGCTTAATAGGGTTGTCAGGTAGTCCGGACGCAATACAAGGCTGGGGAGCACGTCGTGTAAGTAGTGGTCCTCTAGGGGCGTACGCTCGGTGGTGTACGCATTGTCCCAAGACCACGCGAGAGTTGGGATCATATCTTGATCAGCATGATTCTCGGCCGCAAGATTGGCATGACCCAGGTTTGGGACGAGGACGACAACGTCGTTCCCGTCACGGTCATCCAGGCTGGCCCCTGCGCTGTCTCGCAGGTTAAAACTCAGGCAACCGACGGCTATGACGCCGTCCAGATCGGTTTCGGCGACATCAAGGCCAAGAACGTGAACAAGCCCATGGCTGGTCACTTCGCCAAGGCCGGCGTCGAGCCTGTCCGTTTCCTTCGTGAGGTCCGCGTCGAGAACGGCGAGGAGCACAAGGTCGGCGAGGTCGTCACCGTCGCTGATTTCGCTGATGTCGAGAAGGTCGACGTCATCGGTACCTCCAAGGGTAAGGGCTTCCAGGGTCGCATCAAGCGCTGGGGTCAGCGCCGCGGTCCTATGACGCATGGTTCTCACTTCCAGCGTCACCCCGGTTCTATCGGTCAGTGCGCCTATCCTGCGCGCGTCCTCAAGGGCGTCAAGATGGCCGGTCACATGGGTAACGAGCGCGTTACCGTCAAGAACCTTTCCGTTGTCCGCATCGATGCCGAGCAGAACCTCATCTTGGTCAAGGGCGCTGTCCCGGGTGCCAAGAATGGTCTCGTCGCCATCCGTATGGCCTAAGGGCCCAGCCCATTTAGCCCAGCGTCATACCAAGGAGAACACTTAAATGGCAAAGTTTGAAGTAAAGAACAGCGAGGGCAAGAAGGTCGCCGAGGCCGAGCTCGCCGCTGAGGTGTACGGCATCGAGCCGAACATCCACGTTATGCACCACATCGTCAAGTGCCAGATGGCCTCTTGGCGTCAGGGCACCCAGTCCGCTAAGGGCCGCTCTGAAGTTTCCGGTGGCGGCAAGAAGCCTTGGCGTCAGAAGGGCACCGGCCGTGCCCGCCAGGGTTCCATCCGTGCTGCCCAGTGGCGTCACGGTGGCGTTGTCTTCGCCCCCAAGCCCCGTTCCTACGCTAAGCGTATGAACAACAAGGAGGTCAAGCTGGCTATGCGCTCCGCGCTGTCCGCCAAGCTGGCCGATGGCGAGCTCGTGCTCGTCGACGACTACGGCTTCGAGAAGCCTTCCACCAAGGCTGCCGTCGCCATGCTCAAGGCTCTCGGCCTTGAGGGCAAGCGTCTGACCATCATCGTTCGCGATGAGGACGTCAACGCCTACCTGTCGTTCCGCAACATTCCCAAGACGTTCATCATCACCGCCGACGAGGCCAACACCTACGATCTCGTCAACAACAACGCTGTGCTGATGCCCGCCGACATCGCCGCTCACTTCGGGGAGGTGCTTGCATAAATGACCGCCCACGAGATCATCATCCGTCCGATCGTGTCCGAGCGTTCCTTCTCCGGCATGGAGCAGAACAAGTACACGTTCGAGGTCGCCAAGGATGCTAACAAGTATCAGATCAAGGACGCTGTCGAGGAGATCTTCGGCGTCAAGGTCGTTCGCGTGAACACCCTGACGGTCAAGCCCAAGACCAAGCGTGTGCGCTATGTCGCCGGCAAGACCCGTTCTTGGAAGAAGGCCATCGTCACGCTGGCCGAGGGCGACACCATCGAGGTCTTTGGCAACCAGGCCTAAGACTCGCTGCTGTTGAGTGAGCTCATGCCTCCCAAATAGGGGAGGCGAGAGCTCAAGGTTTTGGGCGTATAAAATGGACACGCCCGGAGCCGTGTATACGTCCGGTGTCATCGCACCCGAGGCAGAACCTCGAATCCCTGTCTGCGATGGCTAACGGATTCCTATTGAAAGGGATTGTAATGGCTGTAAAGCACCTTAAGCCGACCTCCGCTGGTAGGCGTTGGCAGACGATCTCCGACTTCTCCGAGATCACCTGCACCAAGCCCGAGAAGTCTCTTCTCGAGCCCCTGCCCAAGAAGGCCGGTCGTAACAACAACGGCCGCATCACCACCCGCCACCAGGGCGGCGGCGTGAAGCGTCGTTACCGCGTGATCGACTTCAAGCGCAACAAGGACGGCGTGCCCGCCAAGGTTGCCACGATCGAGTACGATCCGAACCGTTCCGCTCGCATCGCTCTGCTGCACTACGCTGACGGTGAGAAGCGCTACATCCTGGCTCCCAAGGGCCTTGAGGTCGGTCAGACCATCATGTCCGGTTCTGACGCCGACATCAAGCCGGGCAACGCTCTGCCCCTCGCCGACATCCCCGTCGGTACGCTCATCCACGCCGTCGAGTTCCAGCCGGGCAAGGGCGCTGCTATCGCCCGTTCCGCCGGTAACTCCTGCCAGCTGATGGGTAAGGAGGGCAAGTACGCTATCGTCCGTATGCCTTCCTCCGAGATGCGCCGCATCCTCGTTACCTGCCGCGCCACCGTCGGTGAGGTCGGCAACGCCGATCACGCCAACATCGTCATCGGCAAGGCCGGCCGTAAGCGTCACTTGAACGTGCGCCCGACCGTCCGCGGTACCGTCATGAACCCTGTCGACCACCCGCACGGCGGTGGCGAGGGCAAGAACCACACCTCTGGTCGTCCCTCTGTTACCCCCTGGGGTAAGCCGACGAAGGGCCTTCGTACGCGCAAGAAGAAGAAGGTCTCGAACCAGCACATCATTCGTCGCCGTAAGAAGTAATTTCGGATACCGAGTTTTAGGAGAAAGCACTTATGAGCAGAAGTCTCAAAAAGGGCCCGTTCGTGGAGACTCGCCTTCTCTCGCGTATCACCGCGATGAACGAGGCTGGCAAGAAGGACGTCGTGAAGACCTGGTCCCGCGCGTCCACCATCTTCCCCGAGATGGTTGGTCACACCATCGCCGTCCACGACGGCCGCAAGCATGTGCCCGTGTATGTTACCGAGTCCATGGTTGGTCACAAGCTCGGCGAGTTCGCGCCGACTCGTACGTTCCGTGGCCACAAGGCCAAATAGGGGGTTAACCGTAAATGGCAACTAAGTCTATTGAAACTGAGGCCACCGAGGTTCGCGCCGTCGCTAAGTACGTGCGTGTTTCCCCCAGCAAGGCCCGCCTGGTGGTCGATCTGATCCGCCGCAAGCCTGTCGCTCAGGCCTTCGACATCCTCCACTTCTGCGACCGCGCCGTCGCCGTGGATGTCGAGAAGGTTCTCCGTTCCGCCGTTGCGAACGCCGAGAACAACAACGGTCTGCGTGCCGACAACCTGGTTGTCGCCGCTGCCTATGTTGACGAGGGTCCGACGCTTAAGCGCATCCGTCCCCGCGCCAAGGGTTCCGCTTCTCGCATTCTGAAGCGTACTTCCCACATCACCGTCGTCGTTGCTCCTCGAAAGGAGGCGTAAAGCTGTATGGGTCAGAAAGTCTACCCCACCGGCTTCCGTCTTGGCATCACCGAGAACTGGCGCTCCCGCTGGTTCGCAGAGAAGGATTACGCTAAGACCCTCGGTAACGATCTCGAGATCCGCAAGTACCTCGAGAAGCGTCTTTCCCGCGCAGCTGTCTCCCGCGTCGAGATCGAGCGCGCTGGCGACAAGGTGAAGGTCATCATCCTCACCGCTCGCCCCGGCGTTGTCATCGGTAAGAAGGGTGCCGAGATCGATACCCTCCGCACCGAGCTCGAGAAGGTTGCTGGCGTCTCCAAGGGCCAGCTCTCCGTCGACGTTGTCGAGATCAAGCGCCCCGAGCTCGACGCCAATCTCGTTGCTCAGTCCATCGCTGAGCAGCTCGAGGGTCGCGTTGCCTTCCGTCGCGCTATGCGCAAGGCTGTCCAGTCCGCCCGCAAGGCCGGCGCCAAGGGCATCCGTATCCAGTGCTCCGGTCGTCTCGGCGGTGCCGAGATGGGCCGTCGTGAGTGGTACCGTGAGGGTCGCGTGCCTCTGCACACCCTCCGCGCCAAGATCGACTACGGCACGGCTGTCGCCAGCACCACCATGGGCGCTTGCGGCGTGAAGGTCTGGATCTACCTGGGCGAGAAGCTCCCGGGCCAGCCTGTTCCCAACCCTGCACTCGAGGGCTCTTCCCGTCCTCGTCGTCGTAACTCCGAGAGGAGGGGTCAGTAGTGCTTGCCCCTAAGCGTATTCTTCACCGCAAGGTGCAGCGTGGCTCCATGAAGGGCCAGGCCAAGGGTAATACCGAGCTGCATTTCGGCGAGTTTGGTATCCAGGCTCTCGAGGCTCATTGGATCACCAACCGTCAGATCGAGGCCGCTCGTATTGCCATGACCCGCTACATGAAGCGTGGCGGTCGTGTCTACATCACGATCTTCCCCGATAAGCCCATCACCAAGAAGCCTGCCGAGACTCGCATGGGTTCTGGTAAGGGTAACCCCGAGGAGTGGGTGGCCGTCGTCAAGCCCGGACGCATCATGTTCGAGGTCAAGGGCGTGCCCGAGGAGGTCGCTCGCGAGGCTCTGCGTCTTGCACAGCACAAGCTTCCCATCAAGACCAAGATTGTTGCTGCCAAGAACGCTGAGCAGCGCATCGAGAAGGAGATGGCTGAGGAGGCCGCTCTCGAGGCCAAGTGGGCTGCTGAGGACGCCGCCGCCGCCAAGGAGGAGAACTAATGAAGCCCGCAGAGATTCGTGAGCTCTCGGACGCTCAGCTCGTTGAGAAGCTGAAGGAAATGCGCGCCGAGCTCTTTAACCTTCGTTTCCAGATGGCCACCAGCCAGCTGGACAACACCGCTCGCGTCAACACCGTGAAGAAGGACATCGCTCGCGTCCTCACGGAGCAGCGCGCCCGCGAGATCGCAGCGGAGAAGTCCGCTGTCGCCGAGTAGGACCTAAGGAGAGAACATGACTGATTCGCGTAACTCGCGTAAGGTCCGTACGGGTGTCGTTACCTCCGTCTCCGGTGCCAAGACCATTGTTGTCACCATCACCGAGCGCAAGCGTCACCCCAAGTACGGCAAGATGATGACCAGCTCCAAGAAGCTGCACGCTCACGACGAGGAGTGCACGGCTGGCGTGGGCGACACCGTCCGCGTTATGGAGACCCGTCCTATGTCCAAGATGAAGCGTTGGCGCCTCATCGAGGTCGTCGAGCGCGCTAAATAAGCAGTCGCTCTTACGACTTGTACGTTTCCGAAGATGTGCGTATGCCTGGCTTGCATACCACGGGCCGTATAAAGGCTGCGCACCTCTCTTCGGTTCTTAGTTCGGAGGAACATCTACCATGATTCAGATGCAAACCATGCTGAACGTCGCCGACAACTCCGGCGCTCGCAAGATTCGCTGCATCAAGGTGCTTGGCGGTTCCAAGCGTCGTTATGCAGGCATCGGCGATGTGTTCATCGGTGCTGTCCAGGAGGCTACCCCTGGCGCCAACGTCAAGAAGAAGGACGTTGTCCGTTGCGTCGTCGTTCGCACCGTTAAGGAGATCCGCCGCAAGGATGGCTCCTACATTCGCTTTGATGAGAACGCCTGCGTTGTCATCAACAACGATGGTTCGCCCGTCGGCACCCGTATCTTCGGGCCCGTCGCTCGCGAGCTTCGTGACAAGAAGTACATGAAGATCGTCTCGCTCGCTCCCGAGACCCTGTAGTTAGGGGAGATATATGTATATCAAGAAGGGCGATAAGGTCCAGGTTCTCTCTGGTAAGGATCGCGGCAAGCAGGGCGTTGTCCTGCGTGCTCTCCCCGCCGAGAATAAGGTCGTTGTCGAGGGCGTTTCGGTCGTCAAGAAGGCCGTCAAGCCCAACGCTGCCAACCAGCAGGGCGGCATCGTTTCGCAGGAGGCTCCCATCGACGCCTCCAACGTCAATCTCGTTTGCCCCGAGTGCGGTAAGGTTACCCGCGTCGGTCACGAGAAGGACGGCAAGAACAAGCTGCGCGTCTGCAAGAAGTGCGGCCACAAGTTCTAAGCTGCCCGCAACATCAAGTTGCTAGCAAAGGCCCGGATGCCCCACGGCATCCGGGCCTTTTTTGATCCCTTGGGGACGGAGGAAAACGGATCACCGGGGGTACTCATTGGGGACAGGCTTAAATGAGTGGTCGTTGTTTGGCAGTCATTGGGTACGCATTGGGGACAGACTTAAATGAGTGGTTGCGCGCACGAAAGGCTGGCGTGACAGTCGGTCAGCTTGTGTGTTGTTGCGGACTCGGTGAGGCAACGGTTAAAAGGGCAACTGCTGGCTGGCGCGAAGCTTCTAATGATCCGTTTTCCTCCGTCCCCAAGGGATCAGGTGGTGCGCACTTGTGCGTAGTTGCGTGCGTAGAATTGCGTGACTATGCTTGTATATGCGCCGTCTGCTGCTGAATTTTGACCATTTAGCGGTAATGCACGCAGAAGCACGCACATACGCGCGCATTTGTGCGAATATAGAGCTGTCAGAAATGAAAGACTTTTCACGACGCAGGAGGCACATATGGCAGATTCCAAACAGGCTCCGCTCGACGCTGCGGCAGCCGCAAAGGCAGCGTTCGCTTCGGTCCAGAACAAGCCGTTCCCCGATGATATCTTTACGGCACCCGAGCTTCGTTGGGCTGTGATCGGGTGCGGCGTTATCGCCAACCAGATGGCCCAGTCTCTCGCTCTTGCTGGCCGCAAGCTTGCGGGCGTCGCCAACCGCACGCTGTCAAAGGCTCAAGCTTTTGCCGAGCAGTATGGCATCGAGAAGGTCTATGAAACGGCCGAGGACCTCTATGCCGACCCTAACATCGACGCGATCTATATCACCACGCCGCATAACACGCATATCACCTACCTGCGCGCCGCTCTGGCAGCTGGCAAGCACGTGCTCTGCGAGAAGGCCATTACCCTCAACTCCGCCGAGCTCGACGAGGCCCGTGCCATTGCCGACGAGCATAACGTGGTCCTTATGGACGCCACTACGGTGCTCCACATGCCCCTGTATCAGGAGCTGCGCCGCCGCATGGATGCCGGCGAGTTTGGCCGCATGAACCTCGCCCAACTCAACTTTGGCAGCTATAAGGAGTACGGCGATCTGACCAACCGCTTCTATAACCGCAACCTTGCTGGCGGTGCCATGCTCGACATTGGCGTCTATGCGCTTTCCGTTATGCGCCTGTTTATGGCAAGCCAGCCCGCTGAGGTCGTTTCGCTGGGCAACACCTGTGAGACCGGTGTCGACGTTGCGGGCGGCATCGTCTGCCGTAATGCCGAGCAGCAGCTGGGTGTTGTGAGCCTTACGTTCCACTCCAAGCAGCCCAAGCGCTCGGTCATCAGCTTTGACAAGTGCTATATCGAGGTCAACGAGTATCCGCGTGCCGATCACGCGACCATCGTGTGGACTGCGGACGGCCACCGCGAGGAGGTTCGCGCCGGCACCGAGGCTTACGCCCTTTGCTATGAGATGGCCGATCTTGAGAAGGCCGTTGCCGGCGACGACTCCAAGCGCGAGCTGCTGGATTATGCTTCTGATGTTATGGAGCTTATGACCAAGCTCCGCGCTGATTGGGGAGTCGTGTACCCCGAGGAGGAGTAAGCGATGCTAGCGGAAGATAGGCTCAATGCGATTGTGTCGATGGTGCAGCAGGCTGGCTCGGTTACTGTGCCAGAGCTTGCCGAGGCCTTGGGCGTGACGGCGTCTACCATTCGGCGCGACCTGCAGGCGCTCGATCGAGCGCATCGCATCGCCAAGGTCCACGGCGGAGCGACGAGTCTTGAGCGCGCGCACGTGACGCGCGACCTAACGCTTAACGAGCGCAGCGACCTCCATAACGACGACAAGGAGCGTATCTGCGCCCGTGCGGCGGCGCTTGTGGAGCCCGAGAGCTTTGTATACATCGACTCGGGCTCGACGACGCTCAAGCTCATCGAGCATCTTCCACACCTTGAAGGTGTCACCTATGTGACCGATTCCGTGCTCCATGCTCAGCGCCTCGCTTTGCGCGGCATGCGCACCGTAGTGCTGGGCGGCGAGCTCAAACCCGAGACCGAGGCGCTCGTTGGCCCCGATGCCCTGGCAACCCTAGACCGCTACAACTTCAATTGTGGCTTTTGGGGTTCTAATGGCATTGCCGCCGAGCAGGGCTTCACGGCGCCCGATATCGAGGAGGCGCAGGTCAAGCGCATCTCGATGCGCCATACGGCCAAACGCTTCGTAATCTCGGACGCCAGCAAATTTGGCATGGTGGCGCCCGTCAAGTTCGCGGACTTCCGCGACGCAACGATTATTACCGCGGGCGAGGTCCCCGCCAAGTACCGGGCAATGGACAACGTCATCACGGTTTAACAGCAGGGGCAGACTAAGACCAAAACCACCACGAAGGTGCCTGTCCCCATTGTGTTGGTTAGTAACGAAAACCGAGCAGTTTTCTCAATAGAAAAGCGGCAACGTCCATCACGGGCGTTGCCGCTTTCGTTGTCTGCAGATTTGTCTAAGTCTGTAACAACTGGACCGTTAAAAGTGGGCTAGGTGTTACAGATTGAGATACTTCCGAACCGCGCCGTCCCTTTGTCTCAATCTGTAACAGCTGGGACGGATTTTGCCGAGTTACTGTTACAGATTGAGGTTTTTCCCTTGAGGAGGATTCGAATGTCTCGATCTGTAACAGATAGACCGGAAAATGGACTCTAACTGTTACAGATCGAGACGTTTTGGGACCGCGGTTGAGCCATTGCGGCTAAACCACCACAAAGGTGCCTGTCCCCATTGTGGTGGTTTAGGGCTCCCAGGGGCAGGGGGCTTCGATGTGGATGTGCTCGCCGGTAACGGGATGCGTGAAGGACACGCTGTGGGCGTGGAGCATCAGGCCGCAGGGGCGCGGCGTTCCGTACAGGTCGTCGCCAACCAGGGGGTGATGCTCGCTGGCCAGGTGCACACGGATCTGGTGTTTGCGGCCGGTGAGCAGCTCGACATCGATATACGAACGCGTGGGCAGGCCTCGGCGGCTCTTAAGGCGCTTGAGCACCTTGACGCGCGTCTGAGACGGCTTGCCGCTGGCGCCGACGCGCATCTTGCGGCTATCGTGGCGGTCGCGGGCGATGGGCTTGTTGATGAGCTTCTCGTTCCAGTCGATCTTACCCTCGGCGAGCGCCAGATAGTGCTTTTCGAATGCGTGGTCGATGACCATCTGGTCAAAGGCGGGCTGCGTCTGTTTGTCGAGCGAAAACAGCACCACGCCGGTGGTGTTGCGGTCCAAGCGGTTGAGCGGTTGCATGTCAGTCGCAGCAAAGCCGTCGCCCATGGCCAGCAGCAGGTCGCTGGCGTAGTCGGTAAGCGTGCGCTCGCCGGTGCCGTCACCGTGGACGATCATGCCGGCGGGCTTGTCGATGGCCATGAGCCAAGCGTCGCAGTAGAGGACTTGAGGTTCTTCGTTCACGTGTAAGCCTTTCGGTTAGCTGATTCCCACAAACATGCAGCCCGAGGTCGCCCCGCGTAGGCGGGCGGCGGGCTTGCGGCCGGCTTGAGCCGCCTCGACGGCGCGACGGACGCGAGCGACGGCACGGCCAATCTCATCGGCCTCGAGCAGGGTTCCGTCAACCATGAGACGACGCACGCCGGCATTGAGCAGCTGAGGAACCTGCGGTGTGAGGTCGATGGCGTAGGCGTCGTACAAGCGAGAGCGGCCGTGGATGTCGGTGCGGACGGGCATGACCTTTCCGTCGATATTCTTGAGCGAGAGCTTGCGGGCACGCAGGCGGCAGTTGGCACAATCGTGGATGCAGCCGTTGGCAACCTGCAGAATGCAATGCTCGCTTGTCATGACGCGCGGGCGGCCAAAGACGGTGATGCCCAGAGCCGCGGGCGCGGCGGCTCCGAGCGAGACAATCTCGTCGAGTGTGATCTCGGGCGAGAGCCAAAACGCACCGGCTCCGCGCCCGGCAAGCGCCTCCATGCAGGGCGTGTTGTGCACCGGCAGGCAAGAGCGAATCTCGGCCGTGGCGCCGGCATGCGCGGCTACGGCGAGCTCGGAGATATTGCCGACGGCGACGGTGGCTCCGGCATTGATCCAGGGATCGACGCGTACGTGGTCAACGGCGCGGCAGACCTCGTCGAGTACGGGTACGATGCCCTGCTCAAATGCATCGGCGGGGGAGACACCGGCGGCCTCGAGCGCATCGGTGGTCATATAGATGCGCGTGGCGCCCTCGGCACGAGCTGCCTCGGCGGCTTCGAGCGTGTTGACGGTGGCGCAGATCTGCGGCTCGTCGCGGTAGTGCTCGGGCATGGGTCGCGTACATTTGTCGAGCACCGGCAACTCGAGCGTTTTCTCGCGCTCCTCGTACGGTGCCAGAATGGCCTCTTCCAGCGCCTTACAAGCGGCGGCGCGCACCTTGTGCACGGCGGAAAAGCCCATACCGCAGCCGGCGTCGAGCGAAACGTCAAAGCTTGCGGCCTCAAAGGGAGAGGAGCCCATGCGCCCGACGTGCTCAACCAGATCGGATGCCTCGACGGCGCGGGTCTTGGCGGCCTCGACGGTGAAGCCCGTGGCGGTGGCGGTGAGCGCGGGGTTGTCACAGCAGGTGAGTGTGACAGTAAACGGCTCGCCCAGGCGCGCCACGACGGACACGTCAACAGCTCGGCGGCGCAGCACATCGCGCTTGAGCGCGGCGCCAGCGGCGTCGATGGCGCGCTGACTGCGAATCACGCGGACGCGGCAGCCCTCGGGCATGCTGCGGGGCACGCGGCACTCAATGATGTCACCGGCGGCGGCATCATCGGCGGCAATGGTGGTCAGGAACTGGTCAAACTCGTTATCGTGGCGAAGCTCCAGCAGGTCGCCCTTGCCCACGGGCTCAAACAACTCAATGCGGGCGATGGCGGCGCGCCGACGGCGGTCGTCGGGCTTGAGGCCGCGCACATCGCGGTTGGCCAGACGGCTGCCCAGTACCGTGCCTACGATCTGGCCGCGGTTGTTGGAACGCTCATAGCTCATCATCTCGTCGCCCGAGGTGCCGTCCTGATAGGCGTGCGTAAAGTCGCGGTTGAAGCAGCGCTTGAGCTGGCGCTGGCGGGCGGCTACCTCGTCCTTATCTACGGCGACCCCGGCCAGCATGTCATCAATCTGGTGACGATACACATCGACGATGGAATACACGTAATCGGGGGCCTTCATGCGGCCCTCGAGCTTGAGCGATGCGGCGCCGGCGTCATACAGACGGCGAACAAGCTGCGACGTGTTGGTGTCGCGCGGGCACAGCGCGCGCTCGCGACCGGCAGGGGAGAGCGAGCGGCCGTTCTCGTCGATCAGCTCGTAGGGCAGGCGGCAGGGCTGGGCGCACATGCCGCGGTTGGCCGAGCGGCCCGCCATGGCAAAGCTCGAAAGCAGGCACAGGCCCGAGTAGCAAAAGCAGATGGCACCGTGGCTAAAGACCTCGAGGTCCACATCGGGCGCGGCGTTGTGAATGGCGGCGATCTCGTCGATGGAGAGCTCGCGCGAGAGAGTCACGCGGTCGGCGCCCTGCTCACGGCACCAAAGGGTTCCGCGGTCGTCGTGGATGTTCGCCTGGGTCGAGATATGTGTCTCGATGTCGGGCATGGTGCGCTTGACCTCAAAGAACAGGCCCCAGTCCTGGATAATGAAGGCGTCGGCGCCCAGCGTGGAGCAGCGATGGATGAGTTGCAGCGCATCGCCCATCTCGGACTGTTTGATGACGATGTTTACCGTGACGTAGACGCGCGACCCGGCTAGATGCGCGGCGCGGCAGGCTTGCTCAAAGGCCTCGTCGGTAAAGTTGGTGGCCTTGCGGCGGGCGTTGAAGCTGCCCATGCCGCAGTAGATGGCGTCTGCCCCGGCGGCGAGTGCGGCGGCAAAGGGCTCGGGCCCTCCGGCGGGCGCCAAAAGCTCGGGTCTGCGGTTGGTGGTTCGACTGGCGGTTGCGGTCATATCCTGCCTTTCAAAATGCTCAGATAATCAAAAGTATAGTGGCGCCGTTGCGGCAGGCGATGCCCGTGCTCCAAGCGGGATAAAGTCTTCAGCAGCTTGGACTGGCTGCTCCACATGAGAACCGTTCAGCGGTTCGGGGAGACCGTTGGGCGATAAAATATTCTCGCAAGCTGATAATATTCTTGCATCAAACAGAAACCTTGAGTACCATCCCAATCAAGCGCGGTGTTCAGACCGAACTGTGCCTCCCGGTGTGAACGCCGCGCTCACGCTTTCTCAACTGATCGTAAGGAGATAAACATGAGCAAGACCCTCGTGTCTTCCGATAACGCACCCGCAGCCATCGGCCCGTATTCCCCTGGTATCCAGACCGGCAACATGGTGTTCCTGTCCGGCCAGCTGGGCATCGACCCCGCAACCGGCAAGATGCCCGAGGGCGTCGAGGCCCAGGCTAAGCAGTCCCTCGCCAACGTCGAGGCCCTGCTGACCGCTGCCGGCGCTACCTTTGTCGATGTCGTCAAGACCACGGTCTACCTGGCCGACATCGCCGACTTCGCCGCCGTGAACGAGATCTACGCCTCCAAGTTCGAGGCCCCGTTCCCCGCGCGCAGCGCCTTCCAGGTTGCCGCCCTTCCGGCTGGCGGTCTGGTCGAGATCGAGGTCGTTGCCGCTCTCTAAGGCGTTGGCCACAACTAAACATGACATGCAAAAAGACCCTGCAGCGCGTGCGAGCTGCAGGGTCTTTTGTCAAGTGACGGATCGCTTGTGGAGCCGCGCTTCATGTTACCCGTTAGCCCTCCTTGCGAACTTTTTGCAGGTAGCGGTAGACGCTGGGCTCCGAGATACCCAGCGCGGTGGCGGCGCAGGCCACGGCGCCCTTGAGCATGAACACCCCGTTGCCGTTGAGGTGGCGAATGACGTCCACGCGGTCGCTCTGACCAAGCGACGCCACATCCAGCCCGCGCGTGCTCAGCAACTCGGCAATGCTGCGGTCGATGAGCTCCTGTGTGGACTCCGAAAGGCTTTCGACCTCGATAGGGGCGGGCTCCGTGCGCGTCGGCGCCGCGTCGAAGCACGCCATGAGCTGCTGCGCCATGGCGTTGATGGAGCGCACGGTCGAGAGGTCGGTGTTGACGCAGAGCATACCGACGATCTCGTCATTCTCGCGGATAAAGTACGTCGCTGACTCCAACGTCTTGCCGCCGGCACCGCGCCCCTCGTAGCCCGTAATAAACGGCAGGTCGCGATACTTGGCGTCGTGCATGATCTTGAGTGCCAGATCGGTGGCGGGACCGCCGACCTTGCGGCCGCTCACGATGCCGTTGCGAATATCAACGATGGCGTGGTCGGGATCCGAGAAATCGTGCAGCACGATTTCGCTGTTTTTGCCGAGTATCTGCTCCAGAAAATCGACCATCGGCAAAAAGCGACGTACGGTCTCGTTCACGGGCAACTCCTTTGGGTGAAATCGGAAATGTTCATAACAATTTTTTCTCATGGTAACACGCTGCCCATCATCTCGTATATCCGCAGGTACATTGCGTAATGCAGACGAACGGTAGGAATTTAGCGGTAAACGGTTGACCAAAAGAAAAGTTAGATGGTATTTTGACCAGACACTTTCCTGACCTGCGGAAATGCGTTATTTCAGCTGAAGAATAGTCTGATAACAAAAAATTATTATTGAGAATGAGAATCATCTTTAATACGATATGCAATGAAGGCACAACCTCAACCCCGCACTGCGTCACAATAGAGCGTTAGATGCGAAAACAACTACTTCGAGGATTGGTGGTCAAATGACCCAGGAGACGGTTACGAACGGCACTGAAGCCCTGTT
Source organism: uncultured Collinsella sp. (assembly GCA_900541045.1). Classification (GTDB taxonomy): domain Bacteria; phylum Actinomycetota; class Coriobacteriia; order Coriobacteriales; family Coriobacteriaceae; genus Collinsella. The sequence continues at coordinate 45,548 of UQID01000013.1, forward strand.
CACTCGCGAAGGCATGCCTCCCGTTAAGGAAATGATCCCGTGTGCCCTTCAGCACGTACTGGCATCGTTTGCCGGCATCATTACCCCGGCGGTCATCATGGCCGGCGTCTACGGCTTTAATAGCCAGCAGAGCACCGACATCATCCAGGTCGCGCTCATTCTTTCGGCGATCGATACGGCCCTTCAGGCCTTCGCTCCCTTCCGTCGTATCGGCGGCGGCCTGCCCATCGTCATGGGCGTTTCGTTCGCGTTCCTGCCGGCCCTGCAGGCCATGGGTGCCTCGGGTTTTAGCTTTGGCGCGCTGCTGGGCGGCGAGATTGTCGGCGGTGCCGTCGCGGTCCTCTTTGGTCTGGCCTACAGCAAGATCAAGTGGCTGTTCCCGCCCGTCGTGACCGGTACGGTCATCTTCTCCATTGGCGTCTCTCTCTATCCCACGGCCGTCAAGTACATGGCCGGCGGTATGGGTACGCCGCTGTGGGGCACCCCGCAGGCGTGGTGCGTCGCTCTTATCACCTTCGCCGTGGTCTTTGCGCTCGCCAACTTTGGCAAGGGCACGCTCAAGCTGGGATCCGTGTTCTTTGGCATGATCGTTGGTATGATCGTCTCCATTCCCTTTGGCATGATCGACTTCTCCAGCGTCGCCACCGCCCAGGTCTTCGCCCTTCCCAAGCTCATGCCCTATGCGCTCGAGTTTGATCCCGAGGTCTGCATTACCCTCGCCGTCGTGTTCCCCATGGTTGCCATCCAGGTTATCGGCGACGTCTCTGCCGCCTGCCTGGGCTCCATCGACCGTATGCCCACCGAGCGCGAGCTCTCCGGCGCTATCGTGTCCCAGGGCCTCACCTCTATGGTCGGCGGCCTGCTGGGCGGTCTTCCCACCAGCGCCCTTGGCCAGAACGTGGGCATCATCTGCTCCAACAAGGTCGTCAACAAGTGGGTCTTTGTGATCATCGCGGCCGTCTTTGCCATCGCCGGCCTGTTCCCGCAGCTCTCTGCCGTCCTTTCCGCTATCCCGCAGCCCGTCATCGGCGGCGCGACCGTCGGCGTCTTTGGCACCATCACCATGAACGGCGTGCGCATGTTCACCCGCGAGGGCCTCACGCAGCGCACTACCACCATCGTCGGTACCTCCGTCGTCTTTGGCCTGGGTATCTGGATGGCCAGCGGTTGCCTTGCCGGCGAGGGTATGCCCACCTGGGTGCCCACCGTCATCGGCTCCAATGCCGTAACCCCCACCGCCATCATGGCCATTGTCCTTAACCTGATTCTTCCGCAGACGCCGGTCGTGGCTCAGCACATCGATGCTGCCAAGGACGCTGCCGTGGATCTGGTCTTGCCCGAGAGCAAGAAGTAACCAATTCGGTGCTATTCGTCGGCGGGCGCATCGCCTCGTCCGCCGACGTCATGCGGCGCCAAGCCGCACTTCAAAGGGTTTGTCCCTTTGGTGAAGCGTTGACGGGAGAGGGCCCGTTTCCGGTGTAGGCCGGCGCTTCGCACTCCGCCATGTCAGAGGTGTCAAACCCCGCCCCTGATGTTGAAGGGAGCATTTATGCTTCTGGTCGCTAACGGTTCCGTCTTTACCCGCAATGCTCAGGCCCCGTTCATTCCAAACGGTGCGGTCGCCATTGACGGAGATACGATCGTCGAAGTAGGTCCCGAGTGCGAGCTCAAGGCCAAGTACCCGGATGCCGAGTACGTCGATGCCCAGGGCAACCTCATCATGCCCGGACTCATCAACTGCCACACCCACATCTACTCGGGTCTGGCCCGCGGCCTTGCCATTAAGGGCTGCAACCCCACCAACTTCCTGGAGAATCTTGAGCAGCAGTGGTGGAAGATCGACGACAATCTGACGCTCGACGGCACCAAGGCAAGCGCCTATGCCACGATTCTGGACTCCATTCGCGATGGTGTCACCACGATCTTCGACCACCACGCGAGCTTCTGCGAGATCCCGGGAAGCCTCTTTACCATTAAGGATGCAGCTCAGGAGCTGGGCATGCGTTCGTGCCTGTGCTACGAGGTCTCCGATCGCCGCGGCCAGGAAAAATGCAACCAGGCCATTGCCGAGAACGCCGAATTTGCCCAGTGGGCCGCCAAGGAGCGTCGCGATAACGACAACCATATGATCGCCGCCATGTTTGGCGGACATGCCACCTTTACGCTTTCGGACGAGACCATGGATAAGATGGCCGAGGCCAACAACGGCCTGACCGGCTTCCACATCCATGTGTGCGAGGGCATGAACGACGTGTGGGATTCCCGCCTCAACCGCGGCGGCATCAGCCCCGTCGAGCGCCTGCTGCAGCACAACCTGCTGGGTCCCGACACCATGCTGGGCCACTGCATCCACGTGACGCCTGCCGAGATGGATATCGTCAAGGAGTCCGGCACCTGGCTCGTCAACAACCCCGAATCCAATATGGGCAACGCCGTGGGCTGCGCCCCCGTGCTCGAGTTCTTCCGCCGCGGTATTCCCGTGTGCATGGGCACCGATGCCTACACCCACGATATGCTCGAGAGCCTTAAGGTCTTCCTGATCATTCAGCGCCACAACGCCGCCATGCCCAACGTGGGCTGGTGCGAGGCCATGACCATGCTGTTCGAGAACAACGCCAAGATGGCGAGCAAGTACTTCGATCGCAAGCTCGGCGTGCTCGAGGCCGGCGCTGCCGCCGACGTCATCGTCATGGACTACAAGCCCTTTACGCCGCTGAGCGAGGAGAACATCGACGGCCACATGCTCTTTGGCATGATGGGTAAAAACTGCCGCACCACCATCATCAACGGCCGCGTCCTGTACAAGGATCGCGAGTTCGTTGGCATTGATGAGGACAAGATCAACGCGTGGACCATGGCTGAGTCCAAGAAGCTCTGGAGCACGCTCAACGATCGCACCTACTAATTCACAAGTAGATTCACGCGCGTCGGATGTTTCGCCGCATCCGGCGCGCGTATAGGCGACCTCCGCGGGGTCGCCGGCGCTGTGCTAGCGCTACACCGTATTTGCGCCCGCCGCGCGGTCTCGCCGGGCGTTACAGAGAGGAGCTCACTATGAGCGACATCATGAGGCCGATCCCGTTTTCGCAGCTGATGAACTGGATCATCGAGGAGCACAAGACCCAGGGCGCCGTCTTTGGCGTGCGCAAGATGGTCGCGACCAACCAGGAGGGCGCGCTTCCCATTTTTGACGAGCGCATCGAGACTCCGTTTGGCCCGGCCGCCGGTCCCAATACGCAGCTGGCCCAGAACATCGTGGCATCCTACGTGGCCGGCTCCCGCTTCTTTGAGCTCAAGACCGTTCAGGTTATGGATGGCGAGGAGCTCTCCAAGTGTGTGAACAAACCCTGCATTGTGGCGCAGGACGAGTGCTACAACTGCGAGTGGTCGACCGAGCTCGAGGTTCCGCAGGCCTTTGCCGAGTACGTGAAGGCATGGTTCGCCTGCCACCTGATTGCCCGCGAGTACGGTCTGGGCAGCCCGGACGGCTTTGTCTTCAACATGTCCGTGGGTTATGACCTGGAAGGCATCAAGAGCCCCAAGGTCGACGCCTACATCGAGGGCATGAAAGACGCCAGCGGCTCCGAGGTTTGGAACGAGTGCCGTACGTGGGCGCTCGCTAACCTGGACAAGTTTGAGCATGTCGACGCCGCATTTGTCGAATCCATCCCGGCGCGCGTGTCCAACTCCATCACGGAGTCCACCCTGCACGGCTGCCCGCCGGCCGAGATCGAGCGCATCGCGACCTATCTGATCACCGAGAAGGGCCTCAATACCTACATCAAGTGCAACCCCACGCTGCTGGGCTATGAGTTTGCACGTCAGCGCCTCAACGAGCTGGGCTTTGACTACATCGTCTTCGACGATACGCACTTCCGCGAGGACCTGCAGTGGGCCGATGCCGTGCCCATGTTCGAGCGCCTGATTGCCCTGTGCGCCGAGCGCGGCCTGGAGTTTGGCGTCAAGCTGACCAACACCTTCCCCGTCGACGTGACGAGGAACGAGCTGCCTTCCACCGAGATGTACATGTCCGGCCGTTCGCTGTTCTCGCTGACCATCGAGGCCGCCCGTCGCATTACCGAGCAGTTCGATGGCAAGCTGCGCATCAGCTACTCCGGCGGCGCCACAGTCTACAACATTCGCGCCTTGTATGACGCCGGCATTTGGCCCGTTACCCTGGCGACCGACGTGCTCAAGCCCGGTGGCTACGAGCGCTTTAGCCAGATGGCCGGCGAGTTTACCGACCTGGATGGCAAGCCGTTCGCGGGCGTCTCTCTCGAGGCCGTGACTGCGATCCAGGCCGACTCGCTCACCAACCCGCTCTACAAGAAGCCGCTGCGTCCGCTGCCCGACCGCAAGGTTGCCGGCAAGAGTCCGCTTTCCGACTGCTTTACCACGCCGTGCCGCACGAGCTGCCCCATCCAGCAGGACATTCCTGCCTACCTGGCGGCTGTTGACGAGGGCCGCTACGAGGACGCGCTCAACATTATCATCGAGCGCAACGCCCTGCCGTTCATTACCGGCACCATCTGCCCGCATCCCTGCGGCCGTGCCTGCGAGCGTGCATTTTACGAGCCCGAGGGCGCCCAGATTCGCGCCAGCAAGCTCAAGGCCGCCCGCGAGGCCATGACCGCCGTGCTGCCCAAGCTGCGCGCCCAGGCCATCGCCAATGACGGCGAGCGCAACGTTGCCGTTATCGGCGGCGGCCCGGCCGGCCTGGCGACGGCATTCTTCCTGACGCGCGCCGGCGTGCCCGTCACCATCTTCGAGGCCCGCGACTCGCTCGGCGGCGTGGTCCGTCACGTGATCCCCGAGTTCCGTATCGCCAGCGACGATATCTCCCACGATGCCGAGCTCTGCCTGGCCTTTGGCGCCAAGGTGCAGCTCAACGCCCGCGTGGAGTCCATCGACGAGCTCAAGGCCCAGGGCTTTACTGACGTGGTCGTGGCTACCGGTGCCTGGATGCCCGGCTCTGCAGGTTTGCGCGAGGGCGCCGAGCTCGACGTGCTTGAGTTCCTCGAGGCCGCCAAGAAGGGCGAGAAGCTCGAGCTGGGCGAGGACGTCGTGGTCATTGGCGCCGGCAACACCGCCATGGACGCGGCCCGCGTGGCCAAGCGCCTGGCCGGCGTGAAGAACGTGCGCCTGGTGTATCGCCGCACCAAGAAGCAGATGCCCGCCGACGAGGAAGAGCTCGATCTTGCTCTTGCCGACGGCGTTGAGTTCTGCGAGCTGCTGGCGCCCAAAGCGCTCAACGGCTCCGTGCTGACCTGCGACGTTATGGAGCTCGGCGAGCCGGATGCAAGCGGCCGCCGCAGCCCCGTCGCCACGGGCGAGACCGTCGAGCTTTCCGCCACCACGGTGATCTGCGCCGTGGGCGAGGGCATCGATGCCAGCCTGTACGATGCCGCGGGCGTCGAGCACGACCGTCGCGGCCGTCTTGCCGCCACCTCCACCGGCGTTGAGGGCGTCTGGGCTGCGGGCGACTGCCGTCGCGGTCCTGCCACCGTGGTCGAGGCTATCGCCGACGCCGCCGAGGTCGCCCGTGCCATCGCCGGTGTGGACTTTAACAAGTACGCCGACTGCAACGAGCAGGCCGGCCGCGAGGACACCTGCTACGAGCGCAAGGGGTCGCTGTGCCGCGACAAGCGCAACTGCACCAAGACTCGCTGCCTGGGCTGCGGCTCGGTGTGCGAGGTCTGCTGCGATGTGTGCCCCAACCGTGCCAACGTGGCAATTAAAGTGCCGGGCCTGGCCAAGCATCAGGTCGTCCACGTCGATGGCATGTGCAACGAGTGCGGCAACTGCGCCGTGTTCTGTCCCTACCAGGAGGGTCGTCCCTACAAGGACAAGCTCACCCTGTTCTGGAGCGAGCAGGACATGGAGAACTCCGAGAACGAGGGCTTCCTGGCTGTGGACGAGGACCACTTTAAGGTCCGTGTCGCCGGCACGGTCCGCACCGTCTCGGTCGATGCCGTCAACACCGGTCTTCCCGAGGCCGTCCGCCTGACCATCAGGGCTGTGCGCGACAACTATTCGTACCTTCTTAAGAAATAGGCGAATCTCTTATGGCCAAATCCATTCAACATAACGTTGCCTACGTTGCCTGCGGAAGCGGTTGCGCCTCCGCAGGCGGCGACGCCCGCTGCAGCGAAGGCTGCATTGGCTGTGGCGCCTGCGTCACGGCCTGCCCCCACGGCGCCATTGCGCTGGTCGATGGCATCGCCCGCGTGGATCGCTCAAAGTGCACGGGTTGTGGCCTGTGCGGCATGGCGTGCCCGCAGCGCGTGATCGCCTTCGTTCCTGGCTACCAGAATATCCTGGTGCGCTGCAACAACACCGATAAGGGCGCCATCGCCCGCAAGATCTGCGACACGAGCTGCATCGGTTGCGGTATGTGCGCCAAAAAGTGCCCTGCCGGCGCTATCCGCATCGAGGACAACTGCGCCCACATCGACGGCGCCGACTGCCTGTCGTGCGGCATGTGTGCCGTCGTGTGCCCGCATGGCGCCATTCACGACCGCACCGGCATCGCCGCTGGCGTGTAGAAGGGAATCACCATGGCACAGGAATTCACTTTTACCGTTAACGGCGTGGAGCGCACGACGACGGAAAACAAACCGTTGCTGCGCTACCTGCGCGACGACCTGAACATCCACTCCGCCAAGGACGGCTGCTCCGAGGGCGCCTGCGGCACCTGCACCATCCATGTGGACGGTGCGGCCGTGAAGGCATGCGTGCTGACCACCGCCCTTGCCGCCGGCCGCAACATCGTGACCGTCGAGGGTCTGCCCGAGGACGTGCGCGAGGCCTTTGTGTACGCCTTTGGCGCCGTGGGCGCCGTGCAGTGCGGTTTTTGCATCCCCGGCATGGTCATGGCGGGTGCGGCGCTCATCGCCGAGGATCCCGAGCCCACCGAGGAGCAGATCAAGTACGCCATCCGCGGCAACGTCTGTCGCTGCACCGGCTACAAGAAGATCATCGAGGGCATTTCGCTGGCAGCTGCGGTACTCCGCGGCGAAAAGCAGATCGACGAGGACCTGGAGCGCGGCGACGATTACGGCGTGGGCAAGCGTGCCTTCCGTATCGACGTGCGCAAGAAGGTACTCGGCGAGGGCAAGTATCCCGACGACATCGACGAGCATGATCAGCCGGGCCTGACCTATGCCAGCGCGGTGCGCTCCAAGTATCCGCGCGCCCGCGTGCTCTCCATCGACACCTCCAAGGCCGAGGCCCTGCCCGGTGTGGTGGGCATCCTGCGCGCCGAGGACGTGCCGGTCAACCAGGTCGGTCACCTTATCCAGGACTGGGACGTCATGATCGCCCAGGGCGATATCACCCGCTGCGTGGGCGACGCCATCGTGCTGGTGGTTGCCGAGGACGAGGCGACGCTCGAGAAGGCCAAGAAGCTCGTAAAGATCGATTACGAGCCGCTGGAGCCCGTGCGCAATATTGTTGAGGCTAGGGCTGCCGACGCCCCGCGTCTGCACGACAGCTTCTTTGCCTTTGGCAATACCGTGGAGCTCAAGGACAACGTGTGCCAGAGCCGTCACGTGACGCGCGGTGACGCCGCCAAGGCGCTGGCCGAAAGCGCGTTTACCGTGACGCAGCGCTTTACCACGCCCTTTACCGAGCATGCCTTCTTGGAGCCCGAGTGCGCCGTGGCCTTCCCGTACAAGAACGGCGTCAAGGTGCAGTCGACCGACCAGGGCGCTTACGACACGCGCAAAGAGTGCGCCCACATGTTTGGCTGGGACAACGAGCCCGAGCGCGTGGTCGTCGAGACCATGCTCGTGGGCGGCGGCTTTGGCGGCAAGGAGGACGTGTCCGTCCAGCACCTGGCCGCGCTTGCTGCCTATAAGCTCCAACGCCCTGTGAAGTGCAAGCTCACGCGCGCCGAGTCGCTCGCGTTCCATCCCAAGCGCCATGCCATGGACGGCACCTTTACGCTGGGCTGCGACGCCGAGGGCAACTTTACCGGTCTGGACTGCGAGATCAACTTTGACACCGGCGCCTACGCGTCGCTGTGCGGCCCGGTGCTGGAGCGCGCCTGTACGCATGCCGTCGGTCCCTACAAGTACCAGAACACCGACATTCGCGGCTTTGGCTACTACACCAACAATCCGCCCGCCGGTGCATTCCGCGGCTTTGGCGTTTGCCAGTCTGAGTTTGCGCTCGAGAGTCTCATCGACCTGCTGGCCGAGAAGGTCGGCCTGGATCCGTGGGAGATCCGCTACAAGAACGCGATTGAGCCGGGCGAGGTTTTGCCCAACGGCCAGATTGCCGACTGCTCCACGGCGCTGAAGGAGACGCTGCTCGAGGTCAAGGATGCCTACTATGCGCATCCCGGCCATGCCGGTATTGCCTGTGCCATGAAGAACGCCGGCGTGGGTGTTGGCCTGCCCGATGCCGGCCGCTGCAAGATCCGCATCGAGGATGGCCGTGCCGTGGTCTACGCCGCCACGTCCGACATCGGCCAGGGCTGCAACACCGTCTTTTTGCAGGATGTTGCCGAGGCCTGCGGTCTGCCGCTTCGCTGCATTGCCAACGGCGAGTGCTCCACCGAGAACGCGCCCGACTCCGGTACCACGTCTGGCTCACGTCAGACGGTCGTGACCGGCGAGGCCGTGCGCGGTGCCGCCTTCCTGCTGCGCGATGCCATGTTTGGCATCGAGGCCGGCAAGCCCGCCCCCGCCGCCCCGGTTGCCGCCCATGGCGACGGCGTCAAGATCGAGTACGACGACGGCCGCGCCTATCAGCTGCGCTCGCAAGAGTTCGTCGCCGGCCAGGGTATGCATCCTCAGGACCCCGCGGCTGCCATCAAGGCGCTCGAGGGTTGCGAGTTTAGCTATGTGTACCTGGAGCCGACCGACAAGCTGGGCGCCGACGTGCCCAATCCCAAGAGCCACATCTGCTACGGCTTTGCCACGCATGTGGTTATCTTGGATGACGACGGTCGCGTGAGCGAGGTCTATGCCGCGCACGATTCCGGCAAGGTGGTCAACCCCATCTCGATCCAGGGCCAGATCGAAGGCGGCGTGCTCATGGGTATGGGCTATGCGCTTACCGAGGACTGGCCGCTCAAGGACTGCGTGCCCCAGGCCAGATACGGCACGCTCGGGCTGTTCCGTGCGCCCGAGATTCCGGATATCCACGCCATCTACGTGGAGAAGGACGAGCTGCTGCCCGTGGCATACGGCGGCAAGGGCATCGGCGAGATCGCAACGATCCCCACGGCGCCCGCCGTACAGAACGCCTACCGCGCGTTTGACGGCAAGCTGCGTCCAGATCTGCCCATGGTGGATACGCCGTACAGCCGCGCCCGTCACCGCGGGTAGGGTAGGACGCGCACGGCCATTGCTGACGGGCTGTTCGCGCTCAGCATCAACTACATACGCTGCGCCTTTGGCCCCGGCTCCATCGCGAGCCGGGGCCTTTTGTTTGGAGCGGAAACTACGTCCCAGATTTCGGCTCCAGAATGGGACGCGCTTTCCGGAACAGCTCTCAAGCGGAAATTGCATCCCGGAATCAGGCCTCAGAACGGGGCACGCTTTCCGGCGGAGGCCTCAAGCGGAAGCCGCGTCCCAGAAGCGAGCCCCAGAGTGGGACACGCTTTCCGGTTGGAGCTTCAAACGGAAAGTACATCCCGGAATCCGCGCCTGGAATGGGACACACTTTCCGGAACAGCCTCAACCGGAAACTGCGTCCCAGAATTTCGCTTCAGAGTGGGATGCCGTTTCCGGCTGAACCCTCTGGCGGAAAGTTCATCCCAGAATTGATGCTCGGAGTGGGACACGGTTTTCGGATGGAATCTCAGCGGAAACTGCGTCCCAGTTTGAGTGCTTATTCCGGGATGCGGTTTCCGTTGAAGGGCTCAACCGGAAAGCCTGTCCTACTCTGAGACGGGATTCCGGGACACGCTTTCCGCTGGCCCGCCATCCGGAAAGTGCATCCCGTTTTGAGCGTCCAGACTGGGACGCGCTTTCCGTTGGCGTGGCCGTTGGGAAAACGCGGCCCAGATAGGGGGGGATGCGATCCGGCGATGCGCGGCCTAGCGGCTCCTACAGCTCCACGTCGTTGAGCCATGTCGGCAGCGCGGTCTGTCGGATGCCTGCCGTCTGCAGCTTTTTGGCGAGGATTCCTGCCGAGCGGGCCTCGTTCATGGTAAAGCGCAGCAGAGGGTGACCGTAGAGCGATAGGTGCGCCTCGCGCTGTCGTTCGGCGACGAGCGCCTCGGCGGTGGTGCGTCCGGCCAGCATGGTCTGGTCGGTATATTTGATGAGCCCGTCGAGCTCGCCCAGCGTGAGTTCCCGCGCCTGGCGCTCCCAGGCAAAGTCCGTTCGCATGCTCTCGGTTGAATCGAAGGGATCCGTTAACTCGTACTGGAGCTGATCGGGCGCAAACCGGTCTCAATCATGACGGCGCGAGCGACCGATTCCCCGCCGCTCTCGGCACGCGCGTCAGCATATTGGAGCGTGGTGAGCGCAGTGCGCACCGCGCGACCATTGCGGGCAGTCGTTCGTTGCCCAACGGCCTCCATCAGCTGTTCCCGCGCAAGGCCGAGCTTTAAGATCGCCGAATCGGCAATGGGCATGCCGTCGGCAAAACCAGTTTGCAGCAGACAATCTGTGACCGTTTGGATGGGCGGCGTTACCGATATGCCGGCTCTACGTATTGCTCCGGCCGGCTCAATCTGGTGCCGCTGAATATGCACGCCCGGGCGAGCCGACGGCTTGGTGGCGCTGCAGGCATGCACGACATTCAGGTGTCGCCACGAGACCTCGAGCCCCAGCAGGCAGGCGGCCGAAAACGAGCAGAACGTCCAATCGGGGTGGATGATCGCAAGGGAGCGAATAATCTCACAATGACGTTGTGCCCGATTGAGCTCTTTCCAGCGTGACTTGCGCGCGAACATGCCCGGCATGGGGGAGACGACCATGTCGCCGATGCGCCGAAGGAGCGCTTTTCTGATCGCCGTGCTCGGGGGAATCAGGCAGCGCCCCTCTTGTTCGGCTTGGTTCAACAGCTGGTCGATGAGTTGGTCATTGCAATGCGCCATGGGCTACCGCCTCCTTTTTGGGGTGGCAAAAACGTATCAGCTGGAACTTGCCGCTCAGCTGACCAAAAGCTGACCAAAATCTAACCATGCAGGTAGATGGCCTGTTTTCGGCGACATTTTTACATCCGAATCGGTGGGCGGTAATCGGCACCCGTGAACGGTAGCGAGTTATGAAACCTTGGTAAGTTTCGGGACGTGAACTTTTTAGAAAAATGGTTGTTTATCTGCTATTTTGCAGCTCTGGATTGCGCGTTTGAGGACGTGTGATATGAGCGGTTGATCGGATCTCAACCGGAAACTGCGTCCCAGAATTCGGCTCCAGAGTGGGATGCCGTTTCCGATTGGGACCTCTGGCGGAAGCTGTGTCCCAGATTATGGCTCTAAACCGGGGTGCGCTTTCCCAGCGGTGCCTCTACCGGAAACTGCATCCCGGAATCGACGCTCAGAATGGGATTCGCTTTCCGGTAGAGGCCTCAAATGGAACATGCGTCCCAGGACCCGCAGCGGCGCCGCCGCGCAACTTTGTGTCCGCACGGGCGGCTATGTTTACTGCAACGTAGCCATTCGTGGAAAGGACGGATGTCATGGCAACGGATAAGACCGGCTATGTGAGCGTTGGTGCCCGGATCGAGGATAAGGTCATGCCCGACCGCGTGATCTTTAGCATTGGCTTTGGCGGCCGCTTTGATACCAAGGAGGCGTGCCTGGACGATTACAACGCCGATCGTGCCAAGGTCGCCGCTGCGCTGGCGCCCTTTGGTCTGGATGACGAGTTAACGTGTCGCCGGTACACCTGCTATGCGCAGACGACGCGCAAAAGGGCAATCATCGTGGGCTACGACTACTATGCGTACGGCACGGTTGCTGCACCTGTCGATTCTATTGACTGTGCGGCTGTGTGGACGGCGCTCAACACCTGCGGATCGCATGCCGACATGAACATTCGATTTGAACTTGCGGATGAGCGCGCGGCGGAGGACGTCCTGATTGCCCGCGCTGTCGAGCGCGCTCGCGGTAATGCACAGGCGCTTGCTACGGCGGCGGGGACTAAGCTGGGCGGCATCAAGCATATCTCGTATAACAGCCGGCCGGGGGATTATGGTGGGGTGTACTGCGCTGCCATGGGCGCTCCCGATGGGACATCCGGAGGCCTTGGGGAAACGGTGCTGGATCCGGAACCCATCGAGGTCGAGTGCTCCGTGGACGTGGAGTGGTGGCTGGAATAGTGGACGAGTCGGGCGAGCGCCGTGCTTCCTTTACCGAAAATCCATTTGGTAAACCTGGCAGCCGTGGGTAGAATAAGGTCGACGGCAGCCCAAGGGTGATAGCTGGGCAGCGCCGTTACTTCGATTAAGGGGTCAATGCCTTAGTGGCGTCGACCCCTCTTTTTCTGCTTCGTACGCTGCTTGAGTGCCTCGGTAAGCCCGATAAGCGCCGTGAGGAGCGAGACCAAAGCGGTCAGGAGCTTCACGAAATCAGTCAGATCGGTCATTTCATGTCCGCACGAGCGCCTATCCTTACGGCAATGTAGCCGCCTATGTAGCAAGCGGCAGGCAACGGAGAAAGGCCCTAACCGTGTCAGCTGAAAAGATGCCGTGTATCTCGGCTATCGATACGACGAACTTTGCGCGCCAGATCGTGCTGGACTTTGAGTTTGCGCCGGTGCCAAAGCAACGCCAGCGCCGTGGGTTGCGCAATGAGATTATCGAGGTCGGCGCCGTCAAGCTCGATTACCACGGCAACGTTATGGGCGAGTTCTCACAGTTTGTGCAGACGGAATTTACCGAAGGCGTTGCGTTTCCCGTCCGCGAGCTCACAGGGATATCGGCCGTGGATACCGCGATGGTCAATCCGCTCTATGTGGTGATCAAAAGGCTCAGCGATTGGATCGGTCGCTACTCCGCTCAAGTGGTCTGTTGGAGCGGGACGGACCGTCGACAGCTTTTGACCGAGTGCCAGGCAAAGCACATCGACTTTTCCGCATTTCCTACGGACTGGGCCGACCTGCAGGCGTTTTACACCTCGATCATGGACGTTGGCAGCCACGGGCGCGTCTCTTTGAGCGATGCGGCAACGTGGTTCGGCATCGAGTTCGACGAGTCGACGGGCCACGCCCACAGTGCCCTAGCCGATGCCCGCGTGACCGCCAAGCTGCTCAAGCAGATGATGGAGGGGGACTATCACGTGAGTCCGCACGCCCAGGAAGTCCGCCAACGGTGGGGGATGGGCGAGCGAGCTCAGACGCGCCTTTCCAGCAAATGCCCCGAGCTGGGCGACCTGCTGCTGAAGCTGAAGGCGGAGGAGAGGTAGGCCTTTTGAGAACGCCATTCGGTTTGGCATGGCGGGACTGTAAGCGCGACTTCGCCCTGCTGTTTGAATCGAAGCGTCAACCAGTATGGCGAGCTGTCTGGTCTGTCTGCCTACGCCCCCGCAATCCCGCGCGCGGCACTCAGCAGCTCATATTCCCCCTGGCTCCACTGGTGCAGCTCGGCGGCGCCGACGGCATCGCGACACAGATTCAGGAACACCTCGGCACCCTTGCAGAGGCACTCGCGGGCAAAGTCACCCGAGCCGCTTGCGATGCACGTGCCGTCTGCAAACAGCTTCCAACTCGACGGCTCGCGCGAGTCATCTCCGAGCAGCTTGATCTGCAAAACGTGCGGGTCGCCGGCGGCGCAGAGCTCTTCCTCGAGCTTTTGCACGGTAAAGCGCATCTGGTGGGAGAGGCTGCTCTTGACCATGGCCGAGGCATAGCCGCTCGGCCCGTCCAGAAGATGCATTCGCTTTGGTTTGACGGCCAGGTTGTGGAAGTTGCGCTCACTGCGCACAGAGAAATTGTCCATACGGACTCCTTTCATCGATGTTGGCAGGGCCACCGTGCCTCTTGGCCGGTTGGCGTCGGGATCGTGGAGCCAACTCTCTACCCCGACTCTGGATAAAACGCGCCCACTCCTTGCGGGCACGATGGAGTCTATCAGCGCGCGCGGACAGAAATCAAGCGCCGCCTGCGAAATGATGTGCAGACGGCGCTTGATTACGCGGCAATTATTCGGCAAACATCCGGAAAAGTGTCGAAATCAGCCGTATAAAAGTACGGAAAAGTGTCAAATTCGAGCCGCCCAAATTACGGAAAAGTGTCGAAATGGGCGCGTGGAAATCACGGAAAAGTGTAAAACTGCACGTAAACAGGGGTGCGGAATAGCTTATGTTCCAACCTAGCTGTTGGGGTCGCCCTTGAGGGTGTTGATGTCCAGGTACTGGTTGTCGTCCTCTTTTTGCTGCGTTGCCGATTCGGACGCAGTGGGGCCGCGGAACAGCTGGAATCCCTCAAACGCGATCACGCCGAGCAGAGCGATGATGATGGCGATAAAGACAACCTTTGCCGCCTGCGAAAACTCCGAAAAGCGCGGCGGTTCTTCTTCGTTGTGGTAATCGGCAGCGCGCTTATCGTCGGTGCCGTGGGTATACGACGATGCCGAGGCTGCCTTTACGCTCGGTTGGTTGTAATCGGGAGCGGGCGTGGCGGCAAACGGGTCGCGAGAATAGCCGCTCGACGTTTGGCCGTAATCCTCAGTTTCGATACGGCGTGCGTGGGGCTGTTCGCTCGGACGGTTGACGTACGTTGCGGTGCTGTCGTATGCGGAGTCGCGTTCCTTGGCAGCTGCAAACAGGGGGTTTACCGGAATATCGAGCGCCGGCATGCCGGCCGAGGTCTCGTCCAAGTCGGCCGCGGCCCAGGAATCGAAGGCAAACTGGCGGTTGGCAAGGTCGTCCAGATCCATAACGGGCGGCTCGAGTTCGGGCTCGGGCTGGGGTTCGGGAGCCGCGTGTGTCGGCTGCTGCGGGGTGGCATACGCGGGTGCGCTGCTGGGCGCATGGCGCTGTGCCGCCGCGGCAAGGAACGCCGCCGTCTCGGACGGATCGCTGGTGGGGCGGGGCGCAGGGGCTGTCTCTTATACACATCTGACGCTGCCGACGA
>UQID01000014.1 GCA_900541045.1 uncultured Collinsella sp.
AATGCGGCCCGCGCAGCGTCGGCTGGTCCGCCGTTCGGTAGAACGGCGGAACCTACAGCGCCTCCGCGCAGCGCTTGCAGATATGCGCATGGCCGTTGTACTCGCCGACGGTGGTGCGGTAGTTCCAGCAACGGTCGCAGCACTCGCCATCGGCAGCCTCGATAGCAACGGAAAGCTCCTCGCCCTGGGTCAGCTCAACATCGGAGACGATGTAGAACTCGGCCAGATCGACAGCCTTGTCACCGGTCAGCAGCGCGTACATCTCGGCGGGAACGACCGCCTTGACGCGGACCTGCTGGCTCTTGGTGAAGGTACCGGCGGAGCGGGCATCCTCAAGGGCCTTGGTCACGGCGCTACGAAGCTCGAGCGAAGCCTCGAGCACGCCCTCAAACTCATTGGCCTCGTCGACCGTGATGGGCGACTTGTACCAATCGAGAAGCGCGGCGTACTTCTGGTGATCGACGCAGCCGGCAGGCGCATAGGCCATGGCCTCATCAACCGTGTAGGACAGGATCGGCTGCAGGTCGCGCATGAGCATCGAGAAGAGCTCGGCCAGCACGGTCTGGGCGCTGCGGCGCTCGAGCGAGCCGGGCTTGTCGCAGTACAGACGGTCCTTCAGGGCATCGAGGTACACGTTGGAAAGCTCGGTAACCACAAAGTCGTAGAGTGCACGGTAGGCGCGCGGGAACTCGTAGCTGGCGTAGGCATCGTCGACCTCGGCCTGAACCTGGGTCAGGCGGGCAACCATGAGCTTGTCGAGCGGCAGCAGGTCGGCAAAGGCGACGCCGTCGGTCTCGGGCTCAAACTGACCCTCGAGCTCGGAGAGCAGGAAGCGCAGCGTGTTGCGGAAACGACGGTAGGCATCGGACGTACGGGCAAGGATCTCGTGGTCGATGGACACGTCGGAGCTGGTATCGACGGATGCAACCCACAGACGGATGATGTCGGCGCCCATCTCGTCGCAGACCTTGTTGGGGTCGATGACGTTGCCGAGCGACTTGGACATCTTACGGCCCTGGCCGTCGAGGGTGAAGCCCTGCGAGACGACCGCCTTGTACGGAGCGTGGCCGTTGGCACCAACCGAGGTGAGCAACGAGCTCTGGAACCAACCGCGGTGCTGGTCGGAGCCCTCGAGGTACACATCCGCCGGGTACTCAAGCTCGGGGCGATACTCGCAGACGGCCTTCCAGGAAACGCCGGAATCCCACCACACGTCGAGGATGTCCTTATCGGCCTTGAGGTGATGGCCGCCGCACTTGGGGCAGACGCAGGCCTCGCCCAGGTAGCTCTCGGGAGCGTCGGTGAACCAGGCGTCGGAGCCCTTCTCGTGGAAGAGCTTGATGACGGCGTCGAGCGTGGCGTCGTTCATGACCTTCTCGCCGCAGTCGGCGCAGGTGTAGCTCGGGATGGGCACGCCCCAGTTGCGCTGACGGCTGATGCACCAGTCGGGACGCTGCTCGACCATAGCGCCAATGCGGTTGGCGGCGTGAGCCGGATACCACTTGACGTTCTCGCGGACCTCCTTGCCAGCCTGCTCGCGCAAACCGGTCTTGTCCATCGAGACAAACCACTGGTCGGTAGCGCGGAAGAGCACCGGGTGCTTGCAGCGCCAGCAGTGCGGATAGCTGTGCGTGATCTTCTTCTCGAGGACCAGGGTGCCGCGCTCGCGCAGGAACTCAATGATGTGCGGGTTGGCCTCATCGGTATCCATACCGCTGAAGGGGCCACCGGTGCCAAACTCCTCACCGGTGTAGAACTTGCCGTCGTCATCGACCGGCATGCAGATGTCGGTGATGCCCTCCTTGAGGCAGGCAAAGTAGTCGTCGACGCCGTGGCCGGGCGAGTTGTGGACGATACCGGTACCGTCATCGACACCGACGTAATCGGCCAGCAGCGCCACGCCCTCAACACCGTCAAAGATCGGCTGCTTGTAGTGGATGTGGTGGAACGTCTCGGCGGGAACCACATAGGGCTCGCCGTCGACCATGACCGGGGTGTACTCCCAGCCAAACTCCTCGCAGCACTTGGGAGCCAGGTCCTCGAGCATGACCTCGGCACGGCCATCGTGCTCGACGGCTACGTAGGCGGCGCCGGGCTTGAGGGAAACGGCCTGGTCGGAGGGGATGGTCCACGGCGTGGTCGTCCAGATGATGAAGTCGACCGGGCCGTCGAAGTTCTCGAGACCGGCGGGCTTGGAGGTCATCTCAAAGCGCACGAAAATGGACGGGCTCGTCTCATCGGAGTACTCGATCTCGGCCTCGGCCAGCGCGGTGTGGCAGTGCTTGCACCAGTGAACCGGCTTGTGGCCACGATAGATCATGCCCTTATCGAACATGGCCTTGAAGACCTCGATATCGGCGGCGTCATGCTGGTGATAGAGCGTCAGGTAGGGGTTATCCCAATCGCCGAGCACGCCCAGGCGACGGAAGCCGGCCTTCTGCAGCTCGATGTTCTCGACAGCGAACTCGTTGCAGAGCTCACGAATCTTGGCCGTGGGAGTCTGGTTGAACTTCTCGGTGCCAAGCTTCTCCTCGACCTTGTGCTCGATCGGCTGGCCGTGGCAGTCCCAACCGGGGACATAGGGAACTTCGCAGCCCTGCATCATCCAGTAACGGTTGATCATGTCCTTGGAGATCTTGTTCATGGCGTGGCCGATGTGGATCGGGCCGTTGGCGTACGGAGGACCGTCGTGCAGCACGAACTTCTTGTGACCCTCGTTCTTCTTCAGAACCTGCTCGTAGACCTTGTTGTCCTGCCAGTCCTTGAGTCGTTTGGGCTCGGACTTGGAAAGACCGGCACGCATGGGAAATCCGGTTTTGGGCAGATTCATCGTCTGCTTGTACTCGTTTGCCACGGTACCCCTTTCTTGTCATGGGCGCGCACGCCCTCTGGGCACCAAAAAAGCGCCCGTCCCTGCAAGCTGGGACGAAGCGCCACAAAACGAGCTGCACGCCCGCAAAAGCTCTTCGCTTAACCACCCAGCTTAGATGCCCTCGCCCGCGTATCCGCGCGCTCGCATCCGTTACTCGGCTGGTCTGTATCGACGACCATCTCGGCGATGTCTACTAAGACGAACCTGCGCGGCACGTCCGTTGGGACCGCAGCTCCGGGGTGATTTTCATCGGTCGCATGCACGGGTTCTCAGCGCTCCCCGCTCTCTGTAGCATGCGGACGGCCAACTACTCGTCCCCATCAACGCTATGCGGTGTATGCTAGCACGTTCCGCGCCGGCGAAAAACCCTCAACACTGGTTTTATACGTTCGAAATTTCTCGCTATTACAGCCCTTCTCTAGGAGCAAAATACCTGAAAGCACTTTATCGAACGAAAGAAGGTTGCAATGCGCACGATTGGAATGAGCGACTACACCGTTGGGGAGGATTGCTTTGACGAGCTGTCCGGCGCGCTGGCCGAGTACGGCGCGAAGAAGGTCGCGATCATCGGTGGCAAGCGGGCACTGGCTGCAGCGCTGCCGGGCATCGAGGCGGCACTTGAAGGTACCGATGTCGAGGTTCTGGAGACGCGCGTCTATGGCACCAACAGCACCCGTGCCAATATCGCCAAGGTCGTAAACTCCCCTGCCTGCCAGGAAGCTGACGTGCTTATTGCATGCGGTGGCGGCAAGGCGCTCGACACCGTGAAGACCGCAGCTATCGAGCTCAAGAAGATCGTCTTTACCGTGCCTACAATATGCTCCAACTGCTCGGCCGCAACCGCCATTGCCGTCGTGTACAACGACGACGGCTCGCTCGAGGGCTATTCGTACCCCAACCGACCGGCGCACATCTTCATCAACCCCAAGATCATCGCCGAAGCACCGGCAGAGTACTTCTGGGCCGGCGTGGGCGATGCCCTGTCTAAGCAGCCCGAGGTCGAGTACGCCACGAGCGCCGGCAATTTGGAGCACACGGCAGGCCTTGGCTTGGCACTCGCCCACACCTGTTCCGAGCCGCTGTTTACCTATGGCGTCCAGGGTCTTGAGGACGTGCGCCAGGGCCTGTCGAGCGAGGCTGTCAAGCAGATCGCGCTCGACATCGTGGTCAACACGGGCTACGTCTCCAACCTGACCAACCAGAACGATTACTACTACAACTCGAGCGTGGCGCACGCGTTCTACAACGCCACCTGCAGCATTCCGCGCGAGGGCTCCTACCTGCACGGCGAGGTCGTGAGCCTGGGCGTGCTCGTGCTGTTTGCCTATACGGGCGACACCGAGAACCTTGAGCGCTATGCCGCCTTTAACAAGCAGATGGGGCTGCCCGTGACGCTTGAGCAGGTCGGGCTTTCCGAGTCCGATATCCCGGCCCTGTGCGAGTACGCGCACGCTACCAACGAGTGGAAGCAAGGCAACCCGGAGCCCTTCACCGACGAGAAGTTCGCCGCCGCCATCAAGGCCGCCAACGCCTACGGCCACACCCTCCTCGCCTAACCTACCAAAAAGGGACAGGTTTATTTTGGCAGGTTTTATCTGGGCAAACGCCATTGAACATCTGTTGAAATAGTTTAGCTTGTCAGTAAAGGGGGCGACCATCTACTCGATGGCCTCCCCCTTTCATTTGCTATTCCAACATACTGGGGTCAAATTCGCTGGCCGGAATCACGCGGTACCCGTGACGCAGCAGCAGGTCGACGAAAACACCGTTACCCGCGGTGAGCGTGCCGCTGAAGGTTCCGTCGTAGATACGGCCGACACCGCACGAGGGACTGCGATCTTGCAGGATGCACGCGACTATCTCTTCCGGTCCGCCTGCCTGCTCGCACATATCGAGCGCGCGCTCGGCACCCAGGCGAAACTCGCGATCGACTGAGGTGCCCTCGCAGGTACGGACCTCGCCGTTCACAATCTCGGACGGCTTGCGCGGCGTGGGCAGGCCGCCAAAGACCTCAGGGCACACCAAGAGGACCTCGGTCCCCGTGCGCTCGCAAGCCTCGACCAGCTCCCGATGATAGTTGTCGAGCCCGTTATACTTGCAGCTCTCGCCCATCAAGCAGGCACTTACCACGATCTTCATATACAACACTCCCCACGCAAAACGCCCCATTTGAGATGGACACTCAAATGGGGCGATTGACACTGCGCAACCAGTATTACTGCTGCTTAGGCATCAGCGGATTCTCGCGCGTGAGGAGATTCATAAACTCCTCGCCCGTGATCGTCTCCTTCTTGTACAGATAACGAGCCAGCTCGTGGAGCTTAAACTTGTTCTCCTTCAGGATCTGCAGGGCGCGATCGTGCGCATCCTCGATCAGCTTGGCAACAATCGCGTCCACGCGCTCGGCCGTACCGGGGGCGCAGGTGAGCGACGTGTCCTGGTTGAGGTACGCATTCTGAACGGTACCGAGCGCCATCATGCCAAACTCGTCGGACATACCAAAGCGCGTCACCATGTTACGGGCGAGCTTGGTGGCCTGCTCGATATCGTTGGCGGCACCGGTCGTCATCTCGCCAAAGATAAGCTCCTCGGCTGCGCGGCCACCGCAATAGACGGCGAGCTTATCCAGGACCTCCTGGCGCGTGGTCAGGAAGCGCTCATCCTCCTCGACCTGCATGGTGTAGCCCAGAGCACCGCTCGTGCGCGGCACGATGGTGATCTTGGTGACCGGCGCAGAGCCCTTCTGGCGAGCGGCAACGATGGCATGGCCGATCTCGTGATAAGAAACGACCTGCTTCTCGTGGTCGGACAGCACCGTGGACTTGCGCTGCTGACCGGCGATGACGACCTCCACCGACTCCTCAAAATCATCCTGGGTGGCACGCTTGCGACCCTCGCGGACGGCACGCAGGGCGCCCTCGTTGATGATGTTGGCCAGGTCCGCACCCGAGGCACCGGGCGTGGCGCGGGCAATCGCGGTCAGGTCAATCGGCGGCTGCGTCTTCACGCTCTTAGCATGCAACTCAAGAATGTTCTTACGGCCGGTCAGGTCGGGCAGCTCAACGGGGATACGGCGGTCAAAACGACCGGGGCGCAACAGGGCCGGATCAAGGCTGTCGGGACGGTTGGTAGCAGCGAGAACGACAATACCCTTGTGGTTATCGAAGCCGTCCATCTCGGTCAACAGCTGGTTGAGCGTCTGCTCGCGCTCGTCGTTGCCACTAAAGCCGCCGCCATCGCGCTTCTTGCCGATGGTATCAATCTCATCGATAAAGACGATGCACGGGGCCTTTTCCTTGGCCTGCTTAAACAGGTCGCGCACCTTGGCGGCGCCGCGGCCGACAAACATCTCGACGAACTCAGAACCCGAAATGCTAAAGAACGGCACGCCCGCCTCGCCGGCAACGGCCTTGGCGAGCAGGGTCTTACCGGTGCCCGGAGGGCCAACAAGGAGAGCACCGCGCGGCAGCTTGGCGCCGATCTCCTCGTAGCGCTGCGGCTTCTCCAGAAAGTCGACGACCTCCTTGAGGGATTCCTTGGCCTCTTCCTGGCCGGCGACATCCTTAAAGGTCACGCCCACGTCCTTGGAGGCGATCACGCGCGCGCCGGACTTACCCAGTCCACCGCCGCCAAAGCCACCGCCGCCAAAGTTCATCGACGGACCGTCATCGCCCATAGCCTTCTTCATGCGGCGGTTGAGCCACCAACCGATGAGGAAGAAGATGGCTATGGGAAGAATGAGGGTGAGCAAGTAGTAGGTCATCAGGCCCGAGTTCTTATCGGGAACGACCGACTCAAGCGAGGCGCCAGATTCAAGCACGCGATCGGTAAAGCCCGCGTCATTCGGCACACCGGTCGTCTTGTAGGCGATGTTCTCGTCCTCGCCCTTCTTGGTGTAATAAATCGTGTAATCGTCCGTGTTGTACTCGACCTTGTCGACACTCTTCTTATCGAGCGCTTTGACAAACGTCGAGTAATCGGTCTTCGTAATCTGCTGCGTGTGACCGATGTTGGGGAACAGAACGGTCGAGAGCACGAGGTAGACGACGAAGGCGATGAGCACGTAGAGGATCATATTCCGTCTACGTTTGTGGTCATCCATCTCCATCTGCTTGAACTCCATCTACTGGGGTTGATAATGCTTTCTAGAATACCCAACCCGGACGGCGATAAACCGACGCCGGGCACGAAAGGACAGAGATGGCATCACTGGAAGTCGGCAAGGTTCAAATCTATACGGGCGACGGCAAGGGCAAGACGACGGCTGCGCTGGGCCTCGCGCTGCGCGCCACGGGCTATGGACTTAACGTGCTCATGCTTCAGTTTGCCAAGAAGCTGCACTGTGCCGAACATGACGCAGCACCTCGATTGGGGCTACGCATCGTACAAGCCGACCGCGACACGCCCGAAGCCTGTGCCGCACAGATCATGGAGCTGGCGCGCGAGCAGATTAGCCAGGTCGACGTGCTGATCTTGGATGAGCTGGGAGAAGCCATGCGACGGGGCTTTGTGACGCGCGAAGATGTCGAAGCGTTAATCGCAATGAAGCCCGCCACCACGGAGCTCGTGCTCACCGGCCGTGGCTTGCTGCCCCTCGCCGACCTTGCCGACCTAGTAACCGAAATGCGCCCCGTCAAACACTACTTCGACGAAGGCCTCCTAGCCCGCCAAGGCATCGAATACTAGCCATTGCGGACGTCCCCAATGGCTAGGCAGTGGCGCGGCCGAGCCAGTTGCCGCTGTGGTGGTAGATGGTGAACATTATGGCGGTGATGAGCCAGGTTACGGGGTAGACCAGCAGCAGGTGCTCAAGCGACGGATCGAACGGCATAATCGCAAACACCCAGATCACCCTGAGCACGACGGTGCCAAAAATCGTGAGCAGCATGGGCTGCAAGCTCACGCCGGCGCCGCGGATGGAACCCGAGGCGTTCTCGATAATCGAGAAAATCGCATAGAACGGCGCAATGAAATGGAGGATGGTCGTGGTGTACGCCGAAATCGAAGCATCGTCGACAAACAGGCGCGACAACGGACCCGAGAACACCAGCAGCACGGCAGACAGGCCACCAATGAGCATAAACGACAGCACGAGCGACGTATGGTAGCCCTTTCGCATGCGCTCGTAGTTGCGCGCGCCAAAGTTCTGTGCCGAGAACGTGGTAATCGACACGCCAAGCGCCTCGGTAACCATCCAGACAATGCCATCCAGGCGGCCCGAAAGACCCCAAGCCGTGGTGACATCGGCACCAAACGAGTTGACCGACACCTGAATCAAAACGTTGGAAATCGAATACGCAGCAGACTGAAAGCCAAGCGGCAGACCACACGAAATCATGCTCTTACAAATACCAGGATCAATGCCGAGTTTGGACAGTGAAAGCCGCCACGCACCCGGTGCGTGCATCATACGAATCACGATCATCGTGGCATTGGAGCAAATGGTCAGCGCCACCGCGATGCCGCAGCCCAGAGCCTCCATATGAAGTACGGCAACGAAGATGACATCCAGCACCGCATTAACAAGGCAGCCGGAAGCGATGATCACAGCGGGCCCGCGCGTGTCGCCCACGGCGCGCAGCAATGCCGTTCCCATATTGAGCAGCAGCGCCGCAACCATGGCGGCAAAATAGCAACGGGCATAGGCCACGCCCTCGGCCAATAATTCATGCGGCGTGTTCATAAGCACCAGCATGGGCTCAACGAACACTATGCCAAGAATCGAGAAAACGATACCGCCCACCAGCGCGAGCGTCATGGCCGTATGGACCGATCGGCTCAGGCGCCCGTCATCGTGCTGACCAAAAAACTGGCCCGTAATGACCGCGCAGCCGGCGCCGACGCCAACGCAAAAGCCAATGCAGAGCTCTGTAAGCACCATTGTGGCCTGGATGCCGCCCAACGCGAGCTTGCCGCCAAACTGACCGACGATATAGGTACCGATAAGCGTGTAGGCCTGCTGAAAAAACGAACTAAAAAAGATGGGAACGCACAGAGAAAGCAGCTGCTGCCAAATAACACCCTGCGTTACATCGATAGCCGTAGATTTCTTAGCCACACGCCCTCCCCACTAGCGCACGTCATACAACAAAACGGCAATTTAAGACCAAAGCCAATACCAGCTTAGCACCGTCCGATATCGGCCGAAACGCCCCAAACCAGAGCCCGGTGCGAAATATCTGCCTAGTGATACAGCCCCGGCTGGTAGTGATACTCGTTGCTCACGTGCGGGCACAGCTGCCAAAAGGCGACGGCACTCGCCGCGGCCACGTTGAGCGAATCAACCCCGTGCGCCATCGGAATGCGCACGGCTCGGTCGCAGCCAGCAATGGTCTTGGCGCCTAAGCCAGCACCCTCGGTGCCCATAAAGATTGCCAGGCGGTCAATCTCCTGCAGCGCGGGATCGTCCAACGACACCGAATCATCCGTCAACGCCATGGCGGCACACGAAAACCCGGCATCGTGTAACGCCGCCAGCCCATCATGCGGCCATACGCGCGCCTCGCTGCCAATGCGCGTCCAGGGCACCTGGAACACCGTACCCATGCTCACGCGGGCCGAGCGACGATACAGCGGGTCACAGCACGTAGGACTCACCAAAATGCCATCGACGTTCAGCGCAGCCGCCGAGCGGAAAATCGCGCCGACGTTGGTGTGGTCGACAATGCCCTCGAGCACGCACACGCGCACCGGGCGCTCCCCCGCCGCCTCGACGACGCCGCCCAAGAACTCGGCTACCGGAATCTGACGCGGGCGACGGAACGCCGCGAGCGCACCGCGCGTCACGTTAAAGCCCGTCAGCTGCTCCATAAGCTCCATCGAGGCCACGAACACGGGAACCGGGCCCGCACCTTCGCGTACCGCCAGGCGCTCAAACAGCGGCATCATCTGGTCGAGCCAGCGTTCGCCCAAAAGAAAGCTCACCGGCTCGTATCCGGCGCGCACTGCACGCTCGATGACCTTGGCACTCTCGGCGATAAAAATGCCCTTCTGCGGCTCCAGCACGCAGCGAAGCTCACGCTCGGTCAGTCGCACGTAGGCATCGAGCCGCTCGTCCTCGAGCGAATCGATTCGCAGCACCTCAACGGCATCAGTCATAGCAGCCAGCCCGCCCCCTTCTTTACAGCACCTATACAAATATCGGGGCAACGCCATGCGCTGCCCCGCCACTCATTTCAACCCGATAATACCGAAGGGATAATCGGGTTTACGCCTCAACGCGACGATACGTCACGAACTCATAATCGAGACCCTCGTCGCCCTCGCCCACGGCAATCGTGGCAACACCGCCACGCCTCGCAATCTCCCACGCGGGATCGGCATCCAGATCGGGAAAGTACGTATCCACGTCATGCACGCAATGGTCATGCGTAACCTCGGCCTCGACGCAATACGGCAAGAACTGTCGATACACCTCGCCGCCGCCAATCACCCACGCAATGGGCTCATCGGCCACGGCGGCCAAGGCCTCGTCGACGCTATGCACCACGTCGACACCCTCGGCAGCAAAGCTCTCGTCGCGGGTGAGCACGATATTGCGGCGATTCTTGAGCGGTCGTCCGCCGGGAAAACTCAGAAGTGTCTTGCGTCCCATAATGACCGGGCAACCTTTGGTGCACGCTACAAAATGGCGCATATCGGAGCGATTGGACACCACCATATCGCCCTCGCAGCCAATGCCCCAGTCATCGCACACAGCGACAATGGCAGAAAGCTTACACGTCATGCGCGTCACCTACACCGCAATGGGTATGTTCTTGACCTGCGGGCCGTGCTCATAGCCCTCAACAATCAGATCATCGGTCGTAAACGCGTAGAAATCATGCACATCGGGGTTGAGCGTTACCTTGGGAGCCGCAAACTGCGGGCGCTCGATAAGCTCGCGGACGATATCGACATGACGGTCGTAAATATGGGCATCGGCGATCACGTGCAGCAACTCGCCGGGAATCATATCGACCGACTGCGCAACCATCATCAGCAGAATGGCATACTGGCACACATTCCAGTTGTTCGCGGCCAAAATGTCCTGGCTACGCTGGTTGAGAATCATGTTGAGCGTCGGTTTGTCATCCTGCGGGCGCTGCGTCACGTTATACGTCACGCTGTAGGCGCACGGATACAGGTGCATCTCGGACAGATCGCTAAACACATAGGTGTTCGTCATAATGCGGCGGCTGTACGGCGTGTTCTTAAGGTCGTACAGTACGCGGTCCATCTGGTCAAAGTCACCCTCGGCATAATGGCTCTTCTGGCCAATCTGATACCCGTAGGCCTTGCCGATGGAACCGGTCTCGTCGGCCCACTCATCCCAGATATGGCTGTTGAGGTCATGCACGTTATTGGACTTCTTCTGATAGATCCATAGGATCTCGTCCATGGCAGATTTGAGGGCCGTACGACGCAGGGTAAGAGCCGGAAACTCCTCACGCAGGTCGTAGCGGGCCGTGACACCAAAGTTTTTAATGGTATAGGCAGGGGTGCCATCCTCCCACACCGGGCGGACCTTTTGGCCCTCGGTGGTGGTGCCATGGTCCAGAATATCGCGGCACATGGTTACAAACTGTTGATCAGCTTTGCTCATTGACCCTCCTGTCAGTCATCTACAAGCGAGATTCATTGTAGCCCAGGCGCACGCGGCCCCACAGCCTAAACATAAGCCCTCGTTTTCTGACATATGCCAAAAATGCCTTGCGCAAATCTGCGCGTTCGCTATTCTATTGTTGACATATGTCAGATAAGGAGTGCGCATGGCAGGAAGACGCGAGAAACTGCGCCGCGTCGGAATCATCCCCGAATATCGCGGTTTTACCCCCGATGGCCTGGCGAGCGGCGATGCCATCGACATGACGGTCGACGAACTCGAGGCGCTGCGCCTGTGCGACCTGGAAGGCCTTAACCAAGAGACCGTCGCACAGCAGATGGGCATTGCCCGCGCCACGGTGGCGGCAATCTGCAGCCGCGCGCATCGCAAGGTGGCAAACGCGCTGGTCAACGGACGAGCGCTCATCATCGAGGGCGGCAATATCGCGTACTCCCCCATCACCACAGCGACGGCCGCATGGCCAGCAAAGGAGGTCGACACCATGAGGGTGGCAACCACGTACGACAACGGCAACATCTTTATGCACTTTGGCCGCAGCGAGCAGTTCAAGATCTACGACATTCAGGACGGCAAGGTGCTCAACGAGCAGGTCGTGGGCACCGGCGGCACCGGTCACGGCGCCCTGGCGGGCCTGCTCGCCAACGGCGGCGTGAACACGCTCATCTGCGGCGGCATCGGCGGTGGCGCCATCAACGCGCTCGCCCAAGCCGGCATCACGGTATACGCAGGTGCCCAGGGCAGCTGCGACGCTTGCGTCGAGGCCCTTATCGCCGGCACGCTCGCGCAGAACGGCGAGGCCACGTGCGGCTGCCACGGCCATGACCACGATCACGCCCACGAACATGGCGAGTCCTGCAGCTGCCACGGCCATCGCGAGCACGAGGGTCACGAGGGCTGCGGCTGCCACTAACGGCACGGCACCGCGAGCTCGGGGCGCGACACTGCACGCAACACAACAATCAAAGCCAACAACAAAGGCCAACCGGTAGCTTCCGAGTGGCCTTTGCCATATCAAGCTGGAATTACAGCTCTATTTCTTATTATGCATCTGCGCTTCCATCTGGCGCAGCAGCTCCATATCGGATTTGGGACCGCCCGTACCCAGGCCGCCCATGCCGCCCAGACCCATAGCGTCCAGGCCAGGGATATTGGGCATGCGCATCCTCTTGCCCTTCTTTCCCTTTTTGCCCTTTTTGCCGCCGGCATGTGCCTGATTGGCCATCGTGCGCATGCGGCCCATCATCTTATTCATCTCGCCCCACTGCTTCATAAGGCTGTTGACCTCAGTGGGCGTCACGCCGGCTCCCTTGGCAATGCGGGCGCGGCGCTGGCCGTTGATGATGGAGGGACGCAGGCGCTCCTCCTTGGTCATCGACATGATGATGGCCTCGTTCTTATCGAAGATGCCCTCGTCCAGGTTGCCGCCCATTTGGTTAAGCGCGCGCTGGCCACCGGGGAGCATGCCCAGGATGCCCTTCATGCCGCCCATCTTCTTGACGGCTTTCATCTGGTCGAGCATGTCGTTCATGGTAAAGCCCTCGCGCAGCATACGCTCGGCAGCCTCGAGCTGCTCTGCATCGGCTGCCTCCTGGGCTTTCTCGATAATACCGACAACATCGCCCATGCCCAGAATGCGCTTGGCCATGCGATCGGGATAGAACGGCTCAAGCGAATCGGGTTTCTCGCCCATGCTCACAAACTTGATGGGCTTGCCGGTCACCTGGCGCACCGAAAGTGCGCCGCCGCCACGGGCATCGCCGTCGAGCTTGGAGATAATCACGCCATCAAAGTCGGTGCGCTCGGCAAACGTCGAGACCACGTTGACGATGTCCTGGCCGGTCATGGCGTCGACGACCATCAAAACCTGGTCAGGCTTGACGGCCTTCTTGATGTCGACGGCCTCCTGCATCATCTGCTCGTCGATCTGAAGACGACCGGCGGTATCGACGATGACCACGTCACGCAGGTGGTCGACGGCCTCCTGAATGGCGCCCTTGGCAATGTCGACCGGGTGCGCGCCGTCGCCGCGGAAGACCGGCACACCGATCTCGCCACCGAGCGTGGCCAGCTGGTCGGCAGCGGCGGGGCGGTAGACGTCGCACGCGGCGAGCAGCGGCGAGCGGCCCTGCTTCTTGAGCAGGTAGGCAAGCTTTACGGCAGCCGTGGTCTTACCGGAGCCCTGTAGGCCCACGAGCATGATGACATTGGGGATGCGGTTGCTAAAGACGAGCTTGCTCTCGGT
Organism: uncultured Collinsella sp.; assembly: GCA_900541045.1. Classification (GTDB taxonomy): domain Bacteria; phylum Actinomycetota; class Coriobacteriia; order Coriobacteriales; family Coriobacteriaceae; genus Collinsella. The sequence goes on from UQID01000014.1 coordinate 13,720, forward strand.
GGAGCCGAGCATTTCGGTGAGCTCGTCGAGCACGATCTTGACGACGTTTTGCGCCGGCGACAGCGACTCCATGACCTCGGCGGTCATGCAGCGCTCCTTGGTCTTGGCGACAAACTCCTTAACGACCTTAAAGTTGACGTCGGCCTCGAGCAGCGCCATGCGGATGTCGCGCATGGCAGAAGTAATATCGGCCTCGGTCAGCTTACCCTTGCCGCGCAGGCGGTCAAATGTGTCGTTGAGGCGATCGCTCAGGGAATCAAACACTGGTTACTCCTTAGTTGGACTCGCCCACCAGGGCGCGGCAGAAATCTTTGGCGTTAAACTCCTGCAGGTCATCGACCTGCTCGCCCACGCCGATGCGTAGGATCGGGAGCTTGAGCTTCTCGGCCACGGCCATGGCGATACCGCCCTTAGCCGTGCCGTCGAGCTTAGTCATGATAATACCGTCCAGGCCCAGCGCCTCGTTAAACTCGAGCGCCTGGTTCAGACCGTTCTGACCAGTGGCGGCATCGATCACAAGCACGACCGAGACCGGCATGGGACCGGCGGCCATATTGGCGGCGCGCTTACGAGTCACATTGACCACCTTAGCGAGCTCGCGCATGAGCTCGGGGCTCGTGTGCAGACGACCGGCGGTATCAATGAGCACCAGGTCGCTGCCGCGCTTATCGGCCTCGTCGAGCACGTCATAGCACACGCTCGCCGGATCGGAACCGCGGTCACGCTTGATAACCGGTACGCCGGCACGCTGACCCCACACATCGAGCTGCTCGATAGCGGCGGCGCGGAAGGTGTCGGCCGAACCGATGACCACGTTCTTGCCGCGGGCGGCCATGGCGCTCGCAATCTTGCCGACCGTGGTGGTCTTGCCGGCGCCGTTAATGCCCACAAACAGCACGCAGCTCGGCGTATCGGAAAACGGGTCGCACTCAACAGGCACAAAATGACCCTCGAGCTGCTCGGCCAGGGCGCGGCGAAGTTGCGGGGCGGTCTTGAGGTTCTTCTTGGCGGCGGCGTCGCGCAGGTCATCGGAGACCTGAATGGCGACCTCGGCACCCATGTCACCCATGACGAGGGTGTCCTCAAGATCCTCCCAAAAATCCTCGTCGACCTCGCCGCCAAAGTAGAAGACCTCGTTGAGGGCCTCGCGGCTGCGCTCAAGTCCGCGCGAGAGAGCATCGAAGAATCCCATTATGCATTCACGACCTTTCCGGTTTCGCGATCGAGTTTTTGCGAGACGACGCGACTGACGCCGTCGGCTTGCATCGAGACGCCATAGAGAACGTCAGCATCCTCCATAGTACGGCGCTGATGCGAGATTACCAAGAGCTGCGTATCGGAACGCAGCACATCGAGAGCACCGATGAGCTTGGACAGGTTGGCGTCGTCGAGCGCCGCCTCGACCTCGTCCAGCACATAGAACGGCACCGTACGCGTGCGATACACGGCAAAGAGCAGGGCGAGCGCCGTCAGGCTCTTCTCGCCGCCCGACATGAGCATCATCTTGGTGATGCGTTTGCCGCGCGGCTGCGCCACGACCTCAATGCCCGTCTCGGCCGGATGCTCGGGATCGGTCATCTCAAGGTGAGCCTGACCGCCCGGGAAGAGCATGGCGAAGATCTCGCGGAAGTTCGCGTCGACCTTCTCAAACGTCACCAGGAACGCCTTGCGCATCTTGCGGTCGATCGCCACGGTGATCTTGGTGAGCGCCTTGCGCGCGCTCTCCAGATCGGCCAGTTGCTCCTCGATGTAGTCGGCGCGGCGCTTGAGCTGCTCGTACTCCTCCATGGCGACCTGGTTCACAGGGCCCAGGTTGTTGATCTGGCGCACGAGTTGGTTAAGCTCACGCTCGGCGGCGTCGCGATCGGTGGGCGCCGGCAACATGAGCGCTTCCTCGAGCACCGTGGTACCGTCGGCGGTGATGGCCTTGATGGCAGCCTCGACCTGCACCTCGAGCTTGCCGCGTGCGACCTTGAACTCGTTTTGCGTCGCGGTGGCGGCATCGACCCGCTCCTTGGCGCGGGCGACCTCGGTCTTGGCGTCCTCGATGGTCTTCTTCAGTGAAGCCGAGTCCGCCTCCTCGAGCGAAGCCTGGTCACGCAGACGCGCAGCCCAGTCCGAGGCGCGCTCCAACAGGGCAGAATAGCGCTCGTGCATAGGATCGACGCGAAGGCGCAGCAGCTCGAGCGAGCGCGAAGCCTGACGCGTCCCGCGGATACGACGGTCGATACCCTCCAGACGATGCTCAAGATCAGGCACGCGGCCCTTCAGCGAACGCAGGCGCTCACTCGTCTGAGCCAGGCGCACCTTTGCATCGGCAAGCTTTCCGGCGGCCTCGGAATCGTCGCGACGCACGCGATCGAGCTCGTCGTTGGCCTCGGCAATCTGCAAGCCTAAGTCGCTCGCCTGCGCACGGGCCTCGTCACGCGAACGAGTGAGCTCGTCCACGCGCGGACGTGCGGCACGAACGGCCTCGGCAGCCTGCTCGCGGCGCTTGGAAATACGCACGCGCTCGACCTCGGCGTTGTTGGCACTCTGCTCCAGGCGGCCGATCTCGGACAGCAGGGAGCGACGCTCGCCCTCAAGGCGGGCAATCTCGCCGGCAGCATCGCCCTCGGCAGCACGGGCCTCCTCAACGGCCGCATTGGCCTCGACGACCTGATCAGAAACATACTCAAACGCGGCAGCAAGATCGGGCTCCAGGCCTTCCAGCTCGCGGATACGACGCTTGCGCTCCAGGGCGCCCGAAGCCTCACCGGCATCAAGCCCCACGCGAACCAGGCCGCCGCAGGCAACGCGTGCGCCATCGGGAGTCACATAGGTCACGCCATCAACGACCGGCGCGGACAGCGCGGCAGCCAAGTCATCGACCACGTAATAGTCGCCGAGCAATGCCTCGACGACCGGACCGTAGCCCGCACGCACGGACAGACGATCAACAAGACGGGTACCGGCGGCACCCTCGGCGACCGCAGAGCCACTCACGCTGCGCGCCACCAGCAGCGCCTCGCCCGAGGCCTTCTTTTGGTCCAGAGCCGCACGACCGGCACGCTCAAGTGCAGCAGCGTTATCGAACAACAGGGCATCGATATCGCCGGCGAGCAGTTGCTCAACCAGGCCCTCAAGCTCACGCGGTGCCTCGAGCACATCGCCCAGACGGCCCGAGACGTCGTCGCCCAGCGCGCCCACCAGACGGCTAACGAGCGGCGAGCTGTCGGCCATGCGAGCATCGAGCTTCTTTTGGCTCGCGAGCTCCGAGCGCACCTCGGACAGCTTGTTGCGCGCCTCGCTCTCGCGGGCACGCAGGTCCTTGAGGGCAGCGCGTGCCGTCTCGGTAGCCTCGCGCGCATCGCACTGGGCTTGACGAGCCTGGTCGAGCGCGCCTTCGAGCTCCTCAGCACGGTTGCGGCGGCTATCAAGCGATGCCGTGACCTCCTCGAGCTGCTCATCGATCTGCTCCAGGCGCGAGGCATACATGTTGTCCTCGACCTCGGCGTTGCTCAGCGAGTCCTTCACCTTGGCGAGCTCGAGCGCGGCGTTATCGGCCACACGCTGCACATCGCGCTGCTCGCGCGTGAGCTGCGAAATCTGCGCATCGAGCGCAACGCGACGCTCGTGGAGCTCGGCGGCGGCAGGACCAGCGGCGTCAACGTCCTCCTGGGCCTGCATATGCGCGCCGGTCACTTCCTCGAGCTGGGCACGCGCATCCTCGAGCTCCTCGACCACGCGACGACGCTGATGCTCGGAGCTCGAGATCTGGCCGCGCATGTCGGACAGGCGCGACACCATGTTGTGGCCCTTTTCCTCGAGCAGGCGCATGTCGGAGTTAATGCGGCCGACAACGTCTTGCATATGACGGCGCTGCTCGCCCAAATCGCCCACAAACAGGCCCTTTTCCTCGAGCATAACTTGGAGCTTCTCGAGCTCGCGCTCTTTCTCGCCCAGGCGGTATTGCGCAAGCTCAAGCTCGGCGGCGCCCTCCTTAGAGCGGCTCTCCAGGTCGTTCCACTGCGATTGCAGCGAACGCAGCTCGTCGACGGCCAGCATCTGCGTAAGCTCGTTCGCGCGCGAGGACAGTTCTTTGTACTTGCGCGCGCGATCGACCTGACGCTCCAGCGGCCGCAGCTGACGGGCAATCTCCTTATTGATGTCGCGGGCACGGGTCAGGTGCTCGTCCATCGATTTAATCTTTTTGAGCGCACGTTCCTTGCGACGCTTGTGTTTGGAGATGCCGGCGGCCTCCTCAATGAGGGCACGGCGCTCCTCGGGGCGGCTCTGCAAAATGGCATCGAGCTTGCCCTGGCTAATGATGGAATGCGTATCCTTGCCCAGCCCCGAGTCGTGCAGGATGTCCTGAATGTCCATCAGGCGGCACGGGCTCGAGTTGATGAGGTACTCGCTTTCGCCCGAGCGGTACATACGACGGGTGATGGCGACCTCGTCAAAGTCGACGGGCAGCATATGGTCCGAGTTATCGAGCACCAGCGTGACCTCGGCCACGCCCACCGGCTTGCGCGCCGACGAGCCCGAGAAAATGACGTCTTCCATGGCCTGGCCGCGCAGCTGCTTGGCGCTCTGCTCGCCCAGGACCCACAGAATCGAGTCGGATATGTTCGATTTTCCCGAGCCGTTGGGACCGACGATGACGGTTAGGCCCGGCTCAAACGTCATATGGGCGCGGTCGGCAAACGACTTGAACCCTTTGAGCGTGAGGGACTTGAGATACACGGTTCCTCGCTTAAACAGGCTTCTTGTTGAGAATCACGCCGTTGGTGGTGTAGCCCATGCGGTCGAGCGCCTCGAGTGCAGCGGCCCCCTCGGCTTCCTTCTTGGAGGAACCGGTGCCGCGGCCCTGGCGGATGCCGTCGATGAGCACCACAGCGGTAAAGGTGGGCGCATGCGCGGGGCCCTCGGAGCCGACCAGCTTATACGCGGGAGGCTCGTGGCCGTCGGCCTGCACGCACTCCTGCAAGAACGACTTAGGGTTCGCGGGATGCTCGGCACGCTCGGAAGCCAGGTGCGGCTTGAGTGTACGGTGGATAAACTCCGCCGCCGCATCCCAGCCGGCATCCAGGTACAGGGCGCCCACGAGCGACTCGTAGACGTTCTCGAGCGCCGAGTGCAGACCGCGCGCGCCCGTGCCGGTCTCGGAGGCACCAAAGATGATGATGTCGTCGATGCCCAGCTCATGGGACACCTCGGACAGCGTGGCGCCCGAGACGAGCGACACCTTCAGGCGCGTAAGCTTGCCCTCGTCAAACTCCGGATAGGACTCAAAGAGCGAGCGGGCAACCACGGCGCCCAAAATGGAATCGCCCAAAAACTCAAGGCGCTCATAACTCGCCGAGACGGGCTGACCTTCCACGGCAGAAGGGTGCGTGAGCGCCGCGCGCAGCAGCACCTTGTTATTGAACTCGTGGCCCAGGATTTCCTGGGCGCGTGCGAGTCGTTGAGATAAAGCCAAGACTTAGGCCTCCTTGGCGTTTTCAATAGCGTCGACGGCGTCGGCGACAGAGTTGAGCGACAGCAGGGTCTCGTCATCGATTTCGAGGTCGAACTCGTCCTCGATGGCCGTCACCAGCTGCAGACGCTCGAGCGAATCGGCATCGAGATCGTCAAAAGTGGTCTCGTCGCTAATGTCGGCGACATCGACACCCAGCACGTCAGCGGCGACTTCGGCGATCTTATCGAAGATTTCGGAGCGGTCCATAGCGCTTCCTCTCGTATTGCGTGAACATCAACGCGCTGGCGCCGCAAGTGCAGCACCAAGACACGGTTTTGATTCTACCCCACGACACAGGCCGCGAGGCACATAACAGCGCTCTAACTCGCTCCTACAAAACGATGCCATCCATAGAGTTGGCGACGTTCTCGACAAGCCCGGCGCGCACGGCCTGAGCCGCGGCAAGCGTACCGTTCTTGACGGCCTCGACCGACGTGGCACCGTGGCCGATCAACACGACGCCGCGCAGGCCCAGCAGGATCGCGCCGCCCTTGGCGTCGCCCGAGAGCTTTGCCTTGATCTCACGCATCTGCTTTTTGATGAGCAGCGCGGCGATCTTGGTACCGAGCGAAGCCATAAAGGCACCCTTGAGCTCTTGAAGCAAAAACTTGGCGGCGCCCTCGGTCGCCTTGAGCGCGATGTTGCCCGACATGCCATCGGCAACGACGACGTCAAAGTTACCCGAGGTCAGGTCGGTGCCCTCGCAATTGCCCACAAAGCCGGGAACGGCGGCCTTCATGGCAGGGAAGCACGCCTTGGTAAAGCTGGAGCCCTTCTCGTCCTCGGTGCCGTTGGCAAGCAGACCCACGCGAGGATGCTCGATGCCCAAAACCACGCGAGCATAGGCAGCACCCATCTGGGCAAAACGCACCATGTCGTCGACCTCGACATCGGGGTTGGCGCCCATGTCGCACAGCACCGTCAGGCCGCCGGCGCGATTAGGCAGTGCGTTGGTCAGGCACGGACGGACCGGCTGCTTCTTGCCCTCTGCCAAATACCTAAACGGCGTGACGTAGGCCGTGGCGGCAGCGGTCATGGCACCGGTCGAGCCGGCCGAGAAAAACGCGTCCGCATTGCCCTTCTTAATGGCACGGCACGCAAGCACAATCGAGGACTTGCGCTTGGTCATCACAGCGCGGATGGGATCGTCCTCCATGCTGATGACGTCGGGGGCCTCCAAGGCCTCCACGCGGGCATGCGCTGCGGCAAAGGGGTTGACGATTTCGGCGGGACCGACGGCCAAGACCTCGATCTCAGGATCTGCCGTAAGCGCAGCCTCGATACCATCGAGGACAACCTGGGGCTTCTCGTCTCCGCCCACAACGTCTACACAAACGCGAACGTTACTCATTTCATATACTCCTTATACAAAAATGGCCGACTCATTGAGCCGGCCATTGTGGTTCCAGTTGGAACGGCATCGCATCCAGAGTATACAGTTACTCGGTAACGATAACCTCGCGGTCCTTGTAGAAACCGCAGCTGGGGCACACGTGATGCGGGAGCTTGACAGCGCCGCAACGGGGGCACGTGGACTGAGCCGCAGCCGAGATCTTCATGTTGGCGGAACGACGGGTATGGGTGCGAATACGACCCTGCTTTTGTTTAGGTACGGGCATAGTGACCTTCCTTATGAACTATCCAGTGTGGCGATTACGCGCAAGTAGCGATACTACCACAGTTTTACTCGTCAAGCTTGAGATTCTTCAATGCTGCAAATGGATTTTCCGTGGCAGCGGCCCATTCGGCCTCCGCCTTGGCGGCGCAATCGCATTGCTCGACGTTGAGATTGATGCCGCAGGTGGGGCAAAGGCCGCGGCAATCGGGCTTGCACAGGACAACGAACGGCGTGTCCATGACGACCGCGTCGTTGATGGGCTCGCCCAGATCGACAATGCGATCCTCGCCCAGCAACTCGTAGCCGTCTTCGTAGGCCTCGGGGTCCTCGGGCTCGTTAAAGAGGTAGAACTCCTCGATCTCGCCTGCGATATCAAACGATGCGGGCTCCAGGCAGCGATCGCACTCGCCGGTGGCGTGAGCGCGGACCATGCCCGAAAGCAGAACACCGGTACCGGCGTTGGTAAAGACCACGTCGTAGGAAATGCCGTCCTGCAGCTGGTACTCCTTCTCGCCCACCGTGTAGGTGGCGACATCGACCTTGCCGGTCAGCGGATAAGAGTCTCCGGGAAACTCGAGCTGCTCGGAAAGATCGACGGTTACGCTCGGGAACTCAGCCATTACCACTGACCGTTCTGCTGGGCGGCGCCCTCGTTGAGCTGCTGGCGGCAACGGGTAACGGTGCCGGTCAGACTCTTGAGGTTTTCCTCCAGGTGCGTAAAGACCTGCTCTGCGTAGTCCTCGGCAGCATAACGCGTCTCGCGCTCGTACTGCTGGGCACGATCGCGGATGTCGTCGGCCTGCTGCTGCGCAAGGCGGACGATCTCCTGCTCACCGGCAATGGTGAGGGCCTGCTGCTGAGCGTCGGCGATGATGGAATCGGCCTGGGCGGCGGCGGAAGCCATAAGCTCCTCGCGCTCCTTAAGGATACGGCGGGACTTCTGCCACTCCTCGGGATAGCTCATGCGGATCTCGTCGAGGATGTTGAAGAACACGTCGGCGTCGATGACCTTGAACTGAGCGTTCTTGCCGAAAGGCGGCTTGGCTTCCTCGATCAGCCCTTCGAGCTCATCGACCAAGCTGACGATCCTATCGCCAGGAAAATTCTCGCCCGGCATCCGGTCTCCTTTCATAGGTAACATATCATCGTGCTAGTTTACCACATGCCACCAGGCAATAAGAAACGTCACGAAAAGCGATGTTTGAGCGCTTCGACCACGTTGGGCGGGACAAACGTCGATACGTCGCTACCGAGCGAGGCGATCTGGCGAACAACCGAGCTCGAGATATAGCCGTACTGCGGCGCGCTCATGACAAAGATGGACTCCAGCTCGTTATCCAAGCGATAGTTGAGGTCGGCCTGCTGCAGCTCGTACTCAAAGTCGGTCATGGCGCGCAGGCCCTTGACCACGGCACCCGCCCCCTGCTCACGAGCGAAGTCGACCAAGAGGCCGGTAAAGGGCAGGACCTCAACGCCGTCGATATCACCGAGCGCCTCGCGGGCCAGCGCCACGCGCTCATCGAGCGTAAACGTGGTGCCCACACCGTTTTTACCCTGCGACTCGGCAACAGCGACGATCACGCTGGGAAAGATGCGGCGGGCGCGGCGGATCACATCGATATGGCCAAACGTGATGGGATCGAAGGTGCCCGGGACGATCACGCGGTTGATGGTGTCATTCATGGGCGTCCTCCGATGGCACATCCTCGTCATTTTCGTTCTCGACAGCATGGTCGTTCTCGTCCTCGGCCACCCAGTGTAGCAAGTCAACCGAGGTAATGCCGTAGCGCTTCTCTCGCACGGTCTCAAAACCAGCCGGATGAGCGCCCGCGTCGGCGGCAGCATGCTCAAACAGAGCATAGGCACCCGGGGTGAGCAGACCCTGCTGGGCCAGGTTCTGCAGCAGCTCGTCGACCGGCTTGGCACCAAAAGCATAGGGCGGGTCGAGCAAGACCAGATCAAAGGGGCCGCCCGGTACACGACCGCGCGAGGCACTCGCCAGCATGTCACCCGTGACCACGCGCCAACGCGCACGGTCACGGCAGAGCGACTCGATATTCTTGGTAATGAGCCGCGCGGCGTTGCGATCGATCTCAAACGTCGTGAGCGAGCGGGCCCCACGAGAGAGCATCTCTAACCCTAAGGCACCGGAGCCGCCAAAGGCGTCCAGCACACGGACCTCGTCCAGATCGAAGTCGAATGCCGACATGACCATAGATGCGCATGCCTCGCGCACGCGATCGGTCGTGGGGCGGGTAACATCGCGACCACGGGGCTCCTCGATCTTACGACCGCGCCATTCGCCGCCGATGATTCTCATCCTCCGCTGACCTCCTTAAATATGTGTCGATATCGCATGGCGACCGCATCGCGCAGAGGGCGCGTCGCCACAGAGTCAAGGTTGCAAGCATACCGCAAGAGCTCGACCGCGTCCAAATGGGCCCACTCGATCAGCTCCTCGTCGGCATCCAGGTCGACAAAGCGCAGGGTCACACCGCCATGCTGACGGTACCCCAGGATTTCGCCCTCGTGGCGCAGACGCAGGTCCATCTGGGCGAGCGTAAAGCCATCCGAGCTTTTTTCAAGCGATTGCAGACGATCTTGCGCCGCCGATGCGCCGCCGTTGCCCTTGGAGTGCGTCATGACCAGGCACGTGCCCGACACGCCGCCACGGCCCACGCGGCCTCGCAGCTGGTGCAGGGCAGCCAAACCAAAGCGCTCGCCGTTTTCGATGACCATGACGGTGGCGTTGGGCACGTCAACGCCCACCTCGACTACCGTAGTCGAGACGAGCACGTCAATCTCGCCACGCTTGAAGGCGTCGATCACGCGGTCCTTCTCCCCCGCTGGCATACGGCCGTGAAGGCGCTCGATGGCAAGACCCGGCAACGCCAGACGCAGGCGATCGAGCTCGGTCGCCGTATCGTGAAGCGGCACGGGGACCGTCACGCGGCCCTCGTCGTCGCGGGCAATACCGGGCACGTCTTCCAGCTCATCGGCCGAGTCACTCGGCTCCACGAGCGGGCAAATCACGTAGGCCTGCTGCCCCTTCTCGTGCGCCTCGCGAATGGCGCCATAGGCGAGGTCACGGCTCGACTCGGTGAGCACGCGTGTCGTCACGCCAGCACCAGGGACGGGCCGATGGCGGATGATACTCGTGTCCAGATCGCCGTAGACCGAAAGCGCCAGCGTACGCGGGATGGGCGTTGCCGTCATAACGAGCAGATCGGCACCGGGGCCCTTCGCGCGCAGGGCGTTGCGCTGGCCTACGCCAAAGCGGTGTTGCTCGTCGATGACAACAAGCGACAGATGCTTGAACGTAACGTCATCCGAAAGGACCGCATGGGTGCCAAAGAGGACATCGAGCTCGCCGGACTGCAGCTGCTCATGGATCCGCTCGCGCTCGGCCGCCGGAGTGGCACCCGTCAGCAGCGCCCACGTTATACCGGCCTGAGAGAGCAAGGGGCCGGTCTTATCAGCATATTGGCGCGCCAGCACGCCCGTAGGCGCCATAACGCAGGACTGAGTGCCCGAATCGGCCGCGACAGCCAGCGCGCAGGCGGCGACGGCCGTCTTGCCGGTACCGACGTCGCCCAGTAGCAGGCGGTTCATCACGCGCCCGCCATCGCACATATCGTGCAGGATGTCTTGGAACGCGGCCTCCTGCTCGTCGCTCAGCGAAAACGGCAGGGCTTCCCTGAGCGCCGCCAGGTGCTCGCCCGCGACATGGGCGTAGGGAGCGACTTCGACCAAGCCGCCGTCGTTGCGCAGGCGCAGCGCGAGCTGCAAGCAAAGACACTCCTCGTAGGCAAGACGCCGCCGCGCGATGTCGCGCTCGGCCATGCTCGATGGAAAGTGAATTGAGCGCAGCGCGCGGGCATTGCTCATCAGGCGGCGCTTGGCGCGCACGCGTGCGGGAATCGGGTCGAAGGGATTGCCGACGACCTCGAGCGCGCCGCTAACGATGCGGCGCATCCACGCCTGGCTCACGCCATCGCTCACGTAATGGACCGGCAGGATGGTGCCCGCGGCACGCCCGTCCTCGAGCTTTTCGAAATGCGGCGAGGCCATCTGCTTAAAGCCGTAGGCAAACTCGACCTTACCCATCACGGCCAGGCGGTCTCCCTGCTTAAACTGCTGGGCAATCCATGGCTGACGGAAAAAGGCGACTTGCAGCACGCCCGTCTCGTCCACCAGCGAGACCTCAGTCACCTGCATACGCGGGCGAGGCTGCTTTTGAACAATGCGATCGACCGTGGCGACTATCGTGCAAACGGTACCGATGGGCGCCATCTCGATAGACCAGGAGCGCGTGAAGTCGAGATATCGATGAGGGATATGGAGAAGGAGGTCCCCCACCGTCCGAATTCCCAGACGGCGAAGGGCCTCCTCACGTTTACCCGAAACATATTTGAGTCGCGCGATATCCTCGTCGAGCGCATTGCTCTGGGCAAAGCGCTCCGAGACGCGCGGCACGGAGCACAGCTCGGACATGGGCAGATGCCTACTCGATCGAGAAGATCACGGGATAGAGCGGCTGCTCGCCACGATGGGCATCAATCTCCAGGTCGGGCTGAGCCTCCTCAATGGCGTCGACGATCTCCTGGAAGGCCTCATCGGACAGCTCCTCGCCGGCCAGAATCGTCAGCGCGTCGCCCTCCTCTTCCTCCTGCATGCGGTTGATGCAGTCGAGCGTGACCTGTTTCACATCGGAGCCGACCACGTCGATGGAGCCGGCAATGATACCCATGACATCACCGGAGTGAATCGGAGAGCCGTCAGAGGCGCTGGAATCGCGCACGGCACGAGTGACCTCGCCATCGCGGACCTCGCTGATGGCGTCGACCATGGCGGCGACGGCGTCCTCGAGCTCGGAATCGGGCAGGACCGCGAACAGCGCGGAGAACGCCTGCGGGACAGTCTTGGTGGGAACGACGGCGACCTTCTTGTCGGTGCAGGCAGAGGCGGCGGCCTCGGCAGCCATGCGGATGTTGCCGTTATTGGGCAGGATAATGACCGAGGTCGCGTTGACCTGGTCCACCGCGCCCAGCAGGTCGGCGGTCGAGGGGTTCATGGTCTGGCCACCCGAGACAATCACGTCAACGCCGAGGGACTTGAGGATGTCGGCCTCGCCCGAACCAGCGGCAACGGCGACAAAGCCCAACGCCTTGGCGGGCTCGGCGGCCTTCTCCTGGTCCTCATGAATCTTGGCGGTACGGTCGTGGGCCTCCATCTCCATGTTGTGAATAAAGACCTCGTAGATCTGACCGAGCTGCAGCATATGCTCGAGCACCAGGTTGGGGGTGTTGGAGTGCACGTGGATCTTGTAGTCGGGGTAGGCACCCACGAGCAGTTCGCAGTCGCCCATGGAGCCCAGGAACTTAAGGCACTCGTCCTCGTCAAACGGGGCGTCGGCCTTAAAGAGAAACTCGTTGCAGTAGCGGAACTCCGAGCCCTCCCAGTCGTCGTTGGCCTCGATCTCAACGCGACCAAGAGCCGCGTCGCGGGCAGAGCCGGCAGAATCAAACGTGGCGGAGAAATCCTCGACAACGGTGCTGCGGCCAAGCGCGGCGGCAACAAAGTTCTCCAGGAAGATGGCAAAGCCAAAGGCGCCGGAGTCGACCACGCCGTTCTCCTTCAGAACGGGCAGCAGGTCGGGCGTGCGGGCGACGGACTGGTAGGCCTCGACGACGATGGCGTCGAGCGCGTCCTCGGCCGAGAACTTCTTCTTTTCACACTCGTCGGCCTTGGTCGAGACATCGCGCAGCACCGTGAGGATCGTGCCCTCGATGGGCTTGCGGACGGCCTGGAAGGCGACCTTGACGGCGCGACGGAAGGCGAAGGCGATGTTGGCGGACGTGATAGGCTCATCGGCAGAAACGAGACCCTCGGCCACGCCACGCAGGATCTGCGAGGTGATGACGCCGGAGTTGCCGCGGGCACCCATCAGGGAGCCGTGGGTGATGGCGCCGGCGATGGCCTCCATATCGGCATCGGCGGGAAGGGCGGAAAGCTCCTTGGTCACCGAGGCGAGCGTGAGCGACATGTTGGTGCCGGTGTCGCCGTCGGGTACGGGGAAGACGTTGAGCTTGTTGATCTCCTCGGCCTTGTCGGAAACGGCAGCCGCAGCGATCGGAAAACAGGTGCGAATGGTCTTTGCAATCATGGGTATTTGAATCTCCGTTTTCGGATGCTAGTTCAGACGGCTCTTGAGCGCGTCGATGTGGATGCCGATCTTAAGGCTGGCGGGATCGATCTGGGCGATTTCCTGCAGGGTGAAGGCAACGGAGCTCGAAAGATTGTGGCAGACGGACTTCATGTTGACGCCGTTCTCGAGCACGACGTGAAGATCGACCGTAAGGCCGTTCTCGTCGGCGGAGACAAGCACGCCCTTGCGGAGGCGCTGGCCGGCAAGCAGGCGCACGCTCTCGGCGCCCTGGAGCTGTTCGGCCATACCGACGACGCCATAGCACGTCATCGCGGCATAACCGGCAATATCGGCAATAACGTCGTTCGAGACGCTCAGGCTGCCGTTAATGGTCTCAGACACAAGAATCTCCTTATCTGGTGCTCACGGCACCATCTCGTGGGAGCAATCATTGCAATATTCTACAACGACCGCGCCATGTTGAGGTGGTGGGTCACGGGATTATATCCTCGACACGAAATGTTGATATGGCAACGTTCGCGCCAGGCGATCGCGGCATGAAAAAACCCGCCGCATAAGCGACGGGTTTTACAACCTGGCTCCCCGGGTAGGACTCGAACCTACAACAGCGCGGTTAACAGCCGCGTGCTCTACCATTGAGCTACCGAGGAATAGGTGCGTGCTCTCAAGCAACGAAGTTTATTATACGGACGAATCAGCTCAGGGCAAGAACTTTTTTGAGAATTTTTCCGACCTAGTCATTGGGGTCGTCCCCAACGACTACATGAAAGCGCCCCGAGCGGATGTGCTTGAGGGCGCTTCTTGCTTGACTAGCTTTCGATGTAGTCCTTGAGCTTGCTGGAACGGCTCGGGTGGCGGAGCTTGGCCAGGGTCTTGGACTCGATCTGGCGGATACGCTCGCGCGTGACGCCAAACTCGCGACCGACTTCCTCGAGCGTGCGGGGATGTCCGTCGACAAGGCCAAAACGTAGCTCGATAACCTTGCGCTCGCGATCGGCAAGCGAATCGAGCACCTGGGTGAGCTGCTCCTGCAGCATGGAGAAGCTGGCGGCATCGGGCGGAACGATAGCCTGGGAGTCCTCGATGAAGTCGCCCAGCTGGGAATCCTCTTCCTCGCCGATGGGGGTCTCGAGCGACACGGGCTCCTGCGAAATCTTCTGGATCTCGCGGACGCGATCGGCACTCATGTCCATCTCGGCACCAATCTCCTCGGGGGTCGGGTCGCGACCCAAGTCCTGGAGAAGCTGGCGCTGCACGCGGACGAGCTTGTTGATGGTCTCGACCATGTGCACGGGAATACGGATAGTACGGGCCTGGTCGGCGATAGCACGCGTGATGGCCTGGCGGATCCACCACGTGGCGTACGTGGAGAACTTAAAGCCCTTCTGGTAGTCGAACTTCTCGACGGCGCGGATCAGACCGAGGTTGCCCTCCTGGATCAGGTCCAGGAACAGCATGCCGCGGCCGACATAGCGCTTGGCGATGGAGACGACCAGACGCAGGTTGGCGCTGATGAGCGCCTGCTTGGCCTCGAGGCCGACGTTCTCGATACGGGTCAGGCGACGCATCTCGGCGCGGGTGAGCTCAATCTCGCCCGCCTCGGCGGCCTCGAGCTTCTCGGTGGCATCGAGACCGGCCTCGATCTTCATGGCCAGATCGACCTCTTCGGAGGCGGTCAGCAGGTCGACCTTGCCGATCTCCTTAAGGTACATACGAACCGGGTCGCCGGTCAGCATCACCGTGGAGGCATCGATGCCACGCACGCGCGAACGCGAACGGGACGTGCGCACGGTGCGCTTCTTCTTGCTCTTGGAAGAACCCATCTCGGCATCGGCCTGACGGGCCATCTTAAGCTCGTGATCGTCGAGCGAACCGGAATCGTGCTCGTCGTCATCGAAATCGTCGGTATCGCTATCGTTATCGTCATCGTCGACGTCCATGGGGGCGTCGTCGTTTCCGCTCGCGGAGATAATCTGGATGCCGCTGTTGCGCAGCGCGGAATACACCGCGTTGAGCTGCTCGTCAGACACATCGATATCCTTCAGGGCGACCTGAATCTCGTCCTCGCTTACCGAAGTCCTGTTTGAGCCGTTGCCCATGAGCTTTGCAACGTAGGATTCCAGCCCAGTACCCGTGCTCTCACTCTTTTTTGGCACAGATTCTCCCTTCATAGTCCACAGGACTCATTACTTTAGCACACACATTGACGTCTATACCCAAAAATCAGACTGGATATAGGCGCAAATACGCTGGTTGACCACAACATCTAGGCCTGATCGGCGCCCGCTGTCTCCAAACCGATCAAACGGAACGGGTCAGCCACGCCGCCGATCGACTTTTGCAGTTCGCGTTGACGCTGCGAATCCTGCGCGGCCTGCACAGTCAGCGCGCGACGGGCCTCATCATCGAGCGAACGGTCCTGACGAAGCTTTGCCTGCGCGGCGCGCATGCGGCGCTTGATGGTGTAGAGCTCGAGGGTATCGAGCATAAACACGATGTTCGTCTCGGTGGGGTGCTTACTCGTCGACGAAATGCGCCCGGCGCTGACAAGCGACGCCGCCTCGGGACACACCGCGCGCGCCGCATCCATACACGCCGTGGGATCGGTGCCCGGCGGCGTCGCGAGCACGGCCCACGCGATGGACTCGTGGCGCGGATCCACCCACTCGATCGAGCAGATGCGGTCGGCATACGTGCGGAACAGGTCGGGATAGCTCGTGAGCATCGTCAGCAGCTCGCGCTCCCCCGCCAAAGACTTTCGCTCCAGGTCGGTCAGCACGATCGGCATCGTCGATGCCGCGGACGCGTCCGTTGCATCGGCAACCGGCGCCGCGCCATCCATGCCAACCGGCACATCGATCGGCGGCATATCGTCGACAACCTCGACCGGCGCGGCCCCATAGGCCTCGAGCGGCACATAGTCGTACGGCTCTTCCTCGACCGGTGTGGACACCGGCGGCGTCGCACCCGACGCCCAGGTGCCGCGAGACGCCCCCTGCGAACCAGACGCCCGACCGCCTGCGCTGCCTGCGCGCTCGGTCTGCGCCCGCTGGCGCTCGTAGTTCTGCTCGCGACGACGCTCGGCGTCCTCACGCTTGGCAACATCGCGAAACACGCGGCCCGAGCTCGAACGCACCGTCTCCAGATCCAAACCCAGCAGGTCGGCAATCTGGATAAAGTACGTATCGATCATGTAGCTATCGCGCAGCGGATAGATGAGTGTCAGCGCGTCCTCGAGCGCTTTGGCACGACCGCCCGGCGTGGTAATGTCGCTTGACTCCTGCAGCGAGCGGTACACAAAGTCCATGAGGGGCTCGGCGGCATCGATGCGCGCCTGCAGTGCCTCGCCGCCATGCGCGGTAATGAACTCCATAGGGTCGTTGCCGTCGGGAAGCACCACGCAGCGCAGGTCCATCGAATCCTGCTCGATAAACTGAATCGCGCGGCGCGCGGCCTTTTGACCGGCGGCGTCGCCATCGAACATATATACAATACGCTTGGCAAAACGGGTGAGCGTCTTTACATGATGTTCCGTCAGCGCCGTGCCCAGCGTGGCGACGACGTTTTTGATCCCCGCCTCCCAGCAGGCGATGCAATCGGTATAACCCTCCACCACAATGGCAGTATCCTGCGCGACGATAAACTCCTTGGCCCAATTAAAGCCGTAGAGGTTTCGCTTTTTATGGAACACGCTCGTCTCGGCGGTATTGAGGTACTTCGGCTGGCCGTCGCCCATAATGCGCCCGCCGAAGGCTATGTTATGACCCTGCTCGTCAAAAATGGGAAACATCACACGGTCGTAAAAGCGATCGACGAGCTGCCCACGCCCACGGCTCACGGCCACGTTGGCGTCGATCATCTCCTGCGGGGTAAAGCCCGCCTGGGACAGATGCGACACCAGCGCGTTGCGACCCGGCGCAAAGCCCAGGCAGTAGCGGCGGCAGACGTCGCCTCCCATACCGCGGCTGGCGAAATACTCGCGCGGACGGCTGTCCTTACCGCGCATAAGCATGGTGTGATAGAACTGGGCGGTCTCGGCGCACAGGTCATAGATGCGGGCGCGCTTGGTGCCGCGCTCGCGATAAGCACCGGTATCGTGCAGCTCAATACCGGCACGGTCGGCCAGGTAGCGAATCGACTCGGGAAAGCTCAGGTTCTCGCGCTTCATGATGTAGGTGAAGACGTCGCCGCCCTCGCCACAGCCAAAGCAATGCCACACCTGCGTGGCGGGGATAATGTGAAACGACGGGGTCTTTTCGCCATGGAAGGGGCAGCAACCCCAAAACTCATGGCCACGGGGCTTGAGCTCAACCGTTTCCTGCACGATGGCAACCAGGTCGGACGCAGCGCGTACCTGGTCTTTTTCCTCATCGCTAATCACGGATGCTCACCCCCTGCTCACCCAAATGATGACGGATATCGTCAATATTACCCTCGACGGTCGCGATAAGCTCGTCCAGCGAATCGAACACACGCGATGGGCGCAGCCAACGCGTAAACGCCAGCGACACCGAGGCGCCGTACAGGTCACCCGCATACCCGATCAAGTTGGCCTCGAGATGCGCCGAGGCGGAATCGTCGGCATACGTCGGCGGCAGGCCCACGTTGACGGCGGCAGGCCACACGGTATCGTCAACCAGAACAAGACCCTCGTAGACACCATCGGCAGGTACCTGAATGCCCTCGGGCACCTGGATGTTTGCCGTGGGAAAACCCATGTCGGAGCCCTGGTGACGACCGCCGGCAACAATACCGCGCAGCATGTACGGGCGGCCGAGCAGCTCGGCGGCAAGCTCAACATGACCCTGGCACAGCTCCTGGCGAATCCGGGTGGCGCAGATTGTCTGTCCATCGACGCACAGTAGCTCGTGGCCATAGACGTCAACGCCGCGCTCGGCACCCCATGCCTGCATCTCGGCAACGCCCGATGCGCCGCCGCGACCCAGCCTAAAGTCGCTACCCACACGAATCGAGCGGATATCGACGACGCGCGAAAGCAACTTAAGAAAGCCTACGTGGTCAAGTGCCGCCACCGCGGGCGTAAAGGGAACGGCCACGACCGCATCGACCCCGGTGAGAGCCAGGGCATGCAGACGGTCGGCCGTCGTCATCAATTTTTGCGCGGGCGAAGGGCTCACCACCACGTCCGGGTCGGGATCGAAGGTGACCACGACCGCCTTGCAGCCGTGGTCACGCGCATCGCGAACGACCGTGTCGATCAGTTCGCGATGCCCCCGATGCACGCCGTCGAACACGCCGATGGCGATCGACGCGGCGCCCAGGCACGCGCAATCATCAAACGCATCGGCGGCAACGATGCAGGCCTCATCCGACTCGCCCGCAAAAAAAATACGCGAGAGCTCGTGGGAGGCCAGCATCATCGAACACCGCCGATCGCCTGCGGAAAGACATGCTCCATAACAAAGCGGCCGCCCTCGATACGGGCAAGCGCCTTGAGCCCGCCATCGAGCACCAGCGCAAACGGCGCCTTCGACGCATCGAAGCTCGCAAGCGCGCGCTCAATAGGAATACGACGTCCGCACAGCAGATCGTCGGCAAGATCACCCGGCAAGTCGACGCGCGTGGCGCCCAGTGCCGCAATGGGATCCAGGGCAAAGCCGGCAGCGGACTCGGCAGAAAGTTCCTCGACCGCATGACAGGCACCGATGGAAACAACACCGGAGGCCGTACGGCGCAATGCAGAAATATGCGCCGCGTTGTCGCAGGCACGACCCAGGTCGCGAGCGAGCGCACGGATATAGGTGCCCTTACTCACCGAAAACGCCACGGTCCAAACGCACGCTTCGCCCTCGCCGCTCACGGCAATCAGGTTAGCGGAGTACACCTCGACCGGACGCGGGGGCAGCGACACGGCATTGCCCTCGCGCGCAGACTTATAGGCGCGCACGCCGTTGACCGAAATGGCCGAAAACGCCGGCGGCACCTGCATCTGAGGGCCCAGCATGGCGCACAGGCGCTCGCGGGCATAGGCCGGATCGCGCAAGTCGGCGGCAATGGGCACTGTGCGGACGGCCTCGCCCTCCGCATCATCGGTATTGGTCTCGACGCCAAACGAAATGTCGGCGACGTAGCTTTTGGTATCGAGCGTGAGCATGCCCAGCAGACGCGTTGCCTGGCCTACGCCCACCACCATGACACCCGATGCCATGGGGTCGAGCGTTCCGGCATGACCGACGCGCCGCTCATGGAGGGCGCGTCGGCATTGCGAAACCACGTCGTGGGACGTGCAGCCCACCGGCTTATCGACGGCGAGCAGCATATTGAGTTGAGAAGGTGTACGACGAGCCATGTACCATCCAAAAAGTTAGAGCTCGACGGTCACCGAAGCGGGATCCTCCCCTACCAGCTCGGCCAGCATGGGAAGTGCCGCGGTGAGCGTCTCGGAAATCGTTCCGGCGTTGGTAAAGCCGGCGGCAGCGTGGTGCCCACCTCCGCCAAAGTTGGCCGCAATCTCGGAAACATCAAGATCGCCCTTGGAGCGCAGGTTGCCGCGCACCTTAGTATCGCCCTCGATGCCCTTAAGGAACAGGCAGACCTCGACGCCCATCACCGAGCGCACCACATCGACCAGGCCGTCGCACTCATCCGAGGTGACACCGCAAGCCTCAAGGTCGCTCTGGTACGCATAGCTATACGCGACGCGCCCGTGGGCCACCGTCTTGATGCGGCCCATAACGATGGACTTGAGGTGCAAAAACTCAACGCGCATGCTCTGATATACCTCGAGTGCCACACGCGCCGGATCGGCACCGTGGGCAACCAGACGCGAGGCCGCATGGAACGCGGCGGCATCGGCGTTTTGGTACTGAAAACGGCCGGTATCGGTAACCAAGCCGCACAGCAGGCAGGTCGCAACGCCATCACGTGCGACAATGCCGCAATTGTCCAAGAAGCGATCGATGACCATCGCGCAGGCCGCGGCATCGACGCGCCTCAGGCTGAGCTCGGCAAACTCCTCGCGCGCCGGATGGTGATCGAAGCACACCACATGCTTGGAGCGGCGAAGCACCTCGGCCGAGTTGTTGAGGCGCTCGACGACCGGCACGTCCACCGAGATGAACAAGTCCGGATTGCCAGTGTACGCAGATGCCGGCACCAGGCGATCGGAGCCTTCCATAAAGCGGTAGATGCGCGGAACCGGGTCATCGTCTGCCAGCAACAGCGCAATGTCCTTGTTGGGAAAAAACTTCATGAGCGAAAGGCCCAGACCCAACACGGAGCCCAAGGCATCGCCATCGGGAGAAGTATGTCCCGAAATCGCAATGGAGGACGCACCCTCGATGAGCTCGAGGATGCGTCGCTGAATATCTGCAGACTCGCACGAGGCGAGGTCGGCGGAATTAGTCATCTAAAGCTGCCTCCTGGGCGGCATCCGCTATCGGATAGCCGTCCTCGTCCTTTTCGATCGCAAGCGTGGCGGGAACGTTTTCCAGCGCACGCGTGATGCGCTCGGCCTCATCGGTCGAGCGATCGATGCGAAAATCGAGCTCGGGCGTGACACGCCAATCGAGCGAGCGAGCCAACAGGCTACGAATACGGCCCTTGGCGCTTGCGAGCGCCTCCATGACCTCGTCGTAGCGGCTCGCATCGCACGACACGTACACGCGCGCGAACGAACGGTCCACCGCGACCTCGACCGCGGTCAGAGTAACCAGGTCGAGACGCGGATCGGAAACCTCAAAGAGCAGGATATAACCGAGCTTCTCGCGAAGCTGCTCGCCCAGACGGCGGGTTGCCTGCGTTTGCTTCATAGAGCTACCCCCTACTCGGTACGGGCAACCTGGTCGATGCGGTAACCCTCGATCTGGTCGCCGGGCTTGATGTCCTGGAAGTTCTCCAGGCCAATGCCGCCCTCGGAACCGCTCTTGAGGCTCTTGGCCTCGTCCTTGTAGTGGCGCATCGAGGCGATCTTGCCGTTGAAGACCACGATGCCGTCGCGCACCAGGCGCACGGAATCGGTCGCGGCGATCTCGCCCTCCTCGACGCGGACACCGGCGGCGATACCGACTTTGGGCACCTTGAAGGTGTCCAGGACGGTCGCGGTACCCGTGGCGACCTCAACCTCGGTGGGCTTGAGCATGCCGATACGGGCGGCGTCGAGCTCCTCGAGGCACTTGTAGATGACGTCGTAGCAACGGATCTCGACGCCCTCGCGCTCGGCGGCGGAGCGGGCCTTACCGTCGGGACGGACGCCAAAGCCGATGATGATGGCGTTGGAGGCGTCGGCCAGGACGACGTCGGTCTCGTTGATGGCGCCGACAGCGGAGTGGATCGTGTTGATGCGAACCTCGGACTGATCCATCTTGTCGAGCGAGTCCTGAAGAGCCTCGATGGAACCCTGGACGTCTGCCTTGATGATCAGGTTGAGCTCCTTGACCTCGGCGTCGGCAATGGTCTCGAAGAGGTTCTCGAGCGTGACGTGCTTGACGCGGCTCTGTTCCTCGATACGGGCCTTGAGCGAACGCTCGTCGGCCAGGGCGCGAGCCTCGCGCTCGTCCTCGAACACGCGGAACTCGTCACCGGCGTTGGGCACGGACTGCAGGCCCAGGATCTCGACGGCGTCGGAGGGACCAGCCTCGGTGACGGCGCGACCCTTGGGATCGAGCATGGCGCGGACGCGACCGTAGGTAAGGCCGGCGACCAGCGTATCGCCCACGTGCAGGGTACCGCGGGTCACGAGCACGGTAGCAACCGAGCCGCGGCCCTTGTCGAGCTTGGCCTCGAGGACGTTGCCGGAGGCAAAGGTGTCCGGGTTGGCCTTGAGCTCGAGCACGTCGGCCTGGAGCAGCACGGTCTCCAGAAGGTCGTCGATACCGATCTTCTGCTTGGCCGAGATGTTGACGAACATATTCTGTCCGCCCCACTCCTCGGGGATGACGCCGTACTCGGTGAGCTCCTGACGCACGCGATCGGGGTTGGCGCCCGGCTTATCGATCTTGTTGACGGCGACGACGATGGGTACGCCGGCGGCCTTGGCGTGGTTGATCGACTCGACGGTCTGAGGCATGACGCCGTCGTCGGCGGCCACGATCAGAATGACGATGTCGGTCACCTTGGCGCCACGGGCACGCATAGCCGTAAAGGTGGCGTGACCCGGGGTATCGATAAAGGTGATCTTGCGGTCGTTGATCATGACCTGCGAAGCGCCGATGGCCTGCGTAATGCCGCCCGCCTCGCCGGCAGCGACGCCGGTGTGACGGATGGCGTCGAGCAGCGACGTCTTGCCGTGGTCGACGTGGCCCATGACGGTGACGACCGGGGCGCGCGGCTTAAGGTCGGCGGGATCGTCGTAGAACGAGAAGGTGTTCTCCTCCTCGGGGGTGATGATCTTGATCTGACGGCCCAGGTCGTCGGCAACGAGCTCGACGAGGTCGTCGGACATGGACTGCGTCATGGTAAGCGGCGTGCCCAGCAGGAACAGGCGCTTGATGATGTCGTTGGCCGGAACGTCGAGCGCCTCGGCGAGCTCCTGGACGGTAACGCCCTGGGAGACCTTGATGGCGTCGAGGTCCTCGGGGTTCACGCCCTGGGCCAGCGCCTCCTCTATCTTGCGCTCCTCCTGAGCCTTGGCAGCCTCGCGCTCGCGCTTCTCCTTGCGCTTCTTGCGGCGACCGGTGGACTCGCGAGAGGCCTCCTCGACGGCGGCACGAGCCTCCTCGAGCACCTTCTCGCGGCTGTACTCCTCGGCCTCGCGAGCCATGCGGCTGTAGTGGTCCTCTTCGTTGTTGTGACCGCCCTTGCGCTTCTTGCCCTTGCCCTGCTTGTCGGGGTTGGGGAAGTCCATGCCGGCAGCGACGTTGTTGCTGGCGTTGGTGCGATGGCTGTGCGGACGGCTCTCGGAGGCGTTGCGCTCGGAGTTGTTGTCTGAGGCGTTGCGATCGTTACGACGGCCACCGCGGCGGTCGTTGTTGCCGCCACGACGGTTACCGCGCTCGGCGGCGCGCTCGGCCTTGGCCTTGTCTTCGGCGTCCTTCTTCTCCTTGAGCACGGTCTCCTGTGCGGCGATCTGGTCGAGCAGCGAACGGAAACGCGAACCGGAGTCGGAAGCGGGAACGGCGCGGCGCTGGGCCTCGCGGGCAGCCTCCTCCTTCTCGCGGGCAAGGCGCTCCTGCTCGGCCTTCTTCTTGGCCTCGGCCTCGGCGCGGGCAGCCTCCTCGGCAGCCTGGGCTGCGGCAAACTGGCGACGCTCCTCCTCGCGGGCCTTCTCGGCGGCGATGCGCTCGCGCTCGGCCTCGGCGGCGCGAGCGGCCTCCTCGGCGGCAGCTGCCTGCTCCTCGGCCTGCTTGGCGGCCTCGACTTCCTGGGCGCGGGCCTCGATCACCGAGGCGAGCTGCTTGCGGACCATGGCGACATAAGCGTCCTCCAAGGTGGAGGAAGCGGACTTAGCGGGAATCTTCATATCGGCGAGATGACCCATCAGTTCCTTGGAGGTCATGCCGAACTCTTTGGCCAGGGTGGACACACGGACTTTTGCCATATGACTTCACCTACCCTTTCTGGCACCTTGGGTGCCTAGAGACTGAACGAGCGTGGGAGACGCGCCGGGACCCGCCCGGCGCAAGCGCGCGCTAGATCAGGTCCTCCGCATCATCGAAGGCGTCGGTGTCGTGGACACCGCAGAATCGGGAGCCGGGACGAGCCTGGTTGCGGCACTGGATGCCGTCCTCGGACACGTACTCGCAGCGGCGGACGTCCTCGTCCTCCTCGTCACCGATTAGGTCGGCGGCGGGCTCCTCGTGAACGGGAACGTTCTTGAGGATGTCGGCGGCAAGCGTCTCGGACTTGATGTCGATGTGCCAGCCGGTCAGGCGCGCGGCGAGGCGGGCGTTCTGGCCCTCCTTGCCGATGGCGAGGGACAACTGGTCGTCGGGCACGATGACGCCGGCGTAGGCCTTCTCCTCGTCGATGAGGACGCGGGTGACCTTAGCGGGCGACAGGGCGTTGGCGACGTAGACGGCAGGATCGGCATCCCACAGGATGACGTCGACGCGCTCGCCACGGAGCTCGCCCACGACAGCGCGGACACGGCTGCCCTTGGGGCCGACGCAGGCGCCCACGGGATCCAAACGGTCGTCGAGCGAGTGAACGGCGACCTTGGAGCGCTGGCCGGGCTCGCGGGCGATCGACTTGATCTGGACGGTGCCCTCATAGATCTCGGGCACCTCCTGCTCAAACAGACGACGCATGAGCTCGGGGTGGGTACGGGAGATGACAATCGGCGGACGGCTGTGCTCGCCACGAACCGGCTGCAGGTTGGAGTTGGGGTCGCGAACGTCGATGATCACGGCCTTGATGTGCTGGTTGTGCAGGTAGCGCTCGCCCATCGGACGCTCGTTGCGCTCGTTCTCGTAACGGCGCTGGTCGAAGTGCGGAAGCTCGGCCTCGACGCCCTCGCGAATCTTGACGATCGTGAAGTCGGGCGTGGACTGCAGCACGGTACCGCTGATGAGGTCACCGATGCGGCCGGAGAACTCCTCGTAGATCTGCTCGCGGGCGGAGTTGCGCACGATGGCGTTGATCTCGGCCTTGGCGTGCTGGGCGGCGATGCGGCTCGTGTTCTTGGGGGTGACGTCGATCTCCTCGAACTCGGTGAAGTTGCCCTCCTCGTCCATGGAATCGTCGATCGGCTCCAGGCGGTAGACGTAGATCTTGCCGGTGGTGCGGTCGATGGTCACCTTGGCGCCCCACTCAAGATGCAGGATCTCGGCATAGCTCTTGGCGAGCGACTGCTCCAGGCGGTCGATCAGGTAGAGCTGGTCGATGTGCTTCTCCTGGCAAAGCTCCATCAGGGCGGACATCATGTCGGATGCTGCCATCTTACTTTCCTTCCTTCGCGGGCTTGAAGTCGTAGGTGGGCTTCAACTTGCACTTTTTAACATCAGAGAAATCGAGGGTAACGGACTCGCCGCCCTCGAGCTCAAGGGTCACGTTCGTCTCGGTGGCGGCGGCAATCTTGCCGGCGTACTTGCGACGACCCTCGGTGGCGGTGGAGGTGAGCTCGCAGTTCTCGCCCACAAAGCGGGCAAAGTCGCACGGGCGGCGTAGCGGGCGCGCCATGCCCGGGCTCGACACCTCGAGCGTATAACTCGAAGAGATGGGGTCGAGCTCCTCAATCACATCGCCGACCCATTTGGTGTTGGCCGTGACGTCGTTGAGCGACAGGCTCTGACCCTCGGCACCCTCGATACGCACGCGCACGCAGGGGGCCTTGGTGGCACCCACGAGCTCGACGTCGACGATGTCGACATCGTGCTGGGGAGCGACGGCCTCGAGCGCGTCGATGATCGCCTGCTCGGTCTTGGTCTTGACCATTGCGGCACCTCCATCCATACAAAAAAGAAGCGGGGCCGAAACCCCACTTCTTTCAATTACAACTTCATTTGCAAGCAAACTATACCAATAGCTGCGGAAACGTGCAAGCACAGTACGAATCTGCAGGTCAGCGTGCGCACAGCTTCTCCACAAGAATAGGACAATTGACCGCAGACATCAGGGCAGGTACATGAAAAACGAGGGACGACCCAACCGGATCGCCCCTCGTCTTTTATGCGTCAGTTAAGCGCGCAATGCTTACTTGACCACCAGGTTGACCAGCTTGCCAGGCACGCAGATGGCCTTGACGACCGTCTTGCCCTCAAGCCACTTGGCGACGGCGGCCTCGGCGGCAGCCTGCATATCCTCATTAGAGGCATCGCGGGCAACGTCGACACGACCGCGGACCTTACCGAGCACCTGGACCACGATCTGCACCGTGTCCTCAACGGACTCGGCCAGGTCGAACTCGGGCCAGGCGGCGGTGTAGGCGTTGCCATCGCAGCCGAGGGCCTCGTGCCACAGCTCGTCGGCCCAGAACGGGCAGATGGGCGCCAGGACGCTCACGATATCCTTAGCCACGCCATAGCACAGCGCCTTGTCGCGCGCGGTACCCTCGGTGGCGTTGAGGTAGGCGCTCGCCGCGTTGACGAGCTCCATGACGGCCGAGATCGCGGTGTTGAACTGGCCGCGATCGAAGTCCTCGGTGCACTTGGCGATGGTGCGATGACGCTCGCGGTAGAGCTTCATCGCGATCTCGTCGAGCACGGACTTGTCGAAGGCCACGTTGGCGTCACCCGACTGGACGAGCTGCCACACGATACGCCAGGCGCGCTTGATAAAGCGGTTGGCGCCCTCGACGGCCTTGGGATCCCAGTCGAAGTCCTTCTCAGGCGGGGCGATAAACAGGATAGCCAGACGCATCGTGTCGGCGCCGTAGGGCTCGATAACCGAGCTCGGGGGCACCACATTGCCCTTGGACTTGGACATGGTGTCGCCGTTCTCGTCCTTGACCATGCCCTGGCACAGCAGGTTGGTGAAGGGCTCGTCCACGCTCAGCAGGCCTAGGTCGCGCAGCGCCTTGGTAAAGAAGCGGCTGTAGAGCAGGTGCAGAATGGCGTGCTCGATGCCGCCGATGTAGTTATCGACGGGCATCCAACGGTCTGCCGCCTCGCGGGAGAAGGGCAGCTCGGTGTTATGCGGATCGGTATAGCGCAGGTAATACCAGCTGGAGCAGGTGAAGGTGTCCATGGTATCGGTCTCGCGCTTGGCCGGGCGGCCGCAGACCGGGCAGGTGGTCTCGTAGAAGTCCTTGCACTCGGCGAGGGTCTCGCCGGCGCCCAGGTCCAGGTTCTCGGGCAGCGTCACCGGCAGCTGGTCCTCGGGCACGGGCACGATGCCGCAGTGCTCGCAGTGGATGGCCGGGATGGGGTTGCCCCAATAGCGCTGGCGGCTGATGAGCCAGTCGCGCAGGCGGAACTCGACCTTGCGACGGCCGCAGCCCATGGCCTCGAGGTCGGCTACGATGGCAGCCTCGCCCTCGGAGTGCTTACCGCCGCGCATGCCGGTGTATTTGCCGGACTGGACGAGCGTACCCTCGGCAGCGTGGGCGCAGTCCCAGTCGACGGTCTCGGCATGGAAGGTATCGATGGTCTCGCCGCTGGCCTCAACGGCAGCGCGATCGTCATCGTCCAGGATGATCGGCACGATCGGCAGGTCGTACTTGCGGGCAAACTCAAAGTCGCGCTGGTCGCCGCAGGGAACGGCCATGACGGCACCAGTGCCGTAGTCGGCAACGACATAATCGGCAACCCACACGGGGACCTTCTCGCCGTTGACGGGGTTCACCACGTAGCGGCCGGTAAAGGCGCCGTGCTTCTCGAGGGTGCCCTGGGCACGCTCGACGGCAGAGATATGCTTAGAGTCCTCGACGATCTTGGTGACGGCCTCCTCGTACTCCGTGCCCTCGACGAGCTCGTGCAGACGAGCGTACTCGGGAGCCAGGACAAAGAAGGAGACGCCAAAGAGGGTGTCGGCACGCGTGGTGAAGACGGTAATCTTGCCCTCGTCGCCCTCGATGGGCTCGCCATCCTGGTCGCACAGGGTAAAGTCGACCTCGGCGCCCTCGGAGCGACCGATCCAGTTGGCCTGCATCTGCTTGACACGCTCGGGCCAGCCGGGGAGCTTCTCCAGGTCGTCAAGCAGCTCCTGAGAGTACTCAGTAATCTTGTAGTACCACTGCTCAAGGTCGCGCTTCTCGGGCTCGGTGCCGCAGCGCCAGCACTTGCCCTCGGTGACCTGCTCGTTGGCCAGAACGGTCTTGCAGGTGGGGCACCAGTTGACCGGGTTCTTCTTGCGGTAGACCAGGCCCTTTTCCCACAGCTTCTCAAAGATCCACTGACCCCAGCGGTAGTAGTCGGGGCTGCAGGTCTTGACCATGCGATCCAGATCGTAGGAGAAGCCCATGCGCTTCATCGTGGCGAGCGCCTGGTCCATGTTCTTGTACGTCCAAGCGGCAGCCTGCGTATTGTGCTTGATGGCGGCGTTCTCGGCAGGCAGACCAAAGGCGTCAAAGCCGATGGGATGCAGCACGTCGTAGCCGCGCATGCGGGCCTGACGGGCCATGGCATCGCCAATGGTATAGTTGCGAGCGTGGCCCATGTGCAGGTCGCCCGACGGATACGGGAACATCTCGAGCACGTACTTCTTGGGCTTACTGTCGTCGGTGTCGACGGCAAAGAGGTTGGAGTCCTCCCAGGCCTTCATCCACTTGGACTCAATGGCCTGCGCGTCGTAGGCAGGGATCTCGTCCTTATGATCTGTGCAATCGCACATATCAGCTCCTTTAATCTTAGCTGGGGTCGGGCGGCTTGGCTTTATTCGCTACTGCGAACAGTCCTGCGCAAGACGAAGAGCACATTAAGTGCTCTTCTTTGCGTGCGGAACTTGTAGCGAACAAAGCCAAGCCGACCGACCCTAAGGTTAACTTGACTGATGATAGCAAATACGACAAGCGAGATGCCTGCGACTTGCAGGCATCTCGCTTTATCTAAATAACGTGGTTGTGAATCAACCGCTAATTGTTACCCGCCCATGTATGGTCGGGTTTTCCAAGTGCCGCAGATTGCCGTGAAAGAGGAGCGACGCGTACTTTAGTACGCGAGCGACGGTTTGAACGGCAAGGTGCGGTGCTTGGGAAAGCCGCTTATCGATAGGAAACGCTCTGCTGAGAATCCTTCACGACAACGTCGTGGGCGCCGCCTTCGACGATGGAGGTAGAGCTGACCAGCGTTAGGCGTGCCTTTTCCTGGAGCTCGGGGATCGAGAGGGCACCGCAGTTGCACATCGTGGACTTGACCTTGTAGAGCGTGCCGCCCACGCCGTCCTTAAGAGAGCCGGCGTAGGGAACGTAGGAGTCGACGCCCTCGACGAAGCTGAGCTTCGCGGCGCCGCCCAGGTCGTAGCGCTGCCAGTTGCGGGCACGCGCGGAACCCTCGCCCCAGTACTCCTTCATGTACTGACCGTTCACATTGACGCGCTCGGTCGGGCTCTCGTCAAAGCGAGCGAAGTAGCGGCCCAGCATCATAAAGTCGGCACCCATGGCAAGGGCGAGCGTCATGTGGTAGTCATAGACGATGCCACCGTCGGAGCACACGGGCACGTAGACGCCGGTCTCCTCGTAGTACTCGTCACGGGCGCGGCAGACGTCGATCAGCGCAGTGGCCTGGCCACGGCCGATGCCCTTGGTCTCGCGGGTAATGCAGATGGAGCCACCGCCGATACCGACCTTGATAAAGTCGGCACCACAGTCGGCCAAAAAGCGGAAGCCCTCGGCGTCGACGACGTTACCGGCACCGACCTTGACGTCCACGCCGTAGTTGGCGCGGATCCACTCGATGGTGCGCTTCTGCCACTCGCTGAAGCCCTCGGAAGAGTCGATGCACAGGACATCGGCACCGGCCTCGATGAGCAGCGGCACGCGCTCGGCATAGTCGCGAGTGTTGATGCCGGCGCCGACCATGTAGCGCTTGTCGTTATCGAGCAGCTCGTTGGGATTGGTCTTGTGGCTGTCGTAGTCCTTACGGAAGACGATGCCCATGAGGTGATCGTTGTCGTCGACGATGGGCAGGGCGTTGAGTTTGTTGTCCCAGATGACGTCGTTGGCAACCTTGAGGCTGATGTTCTTGTCGCCCACGATGAGCTGCTCACGCGGGGTCATGAACTCGGAGACCTTCGTCTGGTGGTCATCGCGGCTGGGACGATAGTCACGGCTGGTGACGATGCCCAGGAGCTTACCCTTGGGAGTGCCGTCGTCGGTAACCGGCATGGTGGAATGACCGGTCTTCTCCTTGAGCTCGATGACCTGCTCCATGGTCATGTCGGGGGTCAGCGTGGAATCGGACTGAACGAAGCCAGCCTTGTGATCCTTGACGGCCTTGACCATAGCGGCCTCGGACTCGGCACTCTGGGAACCGTAAATGAAGGACAGGCCACCCTCGGTAGCGAGCGCGACACCCATGTCGACGCCCGAGACGGACTGCATGATGGCGGAAACCATGGGGATGTTCAGGGTGATTGCCGGCTTCTCACCGCGCTTAAAGCGGGTTAGCGGCGTCTTAAGAGAGACGTTGTTGGGGATGCACTGCGAGGACGAGTAACCAGGGACCAGCAGATACTCCGAAAACGTGTGGGACTCACCGGGAAAGAACGTAGCCATGTTTCTCCTTTTTCCATGCGACCGGTCGGCTGCAGGCCTCGTAGGACCCAGCCCAACCTTGGGCGCCCAATACTGGGGAAGTATCTTAACGCACTTTGACTGCTACAATGCATGATTTAAGAAGAGCACACGAGGGTTTGACGCGGGCTTTGCGTTTGCCCAGCAAACACTTTAGCGGGGAGACGCGGAGCACATGGAGTACAAGACGACGGCAAAGTTGGTCATTCAAGCGTGCGACAAGGATTTGCCGGGCGTCTTCGGCCACGGCTGCGTCTTGCTGCTGCAAGGTATCGCCCGCGAGCACTCGCTCAACCGTGCCGCAAAGAGCATGGGCATGGCATATTCCAAGGCCTGGCGCATTGTAAACGAGGCCGAAGGCCAGCTGGGCTGCAAGCTCATCGAGCGAGACGGCGCCCGCGGATCCACGCTCACCCCCGCCGGCGAGCGAGCCATAGCAGTCTACGAGGAGCTGCAGGCCGACATCAACAACGTCATCGCCACCAAAGCAAACGACCTCATCGCCAGCATCAAAGAGTAGCCAATTTGGGACGGGGCTTTTTAGCTGGTCGGTCACCATAGATGATTTTTTAATCCCCGTCCCAGAAAAATCATCGGAGGGCGTTATCTAGGGTTGACGCTACGACCAGGGGGTCGTCGGTGCCGGCGAAGAGGCGGATGGTGCTCCCCTGCTTGCCACGAGGGGCTGAAAGACGCGTCGTTGCGCCGCCGGCGGGCGATGTGCGAAACTCCCCGGGCAAAGCATCGAACAGCTCGCCCGCGCTACGCTCGATAAGGTCAAATTCAACTGCCGGACCAAAGCCGTGCTCGAGGATTCCCGTTGCAACCGCATGGTCGGGATGCGAGTTCAGCCCGGGATAGTGCACGTTGCGCACCATCTCGTTCGCCGCCAGATACTCGGCCAGCGCACGCGCGCGGTCGAAGTGCGCCTGCATGCGGGCATCGAGCGAGGAAAGCCCGCGCTCCAGCACGTGGGCCTCCTCGGTAGAAAGGTCGAACGCCAAAGCACCGCAGCCCGCAAACAACGCATGCGCGCACTCGGCAGCAGCATCCACACGATGGCGCTTGAGCTGCGAGCGCGCCACCGAAGCTGCGACGAGCTTGCGCGGAGCCCTAACGGCGCAAACACGGTCGAGTGCCTCAAGCGACAGGACGGCACCCAAACGCAGGGGATCGCACCCAAAGACACCAGCCACCGTGTTATCCACCACGAGCAGCGCGCGGGCCTCACGAGCCGCGCGGCCCAGAGCGCGAAGGTCGGGCACACGCAGACCAAACCCGCCGATAGAGTTGACGAACCACCACAGATTCGGCCCCTCGGCATCAAACGAAGCATCAAAGCCCTCGGACGCAGCAGCAAACGCTGCAACCGACGGCTCGCCCACCATAGCCACGTCGCAGGCATCAAAGCCGTACGCAAACGCATCGGCAAAGTCGTCCGCAAAGGCCACCAGGCGGTCACCGGGGCGCACAATCCCCAATTGCGACAACGCTGCTGGCACATGCGAGGCCGCGAGCAACCGCGCCTCACGCGCGCCGACCCTTGCAGCCCAGGCCTCTTCTAGCTGCCGTACGCCCACACGGCACCGTCCCTTCATAAGCAAAAACCCACGATGCGGGTGTTCCCCGCATCGTGGGCAACGGCTGCAGTATAGCGCCGATATGCGACGAATCGCCTAGATGTTGAGCGTGTGATAGCTCACGCTCGCACCCGGAGCGTCAACGGCCACGCCATAGGCCTCGGGATAGATGCGTGTCGAAAACACGAACGCGCCATCATTCACAAACACCTCGACCGACGAGACATCGCCAACGATGCGCACGTTACGAACCTCGTCGACGGGCTCCCAGCGCACGGTACGACCGCAGCCGGCAGAAGCGCGACCCTCATCGGTAAATCGCATCTCAAAGCGCGCGGGCAGCTCGCGCTCGGCGGGCACAAACGCCAGCTTCAGCTCGCCATCAACGATCGCGGTAAATGCGCCGTCGACACCGTCGACAACAACGTCAAAGCAGGTATCGCCGGCAACCTCCAACGAGCCCTCCCCCACACGCACCGAGGCATAATGGCGCTCGATCTCACGCGCCGGTTGCTGCAGCACCACGCCACCGTCGCCGGCCGTAAGCTCGCGCGGCACCGTCATGCAATGCTGCCAGCCGCACACCACGGTGGGTGCGTTGCCATAGGTCGGCTCATCGGGCATGCCCATCCAGCCGATCAGAATGTGGCGACCGTCCTCGGCCGTGAACTCCTGCGGAGCATAGAAGTCAAAACCGGCGTCCCACAGGCGGAACTCGCCCAGCTCATAGGTACCGTCACCACCGGTAATGTCGCCCGTTACAGGCATGTAGCCAGCAGCGTATACGTTGCCGCGGTCCCAACGACCGCCCTCGAGCCCCTGAGGAGAGAAGGACAGGAACTTCACCGGCACACCGTCATCGGCCCTAAGCTCAAGATACCCCGGGCACTCCCACATAAAGCCGAAACGCTTGGGCGTAGACACACGGCTCTCGAGCTCCCAGTTCAGCATATCCGCCGAACCATACACCAGGATCTCACCCACATCGCGCCCGGCACCCTCGCCGTGCATCGCACAAAAACGGCTCTCGACATGCGGCCCATCCACGCGACGACGAGCACCCAGCACCATGTGATAACGCCCGTCCGCGTCACGCCATACCTTGGGATCGCGCACATGGCAGGTCAAATCCTCGGGATAATCCTCGGAAGCCAGCACCACACGCTTGGCGCCGAACGCCTGACCGTCGGCGCTCTCCACATAGACGGTATCGGCACGACGGCCGGTATTGACGTAGTCGTACGTACCGTCCGCATCGGAAAGCTTCACGTTGCCTGTGTACAGCACGCGAATGCGACCGTCCTCGGCAAGCGCGGAGCCCGAATACACGCCGTGGCAATCGAACGGCTCGTCGGGCAGCAGCGGGGCGCCAACGTAGTCCCACGTCATAAGGTCACGGCTCGTCGCATGGCCCCAGACCTTAACGCCACCCTCGACATCAAACGGCGCATACTGAAAATAGGCATGGAACACGCCGCCCGCCTGGCAAAGACCGTTGGGGTCGTTGAGCCAGCCCGCCGGCGGCATAATGTGGAAGCGCTGGCCATACGCGCCATGACCGCACTCAGAGGCGGCGGTGTCAACAGCGGCGACCAGCTTTGCAAGGTCGCGACCAAGGGCATTAGACATATCAAAGTCCTAACGGATCGAAAGTAACAAGGCGCCAGAGATCGGCACCAGATACGGGAAACGCCCGCGAGTATACAACCCGCGGGCACCCCATCAATCAAAAGCTCTTATGCCTGCTCGGAAGCCTTAGGCTCGTCCTTGTACAGGACAAACGAGACGCCAAAGGAAACCAGCGCGGCGACCGCAAACATGATCGCGTACTGCACGGGCTGGGCCAGGCACAGCAGGATACCGAAGATACCGGTAACGCCGGTGCCGGAAGCAGCAAGCGAGGTGAGCGCGCAGACCAGGGCACCGCAACCGCCGCCGATGCAGCCGGCGATGAAGGGCTTAAAGAAGCGCAGGTTCACACCAAAGATGGCCGGCTCGGTAATGCCCATGAAGGCGGACAGAGCCGAAGGAAGCGCCAAGCCCTTGATCTTGGCATCGCGGGTCTTAAAGGCAACGGCGAGCGCAGCGCCACCCTGGGCGATGTTGGCAGCGCTGGCGATGGGCAGCCAGTAGGTCACACCGTACTGGGCGAGCTGGCCCAGGTCGATGGCGGTGTACATCTGGTGGATACCGGTAACGACCGTGGGGGCATAGAACAGGCCGACGATAAAGGAACCGATGCCGAAGGGCAGGGTCAGCAGGGCCTGGATCAGACCGAGGATGGCGTTCTCGGCCCACACGAAGATGGGGCCGACGGCAACGAGCGTCACGAGCACGGTCACGAACACGGAGACGAGCGGGGTCACAAAGAGGTCGAACATCTCGGGAACGATCTTGTGCAGGCGCTTCTCGAGGAAGGCCAGAATGGCGCAGGCGATAACGATGGGGATCACGTGGCCCTGATAGCCGACCCACTCAAAGCTGTACACACCGGGAATAACGGTGACCATGGTCTGAACGCCCTCGGAGGCAACCGTGTAGGCGCTCTGCAGCGAGGAGTTGATAAACGCACCGCCGACGACGGCACCCAGGTACGGGTTGGCGCCAAAGGCCTTAGCGGCGGAGTAGCCGATCAGGATCTGCAGAATGCCAAAGGACGTGCCCGAGACCAGGTCGGCGATCTTGTAGATAAAGTTATTGGTGTCGAGCGCGATAAAGCCGTTGGAGGCCATAAAGTTGAGGGCACTCATAATGCCCAGCAGCAGGCCCGAAGCCACGATGGCGGGGATGATGGGGACAAAGACGTCGCCGAGCACCTTAATTGCTCGCATAAAGATGTTCTGCTGCTGCGCCGCGGCCTCCTTGACCTCGGCCTTGGTGGCAGCCTCGACGCCGCTGAGCGCAATGAACTCGTCGTAGACCTTATTGACGGTGCCAGTGCCAAAAATAATCTGGAGCTGGCCCTGGGCCTCAAAGACGCCCTTAGCGCCGTCGATATTCTCGAGGGCCTCCTTGTCAACCTTGGCGTTATCGGCAATCACCAGGCGCAGACGCGTGGCGCAGTGTGCGGCCGAAACAACGTTGTCGGCGCCACCGATGTTGTCGAGCACCTCTTGGGCTGATTTGCGGTAGTCCATGACTTCCCTTTCCTCCAACGGGCGCATGTGCACCCGGCCATCTTTGACACTTAAACTGTAATCGTTTTCAGTTTCATATGACTGTAATCGTTTTCATATAACGGTGAACGGTAGGAAAAAGCCGGCGAATGGTAGTTTTGAGACAAACATAAGGGCTCAGAGGCAGGCAGACGTGCCCAAAGCCTAGACATTCATAAGCTGATGGCCGAGCTTAAGCGTCTTGAGACCGCTCTCCCCCTCCACGCCATCGAGCGTGTTGAGCAACATGTTGGTCGCCTCGACGCCACTGGTCAGGTAGCCATAATGCACGGTGGGAATGCCGCCCGTCAGCGCGCGCAAAAACGCGTTGTCGCCAAAACCGCTCACGCGGTGTATGCCCTCGCCCATGCCGCGAACCTCATCAATGGCACGCAGCGCGCCCGCCGCCATGGTGTCGGTCGCGCAAGCGATAAACGAAACATCGGGAGCGACGGAAAGCAGCTCACGCGCCGCACCATAGCCCGAGTCGAGCGTAAAGGACCCTTGGCGAATCAGGCTCGGATCAAGCGCAACGCCCGCGGCGCGCAAGCCGGCCTCAAAACCGCGACGGCGGTCATAACCGGCCGCGCGGTCCTCTTCGGTAACTCCAATGTAGGCGATCTTGCCGTCCACGCGACCCGCAAGTGCATGGCCCAGCTCAAAGGCGGCCTCGTAATCGTCGTGATAGACGCACGCCGCGCCCTCGACATTCTGGCCGATCAGAACGATGGGCACGCGGCACGACTCAATCGCCCGATGGTGCTCGTCGGTGATCATGGTTGCCACCAGCACAATGCCATCAACTGGGTGGTTTTGGAACAAATCGAGGTATTCGAGCTCGCGATCGGCCGCGTTGTCGGTATTGGCAAGCAGCATCTGGTAGCCACGGTGACCGAGCACCTGGCCAATGCCGGCGGTAATGCGGCTCACGGACTCCGAGTTGATCTTGGGCACGATGACGCCGATGAGCTTGGTAGAGCCGGTGCGCAGTGCACGAGCCTGGCTGGACCGCACGTATCCAGTCAGCTCAATCGCCTGCTTAATGCGCTCGGCCTTGTCCGTTGATATGTAGCCACCGTTGAGGTAGCGCGAGACGGCGGCGCTCGAAACGCCGGCCAACTCGGCCACATCTTTCATCTTTACCACGAGCACCCCCGTCATTGAAATCGCTTTCACCATGATACACGTGTGGAGCTACATGCATATCGCAAGACAGGACGTCACGGTCAATTTAGCTGTCGTAGTACGGGCATCGCAGGGCTTCAACTAGAAACTTCGAAATTTAAATGCCGAATCGGTCAAACTACCGATTCGGCACCTAGTTATATTTGCACACAGTGGCAGGCAAAATCCAACTCGAGAACAACTTACTCACTTTGGAAAGACGCATCGCTGTCCGCTGCCAATTCCGAAGGAAGAATTGCCGGCAGCGTCAAAGCCCCCATGGGCGAAAGTCCAGTAACGACCATCAGATAGCTCTTAGCGTGACCATACGCCATGGAAATCGCATTAGAGAGAAGATAGCGGCGCGCTTCATCGTCTGAAATGTCGAACGGCAATTTTGTAGACACCGAAATAGCGACCGACACATCAGCGCGCATTTTTTCCTTTGCATCGTCTCTATCAATCAGACTGCCACACACATACAGCTTTAAGTCTGCACGCTCGCCCGCCTTGTTCCTCAATAGATGGACGTCCTGATAACTAACGTCAACTTTTAAATCCATATTCTGGGAGGGCTCATTCTCAATATGAAAAGTTGAGTCGACAACAAACAAATGAACAACCTGAATAGGCGCAATGAAATCCTTACTCATGCAGCCAAACCTCCCGGAATCATCTCAAAGTCCAATCGTTTAGCCGAGCAGTCGCTGTTAAATGAAGACCATTGTTCTCGGACAGAGTTATTAGACGAAGAAAACGGCGCCTCATTCGAATAACTGGAAATGACCTGTGGAATAATTTTGACACCCAGCGCAAGCTCAAACTTTGCGATTGTTTTCAGCGTCATGTTGGGCTGAGAATTCAACAATTTCGAAAGCGACTGAAGACTCACGCCCATACGCTTTGCCAGCTCGCTTTTACTCAAGCCCGAGCGCTGCATCTCGCGATGAACAATAAACTCAATATCTAGTGCGTGCTCATAGGCACGGGTTTCGCTCGTTTCCGTTTCCGCGTAAAAGTCTGATAAATCGACCTTAACCATTACAAGTCTCCGTTTCGTAAGCTGGCAAAAAAGCCGACGCTATGACTCCAAAAGCTGCTTTGCTATCGGGGCCAACTTTTTTGCGCGTTTAATTTCTTTGGTAATATTTCCCGAGCCTTGATGGCCCTTAAACCAAAAAAGCAAAACAATCTTGTCCACGCCTTGGCAAATCGCGTAGACCATTTCTCGATTAACCCCATCAAAACCCTTGAGTTCGTATAGCCCAATCTTAGGCTCGATACATCGAAGCTTTGACGTTCCAGTGACATCCTTTAGCCCGTAATCATAGATTTTTGAAATCTGATTGATCATTTTACGGGCGGTAAACTTCGTTTTAGGATCAGACATCATCTTCTGAAACTGAGAGTTCTCAGGGGAGGTGGTTAGTTCCCAAAAAGGTCGTCCCTCGGGATCAGCATATTCGACAAGCTCATAGTCACTAGCCAAAGGCCACCCCCTCCGCTTCAGAAGAAACCAAATATGGTTAACTTATAAGTTAAGTTTAGTCAAATTCAAATATATGGCAAGCCCCAAGCCGTGTTCAAGCAATCTGCATTATTGACTCAGAGAAATGTGGGAAAGAAGCGGCAGAAACTACATTGTCAAATAAAGCCCCCAGCGAAGTGCCCGAACTTTTATGGTGACCAACAACATACCTAGAAGACGAAGGCAAGGCACGCAACCACCCAGTCACCGTGGCCGGTCTTAGGGAGCGCGGCGGTTTGCGTTGTTGCGGGCTAGGTCTTCTTGGCAGTCTTGGTCGCAGGCGTCTTGGAGGACGCGGGCGCAGGCTTGGCGTCCGACTTGGGCGACGAATCAGGCGTGGGGGCGGGTTTTCGCTGGACTTGGTCTCATCACCGGGCTTTTCTTCGCTACCGGGCTTTGTATCCCCCGCGGGATTGCCACCGGTGGGCTCATCGGTATCGGGCTGGGTCTTCCCCGCCGGCGGCTGGGCGCCTGTGGGTTCAATTACCACATGCTGAGCTACGGCCCCGCTGGCATCCATAACACAGGCGGTACCAAAGGCCCCGCCCATCGGCGTCACAAACTGCGCCGACGTAAGTGAGCCACTCTCGCAGGCAGCATCGGCTATGGCGCCGGTCGCGTCCACCCAGGAGGCGTCCACGGCAAACTGGCCATCGGAGGCGTACAGGCCAAAGAAGCAGCAGTCCTCACCCGATCCGCTGCTAGCAGCAGCAACGTGCGAGCCCATAGGTTGACTGCGTCAATACCGCTAGATTCGGCCTAGTATCCTATCGGGTCCCAAAAGGTCAATCCAGTTAAAGACGGCAGGCAGCCCGAAACAACATCTTTCATGAATCTCCAGTCCCATCAAGCCCGATCGAACTTGACCGTCAAACCAGATACGGCCCAATCACATCAAATATCTCGCCAACCTTAGTTGAAGGGTTTTGCGCAGATGGCTTAATGTTACCCAGTTCCCTATGGTACGCGACGAGGCGCCCAGCACGCTGCAATGCTTCGCTTCGCCTATCATCCACTGCCCCAAACATCCCGTCAAGGTTCTTGCGGTACTCGATGCCCAAATTCTTCGACATCTCCTGCGCGAGGGCATGCTGGCAGTCGGACGCGGACATATGCGCGGTCGTGTAGCGAAAGTGCAAAAGCGGCCACAGCTCGAAACAGGGGTTGGACCACAACGCGTGGAAGGTCCTCGAACCATCAGAGAGCTCGTTGCACTTACGTTCCATCGCGTCGAAGTCGGACGCAGGGAAGTCATCCTTGTCATACACGAGCCACACGTGGTCGAACGTCTCGGGCGCATAGAGGCAGTGTTCGACGGCGAAGTCGAGCAGGTCGAGAGTATGTTTGCCAGTCCCCTTAACGACTACGGCAACCTTCCGCTCGTTTGCTGCGCCCAACGCGGCGCGCACGCCCTCGAAGTAGCGAGGCTCAGTCTCCTTGCCCTCGGTCACCACGAGATGGCGCGTCATCTGTACCATGCGAGAGCGTCCCTCGCGCTTGCCGCTGCGCCAGTCCCTCGACTTTTTCGCGGCCATACTAATCCCACTCCTCAATGCGCGTGAGATACGGGTCGGCACCATAGCGGCCAGACAGGTACTGCTTGTCGAATGCCGCGTTCTTGCTGACCAGGTTGCCATTTGACTCGTGGATGTCGGCGAGCGACCATAGCTGGCTCGCCTCCCCCTCGCCGCGTGCGGCGAACCATATCTCGTCGCGGCGGAACACGTCGTTTCGCATTGTGGACACGTCCTGGGACGAGAAGATGAGCTGCGCGCCGCTCTTGTTGACCTCGGGATCCTTAAACAACAGAATCACGTAGCGCAGGAGCTTCGGATGAAGCTTGGCGTCAAGTTCGTCGACCACAACGGTAGTGCCGCGCTCGAGCGCAGCCATCAGATATGCAGCTAGCCCCATGAGCTTCTGTGTGCCGGCTGACTCCTCAGAAAGGCGCAGCTCATAGCCCTTGCCGTCCACCTCGTGCCTCACAAAGACGCGCTGGCCGCGCCATTCCGGGGCCTTCTCCACCCTAAAGCCATCGATGCGTACGTCGACGGCGCGCAGAAAGCGCGTGACCTCGGGCGACTCCGCCTCGTCCAGCAATTGCTCGAGCATCCGCTCCAGGTAAGAGCTGTTGTAGTTCAGGAACACGCCATCAAGAAACCAGCTGGCAGCCTCCTTGATCACCGGCGCGTCAAAGTTGATACAGAGGAACGACAGGTACGGCAGACTCGGGTTGAATCTCGCAGCCGTAACAAGTTTGCGCAGCGTGGGACCGAGCTCGACCTCAGCACCCTCGCGCTCGAACAACATTGCCGTACGCGAAGCTCCCAATTTGCGCCGCCACAGTCCCTCGGACACGATCTCGTCCGCATGCACGGACAGGACATAGCGGTACTCATGCTCACCCGCGCGATAGTAGAGCTCGAACTCGGTGGGCTTAGCAGCCGACACGTCATCGAACTCGAACGCAGAGCAACGGGGTATTGAAGATCGGTTACCTTCTGGCGCATCAGTGCTGGCAGACAACAATCTGATCGGCCTTGCCACCGCCGAACGAATATAGTCAAGAGCCTCGAGCAGGTTAGACTTGCCGCCAGCGTTAGGCCCGTAAACCGCAGCCACCGGAAGGAAGCTCTGCCCGTCAGGGCACTCTATAAGGGAGCGCTCGAACTCCTTCATCGGCGTCGCCTGCATGGAAAGCTCCGCCTCATCGCGATAGGATCTATAGTTCCTGAAGGTGAACTGGCAAAGCATCGTCCTCAACATTCCTTTCATTGTTTTGAAAAGATATTTCAGAGTTTTTATTTGATTATAGACCTTAAATAGCATCAATCAAGTGTTTGCAGCATCTGGAGCAAAGGGTACAAGGCCAAAACTCGGAAGTATGCGGCAAATCCCTAGCGTGCCGAGCGCTCCGGAATGCCGTAATGCTTCTGCCTGCGGATCCTTTATGTGGAAAAGCTGTTGTGCTCGGGGGTTCCAGAATTTGCCGCATACTTCCGGCAGGCGTTTGCGGCTGCGGACACGCTAATCCATGCCCGCAGCCGCAATGGCGTCAAGTCCCTATCCTCTCGGCGGGAAGGGATCGTGCCCATGGGAATCCTTTGCGCGGATCCTGCCATCAGGACGATGGGTGATTAGCTCAGAGTGCTGATTAGAACTAATTTGACGACCGCGCTTTATAGCTTCGCCCTGGGTCGTCGTAACAAAGGAAGCGCGACGCGCCCCCTCGCCCTTAACCTGCCAATTGCCATCCGCCCGCTTCGTAACGTGCTGGTTTCTACCTTTCATACTCACCTCGCCTTCACGACCGATTGATTAACGTGCTCACAGCATGAGGCTCGCAGCAAGTTCACTCGTGCCGCTTTGCTTAAAGCATAAATACTGGCGCGGACATAAGCCGGACCTGAAAGGTGTCAGTATATGGAATCTCGAAGAAGTACAAGCCGGCCTCATGCTGAAACCGCCGTATCGCGCATAGCCCATTCCTATAAACGCAGCTAGTGCTACATAAACTCAGAAAATAAGGAGGATACACATTGAAAGTTAATTGGACCTGTCTCTATCTATAGGAAATCGGAAGGTCTTGATGCAAGAATATCTAAATCCGCCAACTGCAACAGCCTTGTTTCCCTAGCGCATGACAGCCCATCACCCTGCAATTACTCTTTCCGATCGTCGGCAGGTTTTAAGGCCTCAGTCAACTCGTTCAGCATGGTCGTAAGCCGAGCAATAAGTCTTTTCGCATCTT
The DNA here is from genome assembly GCA_900541045.1 of uncultured Collinsella sp. Lineage (GTDB taxonomy): Bacteria > Actinomycetota > Coriobacteriia > Coriobacteriales > Coriobacteriaceae > Collinsella. The sequence goes on from UQID01000014.1 coordinate 55,256, forward strand.
CTCTATGGTCTTCGGTGACCACATCGCCGTAAAGCCTATCGTATTTTGAGCCCTTACCGTGCGCTGCCCCCGCCGACCGAAGGTTCTGAAGATCACGGAGAGACTTTAAGTCGATCACGATGTCATTCCCGCTAAGAAAGGCCTCCAACTTGTTAATACTACCCTTCGCATCAGCGTCCTTTAGAGCACTTTCATCAATGTAGTCGACGAGGGCTCTCGTGAGGGCCATAGTCACGGACTCAAATTCAGACTCGCCGTTGCCAGATGGAATGTGGATTTGTTCAAGAATGCCCTCGTCTGCACGGTGGAAAGGCCTATACAGCGCCAAGCCAAACCGTTTCCTCCATGCTTTATCAAGTTCCATTCGCGCTCGCATAAGCATGGAAACAGGGCCCGACGGATCTTTAACCCACATATTGAGCAAATCTGTCTTGAATACCTCATCAGAAATGCGCTGGTCAACGGGAGACATCTCGAAGGAAAGGAAATGAGTGCGCTCACTCTCGGGAAGATCGCGTCCCAAATCGCCGAGATAAACCATAACTCTGTCCGGGTCAACATTGTCAATCTCGCACCTCCACTGGCTCCCACATGAAATGTGACGCTCGCTGACATCGAAGTGAGGGCTACTCCTGTACTTATCAAGTACAGCGGGCTTAAAGAAAACGGGGGTTAAGTAATGTGGGGCGCGAGGCTCCTTATCAAAGTAGGTGCCAAGCTTATTCGGGTCACATGTGTATCGAACGAGCGAGCCGTCAGGCCGTTCGCCGATGACGAACTCGGGGTACCGTTCATTTTTCTCATCGAACGGCCATACGCCACAAGTCTCGACGTCGTCGGGCTCGATAAAGCTTCGAGCGTAGAGCATGGACAGCAGATAGCCTTCATCAATATCGCTCGTGTACCACTGTCCGATATGGTAGTTCCCTCCGACTTCATCACTCTCTGAAATGCACTCAGTGCTCCCCAAAGGATAGTTGGACGAAGATGCCAGCCGAGCGTCAACAAAGTAGACGAAGAAGCATTGCTTAGCTGCAATGAAGCGCAGTATATATTTGGTCCTGACACGCACCTCGTCTCCAGCAAAGTCAACGACTTTTTCTCTCTCGCCGCACTTGTCGACGCTATAGTAGCAACCGTCTTCGCCGCGGTAGAGTTCAAACAGCATGACAAATTCCTGGTTGACCAGAATCTGCGCTTGGTCGAGCGGATAGAAATACTGCTCGGCAACAATAAAGTCATAGCCCTCATCGCGCCCGTCATGATAAGTGACGTCATCTGCACATACGCAGAAGCCTGGCGAGAAACTGGAAGCATGCTTCAACCAATCATCACCTGCAAGAATCTCCTGCTTCCGTGCAAGGTCGGCAAAACAGGCAAAAACGGAAGGCCTTCCATCAGCAGCGTCATGGTGCGAATAGACGGTAACCCATGCTCCGGAAAGGGGGTTCTTGACCAGCTCGATCACTTTCTCCTGCTTGAATGGTTTAGCGTCGAGCCCCAGCCTGGCTAAAACCCTTAAAACCGCTTCGTTCATATGCACCTCTTACCATTTGGCACCATCACCGTAAAATGAAGCGAAAATGAACCGTGAGAAACTATCACGGACCAAAATCGTTTAAGGAAATTGTCCATCATTGCGGGGACAAAGAAAAACCGCCAGGACGACGGTCGGAAGCTTTAAAAGACTAATTGACAAGAAATAGAAGGTATTCCCATCAAATCTGACCAACGCATTCACCCATTAGCAAACCGCCAAGAATCGAATCGTACCAGCACTGCCGAGAAGACTAAACACAGCACTTAATAAAAAGCTTCCCGAACGGTGTTAGCCTAAAAACATGATGTACGCAATCAAACCGCCATCCATCAGAAGGCGTATTATCCTTCTTTATATTTCGGATCCTGTCAGAATCCTCAATCCCAAGATAATCGTCTTCTCCCTCGTAACAGTACGTTTCTTCGCTTAAAAGTTTCAGTCGCTCCAAGTTATTCAAATACAAAGACACATTCTCAGGACATTGAACGATAGCATCGAATACGTTCGTATAATTTTCGCAAAGCACTCGCCACCGAGCTTTAATTGGCATGTCATCGTCTTCGACAACGCGTAAGTCAATAACCGGAATATGATCTTTACCAAGCCCTTCAGAAAGCCACGACATCATTTTGGCTTCATCGGGAGTCAGTTGTCCGATTATGCTAACAAAACTCGGATGGACGAGAGGAGAAACCCTTTTATCCATAGAGGACGCGAGTAAATTAACGTACAGCCCCCTTAGGTCCTGACTGTCGTACGAATATGACAGTTGCTGAATAGCCGGCACCACAACATTCTGTGCAGGCTCACAGAAGCAGTCCTCCGGGACGTCTTCCATCTTTTCTTCGATTTGCCGAATCGCCTCCTCAATATTGCTCTCGCCGTTAACCACCCATTTCTTCCAGGGGCCAAGCAATACGCCAACGGTTCTGGGAACTAAACTCAGAGTGTCTCCGACCGATGAGAGCACAGGATGCAGAGCATCATCATATGCTTTACTCAATACATCAGATGGCAGAGATGCAATTTCTTTGGAAAGCTCGTCCACTTTGTCTCACCCTATTCATACCGACATCAAGTCCATGATATATAAGGCCCACATTGATACAGCCAACAACGGGGAGGGATTGCAGTACCTAACGGCCTGACATTCTGAGTATCTCGCCCTCACTCCCCCTTCTTCTGGCGCAGCACATCTATCGCGTGTTCGCCCAAGATCGCCGAGGACAGCTTCAGTGCCGCACCCTTAACGGTGTTGAAGAAGTTCTCGAGAAACGGTGCGTTCATGTCGTAGTAGTTCATGTTCCTAAACAGTGCATAAATCGCGAGGAACGTTTGGGCAATGACCACTACAACACTCATTGCAAGAGCGTTGTAGGGCGACTGGGAAATCCGCACGGAGGGTCTCAAGCGCAGTTGGGCAAACCAATCTCCGGCGACCAACAATCCGTCTTGGGCAGTCTTAATAACCCATAGGGAAAGTAGTTGCGCATAAGGAGGTGACGCATAATTTCTTTCACAAATTGACAAACACATAGAGGGACACGGTCCACGCGTATTCATATGATTTCTGGCGACTAGACAATAAACCATCGAGGAAAGGGGCACGGGCAGTATATGCGAACATCGTATCAGTCGACGACGAGTCGTCCGAGCCCGTCGGGGCCGAACGCTACGAGAGGGCGGCGGGCCGGGAGGTCTACCGCAGCGGCCACTACGCGAGGAAGTTCGTCACCGGGGCCGGGGAAGTCGAGCTCGGCGTGTCGAAACTCCGCGGCGCGACCTTCCGGACGGCTGTGTGTTTCGTCAAGAGGATTTGAGCAAAAAGAGCATCGGAAATTGAGCAGCCTGA
>UQID01000015.1 GCA_900541045.1 uncultured Collinsella sp.
GAGATTAGCGAGTGTCTCGTGGGCTCGGAGATGTGTATAAGAGACAGACTTTACCTTTGACTTCACGGCGTCGGGCACGTACCGCATCTACTTCTACTTTATGGACAACGACAGATGCGACTCCCAAAACGACAAGGGAATCTACTACCTGCGCACCACGGCGGAGGTGACCGTAAACGACGCCGCCCGCCCGAGCGTCACGCAGATCGTCAACAACGCCGTGGCCCAGTGCGGGCAAGAGACAAGCGGCTCGGAATACGACATGGCGCTGTGGCTCCACGACTGGACGCTCGACCAGCTGGAGTACGACCACAGCCTCAACTGGTGCTCGGCCGAAAGCGGCCTCACGCGCCACCAGGGCACCTGCGAGAGCTACCAGCGCATCTACTCCAAGCTCATTGACGCCGCGGGCATCGCCAACGGCCGCATCACCGGCAACGGCCACACCTGGAACGCCGTAAAGATCGACAGCAAATGGTGCCAGATGGACCTAACCTGGGACGACACCAACGACAACTGGTACGGGGACCTTGACCAGCGCCATCTGTACTTTGGCCTGACCGACGAGCTCATGGCAATCGCCCACTCCGACCACACGGCAAACTACCAAAAGGCCGACTACGCCTACCGCTCGACCGGGTAGTGTCGCGATAGTTGGTGTAATGGACACTTTGCCCCCTGCATCCAGGATCCGGAATCTATCGAGATCCTAGGCCGTCTCCACGCCGTCAGCAAGCTCCAGGCTGGATTCGACCATCTTCCTGTCGGTCTTTCCCAGCTCGGCCCAGTCATGACAGCCCAAGGCGCCCCTCCGGAGGGGCGCGTCGTGCATCTCGGCCATCTTCCTCTCCGAAAAGTAGCGTGAGCCGGCCCATGTCTCGGCCTGGTCGCACACGACGGCTCCCACGAGCCTGAGCAGCGAACTCTCCGACGGGAAAACCTGCACCACGCGCGAGCCGCGTTTAGTTTCCCTTTTGGCGCGCTCCCGCAAGTTGTTGGTGCGCAGGCGCTTCCAGTGCGACGGTGGGAAGTCCAGGTGCGCTAGCGCGTCAGGCTCCGCCTCCTCGAGCGCCCTTGCCGCCCTCAGGCAGCACCCCACCAGCATCTCGCACGCCGCGTGGTACATGGCCACGGCGGTGGCGGCGTACCTGGCGCGGAAGACCGAAGAGAAGATGCTGGCCCACGCGGCGCCTCAGCTGCCAGGAGCCGGCCTCGCGCATGCAGTCGCGCATCGCTGCTAGGCCGCCCCCCCCCTGGAAGACCTCGCCTATGGCCCTGACCAGGCCCCCGGGGGCATCGGATACGGACGAACTCGGTGCCGGAGGTGCCACGGTCGCGCGGCGCCTGCAGGAAGCCGAGCCACGAGTCATGCGACTCCGTGTCCACCACCGATACGCCGAGCACCTGCCTCCAGCCGGACTCGTCGCAGCCTATCGCCGTGACAGCCGCGGTCGAAGCCGCGCGGCCCCGCAGCGGCACTTGAAGTAGGTCACGTCGAGCCAGATTAAGGGTATCGAGCGCACCTCGAACGTCCCTCCGCCAGGTCGGCTATCTCGGCGTCGAGGCTAACGGCGATTGTACCCACACGGCCCCTGCCGAGCCTCCCGATGCCCATCTTCTCGGCTACCCTCTGCACCTTCCTAGTGCTGGTGCCGGTAGCGCACATCTCGGCCACCGCCGCGACGAGCGCGCGGTCGACGCGCCGGTGGTGCTCGAGGACGTCCTCGGGGAAGAAGCCGCCCGTCCAGAGTTGAGGGACACCCAGGTTGAGCATACCCACGCATGTCACGAGGCGGCCTCTGTTGCCGTTCCTATTGTTGGCCCCATCGCCGCAGAGCTGGTCAACCTCGGCGTCCATGATGGCGGTAACCACCTGCACGCCAAGCGGCATGAACAGAGATTGGATGTCCACCACCCCGTCCGCCAACTTCAGCATCGCAACGGACGCGGCATCGCGTCTGACAGCATCACCATAGCGGTCACCGCTCTTTCCCAGAATCCGTATTATGGTATTCCGGATTCAAGAAAAGGGGCAGTTTTCCCCTTTTCGACGGCAGGCCGTCGGCGGATTTACATCAACATATCCGGTGCGATCGAAATCATAAGTCACATTAAAGCAGTGATTAACACTTATTTCTTCAATGCGCAGGACCACTGCATGAGACCAGCTCTAATCAACGCAAAATAATGGGAAGAGAATTTACGCGCAAGGTATATGGGCCATTTCCAATTATTATATGCAAGCTGAGCGGCCCCATTACCAACCACAAGCGCCCAGACGCCCATGCCAGTAAAGGAAATTAGGACATACGACAATACAAAACCTGCAATAGCCGAAACTATATAAGCCGGGAGATAGGGGATTTCATTCGTACTGATAATGTAATTACAACACAATGAATGATGGTTCCAAACCGCAAGATAAACAACCAAGGCGAAATAAAGAAGCCCGTCGGGGGAAAAACCTTTCTTAACTAGGAACAAGACTGGGAAGCCGACAAACCAGACACCGATCGTGCATACAACAATTAAAATCCAATATAGAGACAAACTTTTTTCAATAATTTTTCGTGCAGTCTGAACTTCGCCACCAGCATAAGCAGATTGAAACATTGGAATAAAAGATCGAACGTAGGCGCTGGCAAACCCGTAAATTGCACCGCCAACTTGAATAATTAATGAATACTGAGAGTTAACCTCCACACCAAGAAAATAGGAGCAGAGCAGCGAACTCAACTGAGTGGAAGCATAGCAGCAAAGTTGAACAACGCCGTCCCTCCACGCCAAATAAGCCACTGAAATAAACGTTTCTTTTATTTCAGAAATAGAAACACCCGTACAAGCATCGTTTGCTTTTTTTATCGCCTCTGAGTGAACCTCCAGAAAGCGACCGCAAAAAAATCTCAGCACAATGTCATTAAACAGATAACCGATGGCAGCGCCAATGATGCCAAAACCCATAAACAGCAAAAACGCAGAAACCACAAGCTGCCCAATGCGACCATAAGACTTTGCCCTGCTTTCAGCGGAAATATCCCCGAACCCTCTCAGGCAGGTCGTATAATGAAAAAAGAATAGATTAAAAAACACATCAAAACAAAAAATTAACCATGCGGTCCAACAAGAAAAGGGATCAATAGCACTTGAAATTGAAGAAATGTAGGCAGTTCCAACTGTAGCGGTAAGCATCAGGACAACGCAAGAAATTAACGCGTAAACAATCCGGGATGTTTTAATCAATTTGCCAAGCAGCTCATAGTCTACAGAATCACCAACTTGAGATGAATCGTAGCCGCTCTTGCTAATGCTACGCGCACCGCTAAGACAATAGACAATATTTCTCGCAAAAGTTGGTGTAAAGCCAAATTCAAATAACAGCGTTAAATTCCCAATGGCAACAAAAGTGTACCAGAGACCAAGTTCGGCGTTAGATAAGTAAGCAAGCAGAAACGGAAGAAGAAGGAAGCTGCTCCCCATTGAAAGAACAGTGCTTACATAGTTCCATATAATGTCTGACTTGGTAGTATTAATTTTTGCCATTATTTAGCCATCTCCACAACATCCTTTGATGGCACCCTGGATTGACAGGGCCCCTTATCTGAAAAGGCGGGCAGCGCCATAAGCATAAAGAAATTACATGCTGGATATAACATTCCGCATTCAACAAACCCCATTAGGGAATACAAGACCAAGCCCATGAATGTCACGTGGGCCGAAATACGCGCTTTATTTATCGCTACGCAATAGAAAGCAACAAACGCGGTAAATGGGATCAAACCGTATTGAATAAGTAGTCGACAATATGCATTGTCAAGCATGACTCTTGTTTGTATTAAATAACCACCCGTTGCAGACGGCAGCGAAACTATGGCCGTTAAGTCATTACCAAAAACAGTCAGAGGGTAGTTTTCAAAATAATAGGCGGAATAAAAAATCCGGTTGGTCATTAAATTATCAAGCTGAACAAGACATTTATTGGCACCATGGGACCACATAAAGGGCAGGGCTATACTAACAATCGCCAGAAAAAGCGGTAAAAAAGTAAATAGGGACCCATATGGTTTTGAACGGGGGCTTCTGAATGAAATAACCGAATACAAGGCCATTACGAAAATGCCTGCTGCAGAAGTTTTTGAATCAGCTACGAAAAAAGCAATTGCGAAACAGAAGATGCCCGCAAGACCGCTTCTGCCTTTCAGCTCAAAAATAGAAGCAGAATAAGCAATAAACAAAAGCTGTCCAAAATTATTAGGATGGGCAAAACCCATCGAATTTCGTACAAAATTGCTACCGCGCGACATTAATACAGAAGGAATGGCACCGACACTATTGAGACCAACAACCATCAATAGCATAAAGACGGACGATACAAGAATAGACCTTGAGATGTAGTATTCAGGGACGTCTTCAGCGCAAAGGCAAAACAGCGCCAACCAAATAATCTGAGGGGCTTTATTTGATTTCAGCGACCCGACGCAAATTAAAATCAGCAGCAATCCAACTAGCACTTTCACATGAGAAGTCTTTTGTAGTAAAAGCTTCAGCAGTAGAAACGCTAAGGCAAACAACTCAAGGACCAGCGAAAGCACCGCAAGAGAAATCCCAAACACATTGGTAGCATTTACTGATCCAATATAATAGGAAACTGAAAATAAAGCCAAAGCAAAGCTGAACAGTACAGCCCCGGCATTTGCTCGTATAATCTCAGTCCATGTTCTTTCCACATTAGTCAAATTCAATTAACGTACCCCATAAACAAACTTAGTAAAGCCAATTGCAGCCATAACACGCCTCGCAAGAAGCAGACGGATCGTAATGCGATTTTTCACTTCAGAGATAAATCGACGTGAATAGCGGTGAGAAGCAAAGCCTTCCATTAAATAGCTGAAATACGGCTGGCAGACCATATTAGAGACAGGCTTAAAAAGCTGATTCGATTTCAAACGTGCACAATTACGAATCAAAGATAAGACTTCCCTGACTGCAGATTGCTTATATAGTTCGCTTAAATCCGGATTCACGTGACATAGCTCATATAGTTTTACCAGTAAATTATCAACACTCTCGATAGCCGAGATATCAGTATTTCTCGTTACTGAATCACTATTGTTGACATAGCAATAGACCGCCGAGTCCACTACTTTTACACTTTCAGCCAGACGATAAGCATCTACCATAAACAACGCGTCTTCACCGAAACGAATGCCATCTTCAAATTTAAGAAAACCATTCCGGAATAATGATTTCTTAAATATCTTTCCACAAACGCTTCGGAATACAACACCTTTAGTAAAGCTCGAAAACGGAACTTTATTAACATTATCCCAAAATGCAAGGCTAAGAGAGCATGCTGTTTTCCAGTCGATGCTTATAGCCTTGCCCGAATAATCGCCATGCTCATTCAGTAGAGCCCCGATAACCAAGCTACAGCCATCTGAGGATTCAAGCAACAGCCTAACTGCATTTATAGGCAGCATATCGTCAGCATCAACAAATGCCACCCAATCACCGGAGGCCTCATCGATACCCCTATTACGCGCCACGCATACACCACTATTGTTTTGACTAATCAGCTTAATCCGGTTGTCGCCCTCTGCAATAGCCATAACTAGCTCAGCGCCACGATCTGTCGACCCATCATCAACAATAATTATTTCAATGTTGCTCACACTCTGACGCTGAAGACTATTTAATGTCTTTTGAATCGTTTTTTCAGCGTTATACATCGGCACAATCACGCTCACGAGAGGATTGTCGACCAAGGAAGATTGACAGCAATTTACCTGCTTGCTTGTTGACGTCATAAACAGACGCCCCCCCCCGCAAGCTTATTTGGACGACCCATAGAAATAATTGCGTCAATCCATTCGGCAACATTAAAGGAGCACTTTAAAAATTTATCAGAAATATCAGCCGCATCTGGAACGCCAAATGAACAGACACAAGGTAATCCGTTAAGCTGGGCTTCAATTGCGGCAACACCAAGCCCCTCAAACGTAGATGGAAATACAAAACAGTCAAATGAAGACAGAATGTCTTTAATATCTTTTCTTTCGCCTGCAAACAAGACACTAGATGAGATACCCAGCTTAGCCGCAGATTCCTGAAGACTCTTGTGTAGGGGGCCATCGCCAACAATCATTAATTTACAGTTGGATTTAACTGTTAGCAGTTCCTTCATTATCTTTAAAAGAAAAATATGATTCTTTTGACTAGTCAAACGTCCAACAGTACCAATAAGAAAATCTTTTGACGAAAGGCCGAACTCTTCCCTAATTACTACCCTGCTGACAAGATCGTACTCCATGTCATTAAAATTTAAGGCATTTGGAAGCACCTGAAAATTATCGCCCCAGAAGAATGAACCCGCTTCTTTTGAACACGCAAGCCTAACATTAGAATTACGTAACGCCGCACGACGATTAAAACGGCTTATAACTTGAGTCGGCAAACCGCCCAAAAAACGAGAATTGTGAGAATGAGCAATGCGGACAGGGACATTCGCCCGTTGAGCTGCTCGCAAGACATCCGCATATAAAAGATGATTAAAGTTACACCAAACCGCCTGGTAACGATTTGGTTCATCTTGAAATAGATGGTCTAGATACTCAAAGCGCTTAATGGGCCTATCAATATCCGGGCAAATGTGGATTTCGGAGTTCATCTCATGAACGAATGCAACATCTGATAAATCAGACGTTGCAAGAAATTCAAACGTAGCATATGAGCTAAGGGCCTTTATATACCTACCAACAACGATTTCGGTTCCACCCAGCCCATTTGAAAGGCCAGATACTAAAACCCTAGGCTTATTGTGGTCTAAGGCAGACGAAACCATTAAAAAGCCTTCCTTCCAAATCTAAGTACCGATAGAACAGAGGAGATGAACCAAGACAGCTTGGGTCCAATTACTGGCGCAAGCTTTTTCCGCATTTCAACACGGAACTTCTTAGCGGGTGACAACCAGGTGCCTGAATAATGGTGAATAGAATATGTATCATCAGTAATTTCAAACTTGCCACTATGACTGTCTAGGGGATCAAAATAAGTAGCAGGGTATGCAGTGAAACCATTTAACTGCTGAAATGAACCATCTCTCTTAAGAGCACAACTCACTTCCAGGTAATCAGTTAGCACCCTCGGAGAGGTATCCATAGAGTTGCGGCCTTTTCGCATCTCAAATCTCATAGATTCATATAATTTTGCGACATCGCTCATGACATGGCTTCCGGCCTCAGAACCCATGATGAGGCCGGGATTCAAGAAGAAATTATTCTTCATGAATCCCGCAAAAGCCTCATTATCTAAAAGCTCGTCCAGAGGCTTCAGGACTTCGACATCTGTATCGAGAAGGATTCCACCCTCTGAATACAGTATTCTGTAGCGCGCATAATCGCTGACAAACGCCCATTTTTTTGAGGCATATGCCTCACGACAAAATTCACATTGATTTATATCGAAATTGCTTTCGTCCCATCTACGAATTTCCCAATCAGGCATGATCTTCGACCAAGACTCAATGCATTTTCTTTCAAGTTCAGGAAGCTCACTTCCACCGAACCAGATGTAGTGCAGAACTTTAGGAATCATCAATTCCCTTTCGAACAATAGGCTACTTCTTTATGATTTTTTTAACCAGACGCTTCATCGGGTCATAAATTCCAAGCTTTTCGCATGTATGCCTAGCAAAGCGCTCGGCTTTTACTTTTCCGGAATCGGGGAACCACTTATTCATAAGCTCCTCACCATCCAGATTCGCCACATCAGCCATGAATTCATCGCGATGCGGATTCAGCTTCACGGACTTAGTAAGTTCACGAACACCTTCTACTGCAGCCTCAACATCAATCTCCTTCATACGGGCATAGCTTGAGGCTCGATCAAGCAATTCTTGTCCCTCATCGCTTTGGATGAGAACTCGAGTGACGCCTCGATTGTCGTCGAACTCTTTCGAGAGTCGATAAACATCGAAGAAATCCCAGCAAGTCAAATCAGTAACGCGATAACGCTTTTTAAACGGGCATTCGTAACAAATGGGTCGATCTGAAAGATCAGCAAAAAAGGCCCTTAGGTAAGGATCTGTTTCGACACCTTCACTGTACAGCCGTTCACCATACAGAGTCTCGCCTTCGAGCTCGCACATATTTGAATAGCGATAGCCAAACCGTGTTTTATCTCTAAAAAGAACGGTCTCACCTTTTACGCCAACCTTTGCGTCAAGCCATTCGACCTGCCGCGCGAACACAGCGCGAGCGGGGTTCGCGCGGCAGACGAAGTCTGCCACGCGTAAATTTGCCGGTTTGCCGCCCAAAAATCGAAGCAGGCCTTCGCATTGACAAGGGGTACCAATAAAGAGAACTTCACGTCCAGTTTTTAGTTGTTGTTTGACCTCGGGATACGCAGGGCCAACAACGCTCTGAACATATTTACTGTTGCGGAAGCGCCAAAGTTCATCAACGCTTTCCACAGAAAAATGTCCGACCTTAAGTCGCCCAGGGGCTCCTTCGGCTCGCACAAGCTGTTCACCGCGCAAATAACCTGCACCAAACACAATACCGCCGTTGGCAATCACGGCCTGAGCAAGGGCAGTGAAGGCTCCACCAGAAGTGCTTTCAGCAAGCACCTTTTGATCATTATGCTGGACTAGAAAGGCTCGTTGGGACTTAGGCTCGTCCTTATCAACATTAAGCACTGGGCAAGCCTTTTCGCATAATCCGCAATCAATACACTGGTCAGCATTGACTACGGGGTACTCGCAGCCCTCGGCGTCATATTCCATTGATATGCACTGCTTGGGACATTTTTGAGCACAGGCAGCGCAACCGCAGCATTTACTTTTGTCCGTGATGGAGATCATACTGTTCCCTACAACTCAAGAGCTGATTTAAGCCAATTGGCCGATTCATTCCTATACACATTAAGTCGTTGACGTACTGACACAAAGTCGATTTCATTTGCCATTGCGGCACGGAAAGCATCCTTCGATTCGCAAATACGATCGGAGTTTCCAAGGACACGCAACAATGTATCAATACGTGAGTTCGTAGACTGAGCACCCATATTCTCGTGGCGACGGAACGAGAAGAAGGGCACCTCAAAAATATTTGAGAAAACGCTTCCGTGGAAAGAGTCAGTACAGACATACGAAGCATGGGCAATCAAGTTGACCCACTCAGCCGGACCGGCTTCCCAAGGATAATAATCCGCGTAATCGTCATCAGCCTTAACATACTCATCGGGATGAGCAATGGCGACGATCTTCAAATTATGCTGCTTGGCAAGCTCTTGGGCACATTCACGATTCCATGCATTCTTACCCATGAAATAGCAGAAAACATAGGGCTCGTCAGGAGCGTCAATCGAAGAGGAACAAGCAAGGCTTGCCCACTGATCTCTAGCCAGCAGCATCGTAGGGTCGCATACAACAGAGCATCGGACGCCCGTAGCTTTCTCTACCAAATCCGCTCCCGTATCCTCGCGAACAGAAATGGCCGAAAAATCGGAAAGAAAATCTTTTGTTTTACGAAGATATTTTTCAGAAAGGGAAGATACTCCAAAACTAGTGGAATAAGACACCTTGCGGACAGGAGGCTGCACGAAAGATAGTGTAAAGTACCTACCAGCAATGTTAACAGGCAGCCAAAGCTGATCGCTGCCAACAACAACGCTGTCATAATCAGCCACAAGCGCCCCAAGTTCTTCAAACGAAGCGGTTTGAGGAGTAAAACTAAAATGTGTTGACTCGAAAAATGAAAATGCACTTTTCCTCTTTGCCATTTTCTTTCCAAAGTCAGCATCAAGCTTCTGCTTGATGCGATGCTTTACAAAACCCAGCTTTGCACGATAAAGATCTACATCAAATAGATGCTCAAGATAGTAATCATTGCGTCCTTCAGAAATAGCATGACCCAGGCCACGTTTATCAATAGTATTGACTTCAACTCCCAGCTCCTCAAGGGCACGCTGGGTCGCGTACGCCTGAAGAACGCTGCCAAAGTTGATTTTGTCATGACACGACGCGACTGCGACTCGCTTAGAACATGTAATAGTCAAGCTATCCCCTTAATCAACAGAACCTAAATAGGTCATATAACAATCCAATAACACTCTGGCCGCAGCATTAATTTCAAATACCTGCAAACCGGCATCGTCGCCAGGCGCGAAGACCTCTGTGCTCAACTCAATAAGTCTTTCGGCCCACTTCATACAGGAGCTAGAAAGTGATTCAAATTGCATCATGGATGTAACAGCGGTCTCAGAGGTAACGGTATCAGACGCAAGAATGGGTGTATGCGATGCCTGGCATTCAACTCCGACCATTGGGAGGCCTTCATACAGGCTCGGCAGGCAGAAAACATCAAATGCTCGATATAAAGATGCTGCGTCGCTTCTAGTGCCCAAAAACCGAACAGAATGGCTAATCCCCAGACAATCAGCTTGGTCCTTTATCTGTTCAACCAACGGACCAGAACCAACCAAAACTAAAAGTGCATCATTACGAATCTTTAAAACCTGATCGAATATATTAAGCAAATATGAGTGATTCTTCTGCTCTGTAAAACGACCAATGTGCCCAATTAGAAGCTGTCCGTCAGCAACACCAAGCGATCGCCGCGTCCTTAGGCGATCCTCATCATCTGGCGCGAAAACAGACAAGTCGACAGCATTACGCATGACTACAAATTGAGAACTCGATCCAAATAACCATTCACCAGCGAATTTACTACATGCAAAACGGTGAGTCGGATACCGGTTTGATTGCGTTATCAGCACGGCCTTCAGGGCATTCTTGGCATACTCACCCTTACCACTCGTAGAATGGCTATGGGCGATACGCACGGGGACACCCGCCTTCTTCGCAGCACGAAGAGGAAAGACCGAAAGCGCGTTGATGTGACTATGGACAATCTTCCAGCCCTCTTGCTTAAAGAGACGCTGAAGCTCTCGCTGGTATTCAGCTACATGCTGATAGGGCGGTATCTCAAAGACCCTGCCACCGAGCGATTCGATCTCGTCACGGGGAACAAGCGTCGAATCGGAATCAACAAGAAAGTCAAACTGCACTTTACCGCGATCGATGTGACGATAGTAATTCATAACGACAGCTTCGACGCCGCCGCCAACCATCTTGCCAACAACCTGAGCCACCCTAACCGGTTCAGTCATTTAGCAAGCACCTCCACCGGTAAAGACCTCAACGACCGTGAGGAGAACAATCTTCAAGTCCGTGATGGGGCCGCGCTTGGCGATGTACTCCAAATCACGGCGGACCATGCCGTCGAAGTCGGTATCGTTGCGGTCAGTCACCTGCCACCAGCCGGTAATGCCCGGCTTCACAGCCAAGCGCTGCAGGTCGTACTCGGTATACTCCGCGACCTCGTTGGGCAGCGGCGGGCGCGGGCCGACGACGGACATCTGACCCATGAACACGTTCAGGAACTGCGGGAACTCGTCGATGGAGTGCTTGCGGATGAACTTTCCAATCTTGGTGACACGCGGGTCATTCTTCATCTTGAACATGGCGCCGGCGATCTCGTTCTGCTCCCTGAGCTCGGCGAGGCGCTCGTCGGCGTCCTTGTACATGGAGCGGAACTTCCACATGCGGAAGGTAGTCAAACTACCGTCGGGGGGGGTGCGGCCAACGCGGATCTGACTATAGAAGGGGCTGCCCTCACTCTCCAGTCGGATGGCCGCGGCCAGCACCAGGCTGGGCACAGCGATGACGACGAGCACGGCACCGCTGAACACGATGTCGAATGCGCGCTTCACTGCCCTATATGCCAAGCGCGAGCGGTCCCAGTCCATGATGGATTGCATGGCCTTGTAACGGCCGGCGCCCTCGCGCCGGTCCATGGCCTGGGCAATCAGTGCCGCCCCCGCAGGCGCACAGCTCTTTGTTACTTCTTTAGCAGCCACAGTCAAAATTACATCCCAGTTCCCCAGGGATCCCCCAATCGGTAAATTCAAAAATGCAAACGAATAGCTGGTGCAACGTCTCCCTTACGTTTTGATGGGAACGTCGAGCGGAAGCACTTCCCTAAAACTGGAATCGCCTTCGCCTACGTCCACCAAGCACCAGCGCTTGCGGCGGTCGATCTTGTGCACGCGAGCCTCTTGCCCCACCAAGGGACCCTGTTCTATGTGCAACACGCCGTCTTCTATGCGGGCGACGCTGTTGCGCACCACGCCGTCGTCGTCCAGCACGCTGCGGTACCAATCCTGCGCATCGTCGGGCATGGGCATATACGCCCGCTCCCTGCTACCGGCGATGCGACAGCCAAAGCTCAACTGGGCCAAAGCCCTATCGAGCGCGGCGGCATCGTGCGTGGCGACGAAGAAATATTCCTTGTACATGGGTTTGGTTTGGAGCGACCAGGCGCCGTCCCGCTTAAACCAGAACTCCTTTTGCATTACAAAAGCGTCCTGCATAAGGTTGTGCGGGATAATGCGACGGACCTTTTCGCAGGTCTCGCGCTCTTTTCCATTGGGGGTGTGGACCAGATACCAGCGGACGCGGCCGTGCTGGCTGTTGGTGTTGGCGCCGTTAAATGCACCCGGCAGCTGCTCTTGGCGTCGTGCCGTCTGTTCCATGTTCTCGCCCCCTCTTTTGGCTTTGCGATGGACGCAAATGCAGGAGCGTTTAGACAGACTTCTCGCTCGCAGCTACGCGCAGTCGAAAAAGTACAGGTTTTTGTATCTTTCGACAGACGACATTCTTCTGACATTCTACTAGCAATTAATTAGCGTTTGCCCAGATTACACAAAATTTACTGCCAGTAGGTGCATCTCCATATCCCTCTACAAAAACCTGTACCTTTTTGTGCAACAAAAAAAGCCGCTCAACCAGCGGCTTTTCTTATTTGGGCATAACAAAGGCGACCGCCCTTTGTGGACGGTCGCCTTTGTTAATTGTTGTGAAGTTTGCCTTAGGCGCGGGTCTTGATCTCCTCGGTCACCTTGGCAACAAACTCGTCGACGCTCATCTGAACGGTCTCGTTAGAGCGATCGCGGACGGAGATGTTGCCGGCCTCGACCTCCTTCTCGCCCAGGATGAGCATGTAGGGCACGCGGTCGATGCTGCGGGCCTCGCGGATCTTGTAACCGATCTTCTCGTCGCGGTCGTCGCAGACCACGCGAATGCCGGCCTCCTCCAGCTTGGCGCACACCTCGTGGGCGTAGTCGCGGCTCTTCTCGGAGACGGGAAGCGCCTTGACCTGCACGGGAGCCAGCCAAGTGGGGAACTTGCCCGCAAAGTGCTCAATCAGAATACCGATGAAGCGCTCGATGGAGCCAAAGCACACGCGATGCAGCATGATGGGGCGCTTCTTGGTGCCGTCGGCGTCCACGTACTCCAGGTCAAAGTTGAGCGGCATCTGGAAGTCGAGCTGGACGGTGCCGCACTGCCAAGTGCGGCCGAGCGAGTCCTCCAGATGGAAGTCGATCTTGGGGCCGTAGAAGGCGCCATCGCCCTCGTTGACCTCGTAGTCCATGTGCAGCTGCTCAAGAGCGGTGCGCAGGCCCTCCTCGGCGCGCGCCCAGTCCTCGTCCGAACCCATGGAGTCCTCGGGGCGAGTGGAAAGCTCAACGTGATACTTAAAGCCAAACTTTTGGTACACGGAGTCAATGAGGTTGACCACGCCCACGATCTCGTCGGTCAGCTGGTCGGGACGCACAAACAGGTGGGCGTCGTCCTGGTTAAAGCAGCGCACGCGGAACAGGCCGTGCAGGGCGCCACGCAGCTCGTGGCGGTGCACCAGGCCAATCTCGCCGGCGCGGATGGGCAGCTCGCGGTAGGAGTGCGGCTTGGAGGCGTACACCAGCACGCCGCCCGGGCAGTTCATGGGCTTAATGCAGTACCCTTCGTCGTCGATGACGGTGGAGTACATGTTGTCCTTGTAGTGGTCCCAGTGGCCCGAGGTCTTCCACAGCTGCTTGTTCATGATGAGCGGCGTGGAGATCTCCACGTAGCCGGCCTTGTGGTGGATCTCGCGCCAGTAGTCCAGCAGCGTGTTCTTAAGGATCATGCCGTTGGGCAGGAAAAACGGGAAGCCGGGGGCCTCGTCGCGCATCATAAAGAGGTCCATCTCGCGGCCGATCTTGCGGTGGTCTCGCTTCTTGGCCTCCTCCAGCATGTGCATGTGCTCGTCGAGCTCTTCCTTGGTGGCAAAGGCGACGCCGTTGATGCGGGTGAGCATCTTGTTGTCCTTATCGCCCTTCCAGTAGGCGCCCGAGACGCCGGTGAGCTTAAAGGCCTTGAGCGCCTTGGTGTAGCAGATGTGGGGGCCGACGCACATGTCGATGTAGTCGCCCTGCTGGTAGAAGGTGATGCGGGCGTCGTCGTCCAGGTCGCCAATGTGCTCGACCTTGTACTTCTCGCCGCGCTCCTCCATAAGGGCGATGGCCTCGGCGCGGGGCTTCTCGTACACGGAAAACTTGAGGTTCTCCTTGACGATCTTTTTCATCTCGGCCTCGATTGCGGGGAAGTCGTCCTCGCTGATCTTGACGCCCTCGGGCAGGTCGACGTCGTAGTAGAAGCCGTTGTCGGTCGCGGGGCCGTAGGCAAAGTCGGCCTGGGGGTACAGGCGCTTGATGGCCTGCGCCATGATGTGCGCGGCGGAGTGGCGGATGACGTGTGTGACCTCGTCCTGCGGGAGCTCGGCCACCGAACCGTCATTGTAGAGTGCCTTCATGGGTATGTTTTCTCCTCTCGGATGCCTGATGCAAGTGCGTGCGATGCGCTCGGCGTTTTTGACTTGCATCATTATAGGCAGGTTGCCTTGGTATACAAGCGCCCGCCGCACCTTAATGGCACGGCGGGCGATTTTCTACGCATGCTTCATCGTGTGGGCGGGGTGTGAGGCGCGCGTGGCTTGCGGCCAGCCCGGCGATGGATGCGTTATTGGATGCGAGTTCGGCAGTAGGGGCAGACCTTCCAGTGCGCATCGAGCGGGCGATGGCAGCTGGGGCAGACGTTGCGAACCTGGGTGTCGCACACGGGGCAGACGACAAAGTCCTTCTCGATGGGCGCGCCGCACTGCGGGCAGGTGCCGTACTGGGCAAGCTGGCGCTCGCGCAGGGCCATGTCCAGCTCCTGCTCCTCGCGGTCGGCCGCGTAGGAATGCGGACGCAGGACCAGATAGGCGATGAGGCCCACAAACGGGATGAGGGCGATGATGCCCCATGCCACGTAGGCGCTGGCGCCGCGGCGGCGAGCGTCGATGAACACATAGACGACCGACAGCACGTACAGGGCGATGATAAAGCCAACAAAGGCATAGATGACGCCCATAAGCTGCGGCGACATGAGCTCAGAGATGTACTTGGACATTGAGGTGTACCTTTCGGAATATTTACAGTCCGGTAAAGTTTACCACGGGGTTTGTTTATATGGGACCACGGCTGGGTACGGGGTTGGCGCGGACACAAACATCTCAATCTGTAACAGGTGGGAGCGGAATCCAGGTCTAGATGTTACAGATTTAGACACAGGGGTTCCTCCCCGACTTCAATCTCGATCTGTAACATCTTGGGCTCCAAAACCCCTCCTTCTGTTACAGATCAAGATGAACGACGAGCCCTCCGTTAAATATCTCAATCTGCAACAACTAGGGGCCAGAAACCCTTCTATCTGTTATAGATCAAGACAAAGGAAAACGTCCAATCTCAATATCTCAATCTGTAACAACAACTCGGCAAAAACAATCCCAGATGTTACAGAACGAGACAAACGGAGGACCCGCCTGGCAGACGTCTCGATCTGTAACATCTGGAACCCAGTTCTTCTGCTTACTGTTACAGAACGAGACAAACCTCTGACACCAGGAGCGGCAGACAAGGTCACCGATGGTCCTGTGTCTCCCCTCGCCTGCCGTTGGCGGGTGTTGCGGGGCTGTTCGCCGCATTGCCGCCGCACTGGGGGCGTGCAGACCGTAGGATAGTCCTATTGACGGCCTGTCAACTTGTCTGGGAGGCACCGTGGCAGAAACGTTTGATATCGCGATTGTGGGCGCGGGCATTACCGGGTGCGCCATCGCGCGTCAGCTCGCGCGCTATGACTTGTCCATTTGCATGGTCGAGGCGGCCAACGACATCGCCCTGGGCGCGTCGAAGGCCAACGGCGGCCTGGTGCACGCCGGCTACGATCCGGCGCCGGGCACGGTCAAGGCGCAGGTCAACGCCCGTGGTTGCGAGCTATATGGCACGTGGGCCCAGGAGCTAGGTTTTTTGTTCCACCGCACCGGGTCGATGGTGCTGGGCTTCAACGACGAAGACCGCGCACACCTGGAGAAGCTGCGCCAGAATGGCCTGGCCAACGGCGTGCCCGAGCTGTCGATTATCGGCCCCGAGCGCATCAACGAGCTGGAACCGCGCGCGAGCGCCGAGGCGACGCGCGCGCTGTGGTGCCCTTCGACCGGTTGCGTCGACCCGTTTGAAGTGGCCATCGCCGCGCTGGAAAACGCGGTTGCCAACGGCGTGACGTTTATGCGCTCCGCACCGGTGGAGGCCATTGAAGTTGCCGGCTCGGATGACGGAGCCGCGTGCTTTACGCTGCTGACGCCCGCCGGCAATGTGCGCTGCCGTTACCTGATTAACGCCGCGGGCAACGGTGCCGCGGACATCTCGCATATGGCCGGCGCCGAGGAGTTCCAGATGGTCTGGCGCCAGGGCAACATTGTGGTGCTGGACAAGGAGCCGCGTGCGCTCATGCCGCTCTACCCCGTACCCACGCCGGTTTCCAAGGGCGTCATCGTGACGGGGACCGTACATGGCAACACCGTGATTACCGCAACCGCCGCCGTGCGCGAGCCAGGCGATACACAGACCTACGCCACCGATGTCAACGCGCTCCTGACCGGTGCGCGCAAGCTGGTGCCCGATCTGGACACGCGTCGCGTGGTGCGCGCGTTTGCCGGCGGTCGACCGGTCATTAAGGGAACGAACGACTTTTTTATTGGGCAGTCGGCCGTGGTGCCGGGGCTGTTCCAGGCGGCGGGCATTCAGTCGCCGGGCGTGGCGAGCGCGCCAGCCATTGCCGAGCGCATGGAGCAGGTGCTGCACGATGCCGGCGTGGCCCTACGCGAACGGGACGATTGGGACCCGATTCGCCGTGCGCCGGATGACTTTGACCGCGCACCGCTTGCGCGCAAGAAAGAGCTCATTGAGTCCGACCCCGCGTGGGGGCAGATCGTCTGCCGCTGCGAGACGGTGCCCGAGGCCGAGATCGTGGCCGCGATTCGACGCCGTCCTGGCGCGGTTTCGGTCGAAGGCGTCAAGCGCCGCTGCCGCGCCGGCATGGGTCGGTGCCAGAGTGGCTTTTGTCAGAGCCGCGTGGTGGCGATCCTAGCGCACGAGCTGGGCTGCGACCCCAGCGAGGTGCTGCTGGAGGATGCCGGTTCTTGGCTGGTCGAGGGACCGCTGAAGGGGGTGCGCTAGGATGGCGACGCTTGATATGCGCGACGGACGCGCAGAAGCAGGAACTACCGAGGCGGTGCAGACGCAGGCGTTCGACGTGGTCGTTATCGGCGGCGGCCCTGCCGGCATGGCGGCCGCGCTTGCCGCGCATAAGGCCGGCGCGAGCGTGGGCATCGTGGAACGTGAGCAGCATCTGGGCGGAATACTCCGCCAGTGCATTCACCCGGGTTTTGGCCTTTCGCACTTTAAGCAGGAGCTCACCGGCCCCGAGTACGCGCAGCGCTTTATCGACCAGGTGAGCGCGACCGACATCGCGCTGTTCTTGGGCAGCATGGTGCTTGGGATTGATTCGAGCGAGGGCGCGGGTGCGGGCGACCCGGACACGGACGAGGGCACGGGAGATGCCGCAGTCCATACCGTCACGCTCATGAGCCGTACCGGCATGCTTCAGCTCACCGGGCGTGCGGTCGTCCTTGCTATGGGATGCCGCGAGCGCACACGCAGCGAGATCAAGATCCCCGGCAGCCGCCCCGCCGGCGTATTTACGGCCGGCCTGGCGCAGCGATACATCAATATCGAAAACCTCAAGCCCGGCTCGCGCGCCGTCATTTTGGGCTCGGGCGACATCGGGCTAATCATGGCGCGCCGCTGCACGCTCGAGGGGATTTCGGTCGAGGGCGTGTACGAACTCATGCCGTACGCCAACGGCCTGCGCCGCAACGTCAAGAACTGCCTGGACGACTTTGGCATTCCGCTGCATCTGTCTACCACGGTCACGCGCGTGATCGGGCACGACCGCGTGGAGGCCGTCGAAGTGAGCCAGGTCGATGAGCATCTGGCGCCCATTCCGGGGACCGAGCGCGTTGTTCCGTGCGACACGCTGCTGCTTTCGGTGGGTCTGATTCCCGAAAACGAGGTTACGGTGGGCGCGGGCGTTGAGCTTGACCCGCGCACGCGCGGCGCCATGGTGGACCAGAGTCTGCAAACGGGCGTGCCGGGCATTTTTGCCTGCGGCAACGTGCTGCACGTGCACGACCTGGCCGACAACGTGACGACCGAGTCCGAGCGTGCCGGCGCGGCTGCGGCGGCGTGGGCGTTGGGCGGCGCCGCCGGGACGAACACTGCGGGCACGGGTTGTCAACTCACGGTCTCCCCTGCCGGCATCGCAGGCTACGCACTGCCAGGCCGCATTACGACCGTCGGGCTCACCAAGCTCAACTTCCGCGTGCGCCGACCCGTCGACGCCGCCCGCGTGCGCATTCTAGCAGGCGACGAAGAACTGTTTGCAGGCAAGGTCCGCCCGTTTAAACCGAGCGTAATGGAGAGCTTCCCGCTGCCGGCAAAGGTGATTCAGCGCGCGCTCGACCTGGGAGCTCGTGAGATTATCCTGTCCGTCGATCCTGTTGAGGAGGCGTAGAGTCATGAGCACAAACGCGATTGAAACGCTGCAGTTCAACTGCACCACCTGCCCATCCGAGTGCCTCCTGACCGTGGAGGTCGAGCGCAGCGCAGACGGTGCCGTGGTAGAGGTGCGCTCCGTAACCGGCAACAGCTGCCCGCGCGGCGATAAGTTCGCTCACCAGGAGCTCACCTGCCCCATGCGCGTGCTCACCACCACCGTTGCCGTATCCGGCGGCGACGAGGCACTGCTGCCCGTGCGCACGGCCGAAGCCATCCCGCTGGAACTCCACGCCCAGGCGATGGACCTCATCCGCGGTCTGGTCATCGACGCCCCCATCCGCATGGGCGACGTCGTTCTGGAAGACCTCCTCAACACGGGCATCGACCTAATCGCCAGCATGGACATCGACCCAGCCTAAGCAGCCCATTTGGGACGGGACTTCATCCCCCTCTGCAGCTGCGGTGGAATAGTTCCTGTTTTAGGCCATTACCCCGGCAAACAGGAACCATTTCACCGCAACTTATGTGGGGGCGCATGGGATACCATGGTGGCAACCTAGCGAAAGGACGATGTATGGCACATGTCGATGACCAGCGTGTGGCGCGCGTGCTCGATGCTCTCGAGGCTCAGCACCCCGACTCGCAGCTGCTCGTAAACGACCCGTGGTCGATTTATTACCTGACCGGCTTTTATGCCGATATGTTCGAACGTTTTTGCGGTGTGCTGCTCGCGCGCGATAGCGAGCCTGTAATCTTGGTCAACGCGCTGCATCAGCTGCCCGAGTACGACAATGCCCGCGTCGCCTATCACACCGACACCGACGTCGTGACCGACGCCATCGCTCGCGAGGTCAATCCCTCCAAGCCCCTTGGCATCGATTCCGTTATGCGCTCGGGCTTTTTGATGCCGCTCATGGAGCGCCACGCCGCCAGCGAGTTTTTCCTGGGCGACTTTGCCGTCACCGCCGCACGCACCCACAAGGACGAAGCCGAGCAGGAGCTGATGCGCGCGTCCTCGGCCGCTAACGACGACGTGATGGCCGACGCCATCAAGCTCGTCCACGAGGGCGTGACGGAGCGCGAAATTGCCGACCAGATGCTCGGCTTGTATCGTAAGCACGGCTGCGAGGGCTTTAGCTTTCCGCCCATCGTGAGCTTTGGCGCTAACGCCGGCGACCCGCACCACGAACCAGACGACACCGTGCTCAAGCGTGGCGACGTGGTACTGTTCGACATTGGCGGACGCCGCCGCAACTACTGCTCGGACATGACGCGCACGTTCTTTTGGGGCGAGCCGGACGAGGAGACGGCGCGCATCTACAACATCGTGCGCCGCGCCAATGAGGCCGCCGAGGCGCTCATCGCACCAGGCGTGCGCATGTGCGACCTGGACCGCGCCGCGCGCGACGTGATTGAGGAGGCGGGCTATGGGCAGTACTTTACGCATCGCCTGGGCCACTCGATCGGTCTGCAAGACCACGAGCCGGGCGATGTCTCACTTGTTAACGAGCAAGTTGTAGAGCCGGGTATGACGTTCTCCATCGAGCCGGGCATCTATCTCCCCGGCCACACCGGCGTCCGCATCGAGGACCTGGCCCTGGTCACCGAGTCCGGCGTCGAGATTCTCAACGCCTACCCCCACGACCCAGTCCGCCTAGACTAGCTGGTCCCCAAGCCCCCAAACTAAGTTGCGGTGGAATAGTTCCTGGATGGACTGCTAGAACCCAAATACAGGAACTATTTCACCGCAACTGATGAGGGGGTATGGGTTAACGGAGCAAGCCGGCCACTTCGCCGGCTAGGGTGATGGTGCCGGCTGCTACGAAGGGCTCGCCGGCGGCATCGAGGGCTGCGAGGGCCTCGGACACGCTAGGGTACACGCCCGCGAGCTTATCGGCGTCCACCAGGGCAGCAAGCTCCTCCGCCGGCAGGGCGCGGTCGGAATCGGTCTGGGTCACGACCACGCGGGGGAAAGCCGGAACAAGCACGTCGACGATGCCCGCCACGTCCTTATCAGCCAATGCGGCGCACAGCAGCGTGGGGCGATTCTCCACGCACGGATCGATCTCGTCCAGCGCGCTCACAAAGTTCTCGCAGCTCTGGGGGTTATGGCAGGCGTCGATCAGCTTGAGTGAATCGGTTCCCAGCACATCAAAGCGACCCGGCGTGGGGCAGCCCATAAGCGAAGCGTCGAGCGCATCGTGGTCGAGCTCGCGACCCAGATAGCCCTCGCACAGCATAATCGCACACGCGGCATTCTGCGGCTGATACGCCGGCTTAACCATCCTCGACGTATAGATCGCGCGCGGCGTGGTGCAGCTAAACTCCACCGTATCGCCCACGTGTGCCGGAAGTTTGGTCGTCGTATGGCTCACCACGAGCGGCACAACGCCGCACTCACGGCAACGAGCATCCATCACACACTGAACACTCGCCTCATGCGTACCCTCGCCCAAAACAACCAAACGCCCAGGCTTTATAACCGCAGCCTTCTCCCCCGCAATGGCCTCGAGGGTATCGCCAAGGACCTTCGTATGGTCGAGTCCAATGCCCGTAATGGCGACGGCCACGGGATCGGTCGCACTTGTGGCATCCCAGCGTCCGCCCATGCCAACCTCAAGCACGGCCACG
Source organism: uncultured Collinsella sp. (assembly GCA_900541045.1). Taxonomy (GTDB): domain Bacteria; phylum Actinomycetota; class Coriobacteriia; order Coriobacteriales; family Coriobacteriaceae; genus Collinsella. The sequence goes on from UQID01000015.1 coordinate 21,445, forward strand.
TCCACGCAAGCCTCGGCAAACATAGTCAAACCAGCCACGGACAAAAGATCGAAGGGCGTAATAGAACGGAGCTCCTCGCCCGCCGCCTCACGACGTGCGTTGAGACGACGACCCGCCTCATACGCCGCAGAGACACCATGGGCAAAGACCTCGTCTGAGACGACCTTTCCGTCAATCTCCATACGCTCGGGATAGCGCACCAGATGAGGCGACGTAAAGAGTGCCGTCTTAAGGCCCTCACCACGAAGAATGGCAGCCGAGAATCGCGTCGTCGAGGTCTTTCCATTGGTACCCGCTATCTGGACGCAATCATAGAACTCGTCAGGACGACCAAGCTCATCGAGCATCTCGACGACGGTCTCGAGCAGCGGCGTGGAATAACGCGCGATCTTACCCGTATCGGCCGCAAGTGCAACAGCCTCATCAAAAGAAAGCTCCGGAACCTCAAACGGCACCGAATACAACCCAGAACGCTTTGCCATAGCCAAAGTCCCCTCAACATAAAAAGAGGCCCGTAAGCAACAACGAGCCCCTCCCATTCAAAATATCAGCCAACACCGCTTTGCAGCGAGATCAAGGCCACAACCCTGTGGCCCTAACGCGCCAGATGCAAACAACCACGTAAACGAACTAGGAGCGGCCCGACGCTTTGCTCGATACAATTTCCGCACGCAAGGGACAGCACTTAATGTGCTGTCCGTCTTGCGCAGGGCTGTCCGCAGTAGCGAGCAATGCCCCAAACCGCATCCCCCCGTACCGCCTACGAGAAGTCAGCAACCTGAGCAGTCAGTGCCGCCAGGATCTCCTTGAGCTCACCTGCACGGTCCCTCTTCTTCTGGACCACCGCGGGCGCGGCCTTGGCCACAAAGCCCTCATTGGCGAGCGTCTTCTCGCAGCCGGCCAGCTCCTTCTGGGCCGCGGCAATCTCCTTCTCCAGGCGAGCCTTCTCGGCCGAAAGGTCAACCTTGCCCTCAAGCACCACAAAGACCTCGACGCCGCTGTCAACAACAGCGATGCTCGCAGCCGGCTTCTCAACGTCGGTACCCATGACCAGCGAAGCCGTGTTGGCCAGCGGCTCAATCGTGGAGCGAAGGCTCTCGAGCTTCTCAATGTCCTCGGCACCGGCGCGCACGACCACGTCGAGCTCGGCCTTGGGGCTCAAGCGATAACGCGAACGCGTGGCGCGGGCGGCGGAAACGACGGCGCGGCACAGCTCAAACGCGCGCTCGGCGTCCTCGTCGACATACTTGGCGTAGTCGGCAGGCTCGGGCCACTTGGCGATCATGAGCGCCTCGGCGCGATCAACGTTGCCCTCGGCATCCAGGTCGAGCACGCTCGCCGGCATGTTGTCCCAAATCTCCTCGGTGACAAACGGCATGAGCGGGTGCATCAGGCGAATGGAGGTGTCGAGCACAAAAATCAGGTTGCGCTGAGCCTGCAGACGGCCCTCGCCCTTCAGGCGGGCCTTGGTGACCTCGACGTACCAGTCGCAGACCTCGTTCCAGAAGAACTGCTGCACGCCGCGGGCCATGTCGCCAAAGGTGTACTTCTCGATACCCTCGGTGACCATCTGGACGGCCTTGGCCAGGCGGCTGAACATCCAGGCGTCGGCCGGCGTCTCCACGACGGGCTCGCCGGGCGTGTAGCCCTCCATGTTCATAAGCAGGAAGCGGCTGGCGTTCCAAATCTTGGTCACAAACGACTTGGCCTGCTCGGTGCGCGGACTGTCGATAAGCTTCTTGGTCTTCTTGTCGATGTTCGCGTCGAACTTGACGTCCTGGTTGTTGGTGCACAGCGTCAGCAGGTTGAAGCGCATGGCGTCGGCGCCGTACATACCGATGAGGTCCATGGGGTCAACGCCGTTGCCCTTGGACTTGGACATGCGGCTGCCGTCCTTGGCCAGAATCGTCGGGTAGATGACGACGTCCTTAAACGGCACCTCGTCCAGGAAGTACAGCGAGCTCATGACCATGCGGGCGACCCACAGCGCGATGATGTCGCGCGCAGTGACCAGCGCCGTCGTGGGGTGATGACCCTCGAGCAGCTCGGGCTTTTGCGGCCAACCCTGCGTGGCGAAGGTCCACAGCTGCGAGCTGAACCAGGTGTCCAGCACGTTCTCGTCCTGATGCACGTGGTGGCCGCCGCACTTGGGGCACACGTCGGTGTCCTCGGTAAGGGCGTCCTCCCAGCCGCAGTCCTCGCAGTAGAACACGGGGATGCGGTGGCCCCACCACAGCTGGCGCGAGATGCACCAGTCCTTAAGGTTCTCCATCCAGGTGGTGTAGGTCTGCGTCCAGCGCGCGGGGTGGAAGGTGACCTTGCCGGAGTTGACGGCGTCGAGCGCCGGCCCCTTGAGCTTGTCGACGGCGACGAACCACTGCTCAGACAACCACGGCTCCAGGGCGGCGTCGCAACGGTAGCAGTGCATGACGGAGTGGTCGAGGTCCTCGACGTGATCGAGCAGGTCGTGCTCCTCGAACCACTTGATGACGGCCTCGCGGCACTCGTCGCGGTTCATGCCGGTGAACTCGCCGTAGCCCTCGACGACCACCGCGTGCTCGTCGAAGATGTTGATCTGCGGCAGGTCGTGGGCCTGACCCATGGCGTAGTCGTTGGGGTCGTGGGCTGGGGTGACCTTAACGAAGCCGGAGCCAAAGTTGGCGTCGACATGCCAATCCTCAAAGATGGGGATCTCGCGGTCGACGATGGGGAGCTTAACGGTCTTACCCACGAAGGCGGCCTTCTCGGGATCCTTAGGAGAGACTGCAACGCCCGTGTCGCCGAGCATGGTCTCGGGGCGCGTGGTGGCAACGACGATGTAGTCCTGGCCGTTGACCGGCTCAGTCAGCGGGTAGCGCAGGTGCCACAGGTGGCCCTTCTCGTCCTTGTACTCGGCCTCGTCGTCCGAGATGGCGGTGGTGCAGTTGGGGCACCAGTTGACGATGCGCTTGCCGCGGTAAATCAGACCGTCGTGGTACCAGTCGCAGAAGACCTTGCGCACGGCCTGGGCATAGTCCTCGTCCATGGTGAAGCGCTCGTTGTCGAAGTCGACGGAGCAGCCCATACGCTTGATCTGCTCGACGATGATGCCGCCGTACTCGTGGGTCCAATCCCAGCAAGCGTCGACAAACTTGTCGCGACCGATCTCCAGGCGGCTAATGCCCTCGCTCTTGAGCTTCTTGTCGACCTTGGTCTGCGTAGCGATACCGGCGTGGTCGGTGCCCAGCACCCAGCGTGTGGACTTGCCGCGCATGCGGGCCATACGGATGATGGCGTCCTGGATGGAGTCGTCGGTGGCGTGACCCATGTGGAGCTTGCCGGTCACGTTGGGAGGCGGAATGGTGACGGTGCAATCGCCCACGCCCTCGCGGCGCTTGTAGTAACCGCCGTCGAGCCACTTCTGCAGGATCGCCGGCTCGTTAGTCGACGGATCGTAGTTCTTGGGCATTTCTTCCATATATCTCTCCCTTGCCCATCGGGGAGGAATGTAGGCCCGATTTTCGCTCGGTCAAGTCCTGGGCTCGCTCGAAGACCACATTAAGTGGTCTTCGGCTCGTGCGGAATCTACGAAAATCGGGCCTACATTCCTCCCCTTAGGTATCGATTACTTCAGTCTGAATGACTTCGCTGAGGCTTAAACAAACACACAGAATAACACAGGTAGTTGGGGTTATTGCGCATATATAAAATAGCCTCCGACCGCGGGTGATCGAAGGCTATTTGCAAACACGTTTTAGGCAGGTCTAGCCGTAGATGCGCTGTGGCTGCTCTTCGCCCTTTACGGAGGCTTCGGTTACGACAACCTTGGCAACGCCCTCCTCGCTGGGGAGGTCGAACATCGTCTGCTGCAGCACGTCCTCGCAGATGGCGCGCAGACCGCGGGCGCCGGTCTTGCGGGCAAGCGCCATGCGGGCGATCTCGTGCAGGGCGGCGTTCTCAAACTCAAGCTCAACGTCCTCGAGCTGGAACATCTTGCGGTATTGACGCACCACGGCGTTCTTGGGCTCGGTCAGGATCGACACCAGGTCGTCCTCGTCGAGCGCCTGCGTCTGGGTGACGACGGGCGTACGGCCCACGAACTCGGGGATCATGCCAAAAGCGTTGAGGTCCTGCGGGAGCACCTGACGCAACAGGTCGTTCTCATCGACCGAGGTGGGACCGGCGATCTCGGAGTTAAAGCCCACGCCCTTGTTGCCCACACGGTCGGCGATGATCTTGTCCAGACCCACAAAGGCACCGCCGCAGATGAACAGGATGTTGGTCGTGTCGATCTGCAGCAGCTCCTGCTGGGGATGCTTGCGGCCGCCGGTGGGCGGAACACTTGCCACCGTGCCCTCAAGAATCTTAAGCAGCGCCTGCTGAACGCCCTCGCCCGAAACATCGCGGGTGATGGAGAGGTTCTCGGCCTTTCGGGCGATCTTGTCGATCTCGTCCACGTAGATAATGCCAACCTGCGCGCGCTCGATATCGCCATCCGCAGCGTTGATGAGCTTGAGCAGGATGTTCTCCACGTCCTCGCCCACGTAGCCGGCCTCGGTGAGCGCGGTGGCATCGGCGATGGCAAACGGCACCTCGAGGATGCGCGCGAGCGTCTGGGCGAGCAGGGTCTTACCGGTACCGGTGGGACCGAGCAGCAAAATGTTGGACTTGGCGAGCTCTACCTCGTCCATATCGTCGTCGAGCTGCGAACCCATGCCGTCACCAAAGGCAGAAACCGCGGCACCGCCCTCGATCACGCGGCGGTAATGGTTGTACACGGCAACCGACATGGCGCGCTTGGCGTCCTCCTGGCCCATGACATAGGCCGAAAGCTCATCGTAGATCTCGTGCGGCGTCGGCACGTGCGTGATGACCTGACGGGCATCGTCCTCGAGCTCAAAGCCCTCGGCCTCGGGATCCATGGCAGGCTGGGACGCAGCCTGGCCGTGATCGTTGAGGAAGCCCGGCAGCTTGCCGTTGCGGGCAGCGTCCATAAAGTCCGAAGCCAGCGACTCCTCCAGGATCTCGGAGCAGGCGGCGACGCACTCGTCGCAGATAAAGATGTTGGTCGGGCCCTTTACAAGGCTGCGAACCTGCCCCTGCTCTTTTCCGCAGAAGGAGCAGCGGATGGGATTGCCGTTCTCGTCGAAGTTGTCCTGCATGTTACCGGCCATCCTAGGCGTCCTTCGCGGCGAGGTCGCGCGAGGTGACGATGCGGTCGATCAGGCCGTAGTCGAGGGCTTCGGCAGCGGTCAGGTAGTTGTCGCGCTCGGTATCGGCCTGGACCTTCTCGATGGGCTGGCCCGAGGCATCGGACAGGATCTGGTTGAGCTCGCGACGGGTCTTCTTGATCTCCTCGGCCACAATCTCGATCTCGGTCTGCTGGCCCTGGGCACCGCCGCTGGGCTGGTGAATCATGACCTTGGAGTGCGGCAGACAGAAGCGCTTGCCCTTGGCGCCGGCCGAAAGCAGCACGGCGGCCATAGACGCGGCCATACCGACGCAGATGGTGGAGACCTGCGGCTTAATGAAGTTCATGGTGTCAAGAATCGCCAGGCCGGAATAGACCTCGCCGCCGGGCGAATTGATGTAGAGTGAGATATCCTTCTCGGCATCCTGGCTCTCAAGATGCAGCAGCTGGGCAACGACCAGGTTGGCGCTGACGGAGTTGATCTCCTCGCCCAAGAAGATGATGCGGTCGTTGAGCAGGCGCGAATAGATATCGTAGCTGCGCTCGCCGCGCGGCGTCTGCTCGATAACGTATGGCACGAGGGCGGAATCGAACTTAGTGATCATACGCATCTCCATTTCTCTCTTACGGACCAAATTGGTTCTAGATAAACGTACGGTGCCCGCATGCTATGCATTGGCTGGCACCGTACGAAGCAACCGGATAACCGGTGTATAACTTTACCCCATCACGGGCACACGCATGCGCTCGCGGGCAAGGTGGCGAGAATTACTCGGCGTCCTTGGCGGTCTCGTCGACCTCGGTCACCTTGGCGTTCTCGACCAGGTGGTCGACAGCCTTGGAGCGACGGATGGACTCACGGACGGCAGGCATGCGGCCATCGGCGATGAACTCGGCCTTGGAAGCCTCGACGTCCTTGACGCCGGCCTTCTCGAACTCGGCGTTGATGTCGTCCTCGGTGACCTCGATCTTGAGCTCGCGGGCGAGGGCGTCCAGAGCCAGGGACTCACGGGCAACATCGTTGGCCTGCTTGTGCAGGTCGCCGATGAACTGCTCCATGGTCAGGCCGGAAGCGGGCAGCCAGGTGTCCAGGGTCATGCCGCGGGCAGCGAGGTTGGACAGGAAGTTCTGGCCAAGCTCCTCAAAGACGGACTGCTCGTAGTCGGCGTCCATCTCGTCGAGCTGCAGACGCTCGGCGAGAGCGGAGACGCAACGGTTCTCCTTCTCGGCCGGGAGACGGGAAGCCTTGTCCTGCTCGATCTCGAGCTTGATGGCGTCGCGCATAGCGTCGATGCTGTCGAAGCCAAAGTCGGACTTGACGAGCTCGTCGGTGAGCTCGGGGGTGTTGCGGACCTTGATGCCCTTAACGGTGACCTCGACGGTGTGGGTCTCGGCCTCCTCGCCCTCCTCGGCCTCGTCGGTCCAGGTGACGGACTTGACGTCGTCAACGTTGGCGCCGATCAGGGCCTCGTTGAACTCCTTGGGGTTGCTGTCGCTACCGGCGATGAGCATGCGGCCCTCGGCGGCAAAGTTGTCGGCGTTCTCGATGGCCTTGAGGTCGACGGTAACGTAGTCCTCGGCCTCGACAGCGCGACCCTCGACGTCCTCGAAGGTGGCACGGTAGTTGAGGAGCATCTCGACCTGGTTGTTGATCTCGGACTCGGTGACCTCCGCGGGGGGCATCTCGATCTCGACGGCGTCGAAGGAGGAGAGCTCAGCGGCGGGACGCAGGGAGAACTCGACGGTGTAGGTGTAGTCCTCGTGATCCTTGGCGAGGTCGAGCTCCTTGTAGTCACCGCTCTTGGTGGGGACGATGTCCAGCTCGTTGAGCACGGCGGGCTCGTTGGCGGCGATCAGGTCGTTGGTGGCCTGAGCGAGGGTAGCCTCGGCGCCAAGAGCGGAGTCGATGACCGGACGGGGGGCCTTACCGGCGCGGAAGCCCGGGAAGCGGTACTTCTTGGCGGTCTCCTTGTAGGCCTTCTTGATCGCGGCGTCGACGTCGGCGGCCGGGATGGTGACCGTAGCGGTGAGCTTGGCGTCCTTGACGTCAGAAGCGGTGATGTTCAACACGTTCCTCCTCATACTGCCCAGCTTATCTGAGGTGCTGGTACCTTTATGCAACAAGCGTCGCGAGGGCATAAACCGACGCGGGTGCGTTGGTGCGGGCGAAAGGACTCGAACCTTCACGGGAATCCCACCAGAACCTAAATCTGGCGCGTCTACCAATTCCGCCACGCCCGCATGAGCGCACAGACTAGGAATGATAGCAGATACGAGCGGCAAGCGCACGCACACCTTTTACAGGCTCACGACCTCACCACGAGTGCAAAAGGCGGGGCGAGTTGCCCCGCCCCGCCAATTACGATTTGTTCGCTGACCCGCTACTCCCCCAGCAGGGCCTTCTCGGGCGTGATCGGCAGCGAGCGAACCTGATGGCCGGTGGCGTGCGCCACGGCCGAGGCAACGGCGGCGAGCGGCGTGTTGATGACGACCTCGCCGATCGATTTGGCGCCAAACGGGCCCGTCGGCTCATAGCTCGGCTCAAAGGCCACGCGAATGCTGCCGATATCCAGGCGCGTGGGCAGCTTGTAGCTCATAAAGTTGCCGGTGCGCAGACGGCCGCGGTCATCGTGCTCGACAATCTCGTAGAGCGCGTGACCAATACCCTGGGCAATGCCGCCCTCGGCCTGGACGCGCGCGAGTGCCTCGTTAATAACGGTGCCGCAGTCCACAGCCGCCGCGTAGTCCACCACGGTCACCTTGCCGGTGGCCTTGTCGACCTCGACCTCGGCAATGCCTGCCATAAACGGCGGAGGCGAAACGGGCAGGCAGGCGGAGGCATGCGAGGTGAGCGCGTCGCCGCCCGCGATGTTCTTGACGCACAGGTTGGCAAAGTCGCGCAGCGTGAGGTAGCGGTTCTGCTCGCGCGCGGCACGCTCGTCGGACAGACGCACGTACTGGCCATCGAAGACCACCTCGGCGGCATCCACGTCCCACATCTGGGCGGCCTTGGCGCAGATCTTCTCACGCAGCTCGGTCGCGGCGTTCTTGGCGGCAAGTCCCGTCACGTACGTACCCGAGCTCGCGTACGAGCCGGCGTCGAACGGCGACACGTCGGTGTCCACGCCACGCACCACGATCAGCGAGCTCTCCACGCCCAGCTCCTCGGCGGCAATCTGCGCCAGGATTGTGTCGACACCCATGCCGTTATCGGTAGCGCCGGTCGAAAGCGTAATAAAGCCGTCCTCTTCCAGGCGCATGTCGATGCCGGCGATATCCACGTTGGAGATGCCCGAGCCCTGCATGGTGAGCGCACAGCCCAGAGCGCGCACGCGGTCGCCCAGGTCAACAGCTAGCGGCTTGTCGCGCCAACCGATCATGTCCATCGCGCGCAGCAGGCAGCGGTCGAGCGCGCAGGCGTTGAGCTTCTCGTTGTAGTACTGCGGCATGACCTCGCCCTCGCGCACGATGTTCTTAAGGCGCAGGTCGGCAGGGTCCATGTGCAGCATGTCGGCGAGCTCGTTGACGGCGCTCTCCACGGCAAACTGGCCCTGGGTGGCGCCGTAGCCGCGATACGCGCCGCCACGGTTGGTATTGGTGTAGACGGCGTCCCAGCTAAAGCGGCTCGCCTTCACGTGGTTGTAGATGGGCAGGCTCTTGTGGCCCGAAAGGCCGATCGTCGTGGTAGCATGCTCGCCATAAGCACCGGCGTTGGACAGCGTATGCAGGTCGATGGCCGTGATGGTGCCGTCGTTCATGGCGCCCAGCTTAACGGTCATCTGCATCTGGTGGCGCGAGTTGCCCGCAGTGATGGTCTCCTCGCGGGTGTAGCAGCAATAGCTCGGACGGCCGGTCTGCTGCGTCACGAACGCCACGAAGATCTCGCAGCAGCCCGTCTGCTTGGAGCCAAAGCCGCCACCGATGCGCGGCTTAATGACCTGCACCTGTGACTGCGGAATGTCGAGCGACTGCGCGACCATGCGGCGCACGTGGAAGGGCACCTGCGTCGAGGTGGTCACCGAGATGCGGCCGAACGCATCGGTCGTTGCGAAGGCGCGGAAGGTCTCCATGGGCGCGGTCTGCGTGGCCTGGCTCGTGTAGGTGCGCTCAAAGACGATGTCGCTCTGGGCGAATGCCTCGTCGAGGTCGCCAAAATCGCTGGTACCGCTGCACACCAGGTTGCGAGCAACGTCGCCGCCCTGCGGGAACATAAAGGTCACGTCGCCCTCGGGGTGGACCACGATGTCGTTATCGAGCGCCTGGGTAAAGTCGAGCAGGGGCTCGAGCACCTCGTAGTCGACCTTGATGAGCTTGAGCGCCTTGTCGGCGGCCTCCTCGGTCTCGGCGGCGACGATCGCCACCTCTTCGTTTTGGTAACGGACGAGGTTCTCGAGGATCAGGCGGTCGTAGGGACTCGGTTGCGGATAGCTCTGGCCGGCGATGGTAAAGCGGCGCTTGGGCACGTCCTCGTAGGTGTAGACGCCCACCACGCCGGGCACCTTCAGGGCGCGCGATGTATCGATGGAGCGGATCTTGGCGCGCGCATACGGGCTGCGCTTGAGCTTGACAATCAGGGCGCCGGCGGGCACCAGGTCGCCCGTGTAGACGGGACGGCCCTCGAGCAGCGCCTTCGAATCCTTCTTGGGCTGCTTGTGGGTAATCTGCTTGTACGCGACACCGTCGGAGCTCGTGTCGTTGACGGGCAGCTCGGGCATCTCAAAGCCCACCTGCACGCCGGACTCGTTGAGGAAGCGCACGATGGCGCGCAGCTGGCTCTCGTAGCCGCTGCAGCGGCAGAGGTTACCGGCGAGCTGGCGCGAGAGCTCTTCGCGTGTGGCGACGAGGCTCGGGTCCTCCTTGGCGGCGCGGGCGAGCGCCAGCACGTTCATGATAAGACCGGGGGCGCAAAAACCGCACTGCTCGGCGCCTTCGGCAGCCATCGCACGGGCCAGTGCCTCGGACTCGGCCTTGAGGCCCTCGAGCGTGGTAATGGAGCGGCCCTCAACACGGGCGGCAGGAACCGAGCAGCTCAGCACCGGGTCGCCGTCGAGCCACACCGTGCACAGACCGCAGTTGGTGGTTTCGCAGGCGCAGCGCACCGACGCGCAGCCCTGCTCACGCAAAAGCGAAAAGAGCATGGTGTCAGGAGCAATTTGAACCTTGACCTTGCGGCCGTTGAGCGTAAAGGAAAGATCGATGAGTTTGGCAGCCATTAGCGCACCTCGTTAGAATCGACGCCGGGCACGCGGCGGCAGGAATACTCGTCCGTGGCAAACTTTGGCACTTGCACGGTCTCGAGCTCGCGGGCAAGCGCGGCCGAAAGCTCGATGCCGGCAGCGCGACGCACAGCATGAATCGCCAGCGGGGCCGAGATGCGACGGCGGTAGTCGGCCGAGCCCCACAGGTTGGTGCCATAGCTCAGCGCGCGTACGGACGCGGCCAGGGCGCGAAGCTCGTCCTCGTAAGGCTGCTCGGCGGTAAGGCCGCACGCCTCGCCCTGCAGCAGGGTCGCGCGCAGCGGGCGGGCACCCACAGTGACATGCCAGCTGTTGTTCCACCAGGCAGCGGTAACGTTCAGCGAGGGAAAGTCGGTCGCGGCCTTGCGCACGGCCTCGTAGCTCGCACGGTAATCGTGCTTGACGACCACGATGTGCTCGATCACGTCGCGCACGTAACCCATGTCAACAAACTCGGCGAGCGGCACGCGACCGGCGCCCGTCAGCTCAACATAGGAATCGAGCGCCAGGAAAGCCGAGAGCACGTCCGAGAAGCCAAAGCGGCCGTAGATGCTGCCGCCCACCGTGGCGGTATTGCGCAGCTGCACGCCCACGATATCGTGGACGGCGAACTCAAAGACATTGTTGACAAGCGCGTTGAGCTCGACATGGCGCTCGAGCTGGCGCAGGGTGCACATGGCTCCGATGCGAAACTCGGTCTCGGTCTCCTCGATCTGATCGAGTCCGCAGGCCGAAAGGTCAATCGCCGTCGCCACGCGACGCGAGCCCAGGCGCATCCAGATGCCGCCGCCCACAATCTTGTTGTTGCGGTTCTTCTGTAAGAGCTCATAGGCTTCGGCCGCGCTTCCAACACGGACGTAGGTACCGAACTTGAGCACGTTCTCCCCCATCTCTTCACTTGTCCAGTACTTTTAAGTGTACCAAACGAAGGGCCGCGACCTTCCACAGCACAAAAACCTCCCTCCCATCCATAACTTGCGGTGAAATACGGACTGTTTGTCGGGCTTAGGGCGCCCAACAGTCCGTATTTCACCGCAACTTAAGGGGCGGCCGGCAGAGGGCCGAGACATAATGATCCGTTTTCCTCCGTCCCCAACGGATCAAAAAAGGCTCCCAGCCAAGATGACTGGGAGCCTTCTGCGATGCTATGTCGAGCGAAGATTTAGCAGACGCCCTGGGCGAGCATAGCGTCGGCGACCTTCAGGAAGCCGGCGATGTTAGCGCCCATGACAAAGTTGCCCTCCTGGCCGTACTCCTTGGCGGTGTCGTCCACGTTGTGGAACATGCCGCGCATGAGCTGCTCGAGCTTGCCGTCGACCTCCTCGAAGGTCCAGGACAGGTGCTCAGCGTTCTGGCTCATCTCCAGGCCGGACACGAGCACGCCGCCGGCGTTGGCAGCCTTACCGGGCATAAAGGCAACGCCGTTCTCCTGGAAGTAAGTCGTGGCCTCGATGGTCGTGGGCATGTTCGCGCCCTCGCCGACCACCTTGCAGCCGTTGGCGACGAGCGCCTGGGCGTCCTCGAGCAGCAGCGTGTTCTCGCGAGCGCAGGGCAGCGCGATGTCGCAGGGCAGCTGCCAAACGCCACGGCCGTCGCCCTCGTGCCACACGGCGTTGGGCTTCTCGTCAACGTACATAGCGAGCGTAACGCCCTTGTCGTGGCCGGAGCGCTTCTTGTTGTAGACGTGCTCGAGCACGGTGTAGTCGATGCCGTCGGGATCCTCGACCCAGCCGTGAGTATCGGAGCAGGCCAGCACCTTGCCGCCGAGCTGGGAGACCTTCTGGACGGCGTAGATGGCGACGTTACCGGAGCCGTGAACGACGACGTTCTTGCCCTCGAAGGAGTCGCCGCGGCTCTTGAGGTACTCGTCCACAAAGTAGGCCAGGCCGTAGCCGGTGGCCTCGGTACGGGCAAGCGAGCCGCCAAAGGAGAGGCCCTTGCCGGTAAGGACGCCGGTCCACTCGTTGGTCAGGCGCTTGTACTGACCGAACAGGTAGGCAACCTCGCGGCCGCCAACGCCCAGGTCGCCGGCGGGAACGTCGGTGTTGGGGCCGATGTGGCGATAGAGCTCGGTCATGAAGGACTGGCAGAAGTGCATGATCTCGTTGTTGGACTTGCCCTTGGGGTCAAAGTCGGAGCCGCCCTTGCCGCCGCCCATGGGAAGGGTGGTCAGGCTGTTCTTGAGGATCTGCTCCAGACCCAGGAACTTGAGCATACCCAGGGTGACCGTCGGGTTAAAGCGCAGGCCGCCCTTGTAGGGTCCAATGGCAGAGTTGAACTCGACACGGTAACCGCGGTTGACCTGAACCTTGCCCTGGTCGTCGACCCAGGGAACACGGAACATGACGATGCGCTCGGGCTCGACGAGGCGCTCCAGCAGGGCGGCCTCCTCGTACTCGGGGTGGGCGTCGAGCGCCGGCTGGATGGTGCCGAGGATCTCGGTCGCGGCCTGGATGAACTCAGGCTGCTCGGGATAGCGGGCCTTGAGCTCTTCGAGAACTTTCTGCGTGTAGCTCATGCTTCCTCCAATGATGGGAAACGAAAATGTTGGTCGCGGCACCCCATGCGCCGCGAGCTTTATCGTGTATGGATAATATCGCACTGTTGCGGCAAAGTTTCGCATAAGCCGACGAGCGGATGTTTCGTTTTGATTACGATGCAGGTAGAAGCGTTTTTGAGTGCCTGACATGCAAAACCCGTGTTTCAAACCTGTTTCGTCCACGTGTTCCAAACCACCACATTGGGGACAGGCACCTTTATGGTGGTGCTGACGGTTAGAGGACGAGCTGATGATAGTCGGCGGGGGTTATGCGGCCTTCGGTGGCAGCGCGGAAGGCGGCGAGTGCATCGCCCGAGAACGGCATGGCCCAGCACAGCCCGCAGCCGGCGGTGATGGAGCCGGGCAGCGGCATGATGCGCCCGGGCACACCGGCGGCAAGGCACAGCTGCTCGCATTCCATCACATCGAAGGTGCTATCGAACGAAACGATGATCTTGCGTTCATGGTCGAGAGCATCACCGGACGGGCCTTCGCGGTGTGCATCGCGATACGCAGCCGCCGCTGCCTCTTCCTCGGCCGTATGTCCACAGCCGCCGCGGCCGCAGGTGCAAGGCTCGGACCCATCGCAAGTGCAAGGTTCTCCCGTGTCGGGACAAATATCGTGAGACATGGCAACTCCAATCGTCTAGGCGAGCAACTCGGCCGCCGCAAACTCCTCGGGCGTATTGACGTTCTCGAAGCAGAGCGTCGAACCCGCGGCCTTAACGATCTGCGGCTCATCCATATAACCGGCCTGAACGCGATTGATCAGGCAGCGAATGCGCTGGCGGTCGCAGGCAAGCAGCTCATGGGCAACCGGCGCACACGCGTCACGGCGCCAGACGGCGCAAAGCGGCTCAATCCCCCGCTCCTCACGCGGCACGCACACATCGAGCGCCTCGGCCTCAACATGACCGGCAAGCGCGCCGATGAGTTCCGGCGAGACAAACGGCATATCGCAGGCGACGATAGCAACGAGAGGCAGCCGGGCCGCAGTCAGCGAACTCGCGATGCCGCGCATGGCGCCCGCAGAGCCTTCAAGGTCCGCCACCACACGCGGCACCAGGCCGCCAAACGTGCGCTCCTCAAGGTAGGCAAGCTCGCTGGGACGCGACGTCGTCACGACCAACTCGCCGGCAACTGGCGCCAGCCGACCCAGCACGCGCTCGATGAGCGGCTCGCCGCAAAACGCCATGCGCGCCTTATCGCAGCCCATGCGCGACGACAACCCGCCCGCCTGGACGACACAAGAAAGATCGGTACGTCTTACGGTAGTCATACGGCAAAACACCTCCATCGGCACGTTCAAAATCCAGCGCACGAAGCTAAATACAGCCGCCGAAATAACGGCGCTACGAAAAGCTCGTACAAAAACAAAACAGCGCCTTTGCGGCACGCAGCAAGACCGCGAGCACAAAAGCGCTGGTAGCGTATGGCGGGAACGTATGTGAATCGAACACATCCAAGACGTTTTGCACGTCTCGCAACGGTTTTGAGGACCGCGGAGCCCACCGGAGCCCATCCGTTCCCAAGTGCGGCGGTATTTTACCAAACCGAAACGGCTCCATCCCAAAAAGACGAGCAAGAAGTTGCGGTGGAATAGTTCCTGTATTTGCTGCCAAAGCCTCCAAATAGGAACTATTTCACCGCAACTGAGGAGGTGGGGCGGGGCGGCCGATCTAGCGCAGGGACCTCAGGCCGCCGGCGTCTTTGTCGAGCACCGTAAAGCGCACGGCATCCAGGTGTTCCAAGATGCTGATGGCACGTTTGCGCGACACACCCAGGGCCTCGCGCAGCACGCTCGTGGTGGCAGCGCCGCCGGCTGCCTCAATGGCAGCGGCAACAAGCTCGCGCGCATGGGCCTCGGCGGCAGCGGACAGGGCAACGTCGCGCTCGACCTTAACGATCGAGCGGTTGAGCGAAAGCTCGCGCAGGGCACGCGTCATGGTGTCGCGATCGAGCTGCAGTTGCTCGCCCACCTCGGGCAACGTCGGTGCATCGAGGCCGGCTTCGTCCAGCAAGGCAACGATACGTTCGCAGGCTTCGCGAACCACGCGTGCCGCCGCGGCGGCCGAATGCGGATCGAATACCTCGGCGCCCTCGGCGGCGCACACGCCACGCGAGCAGCCCTCGGCAATCAGAGCCGCGGCAACGCCATCATCAGCGGCAGACCACGCAGCATGGGCAACGGCGCCGGGCGTAAAGCCCGTCTCCTTGGGGGCAGCCGCGTGCATGGCGGACAGGGTCGCTGCCAGTGCATCCATCGCGGCGTCGAGCACGGCGGCATTCACATACAGCGCATCGCCCGAGCCGGCAAGCTTGTAAACAACACCTCGCGCCACCAGCTCGTTCAGCGCGGCGTCGGCCTCAACGGAAACAAGATCTAGCGCTGCGGCAACGTCGGCAACCACGACCGGCAACGCCTGCAGCGCCAGCCACGCATCCACACCAGCGACGGCATCGCCGGCCTCAAGCGCCGCAAGCAGCGTGCGCTCCCCCGCCGAAAGCTCGCGCGAGCGACGGCAGCGCGAAAGCAGTACGCGCCCGCCGCCAATGAGCATAACGGGCGAATACGACAGCACCACGGCGTGGTCTCCAGCGCGCAGCGGCAGCGGCTCCTCCAAGCGCACCTGTACGGTACGGGTCTCGCCCACCGCCATGGGGGCCTCGCCCTCCAAAAGCATGATGCGGCCGACAACCTCGGCCGTGCCGGCCATCACATGCACGCGCGCGCCCGACTCGAGCACGCGCGGCTTGGCGCCCTCGCGACCCAGGTAGGTGAACGTCATCATAAAGCGCAACGTCTGACCAAAGCGGTCCGCCACGCCGAGCATCTCGCCACGGTCAAGTGCCGCGACACCGTCACCTACCAGGTTGAGCGCCACGCGTTGCCCAGGCAGCGCGCGCGGCGTATCGCCATGCACCTGAATCCCGCGCACACGACAGACCGTACGCGACGGTAAAGCCATCAGCTCGTCACCCACCGCAACGGGCGCATCGTGCAGCGTTCCCGTCACGACAGTGCCGACGCCCTTGATCGTAAAGCAGCGGTCAATCGGCAGGCGCGGCGCGGCATCGCCACGCTCGGCACGCTCGCGACAGGAATCCCAGCAGGCACTTACCTGCTCGTCGAGCACCGCAAGGAGCCCGTCGATCCCCTCGCCCGTCTTAGACGACACGGGCACAATCGGCGCGCCCGCAAACACGGTACCCAACAAAAAGTCATCGACATCGAGCTCGGCAAGCTCGGTCATCTCGGCATCGGCCAGATCGCGCATGGTCAGCGCCACCACCATATGCGTGACACCCAGCAACTCCAGTACATGCACGTGCTCACGCGTCTGCGGCATTACGCCCTCAACGGCCGATACCACCAGCACGGCGACGTCGATACCCGTGGCACCCTGCACCATGGCGCGCAAGTAATGCGCATGGCCCGGCACGTCGACCAGACCAACGATCTTGCCACTCGGCAGCGCCAGCTCGCCAAAGCCAAGCTCCACCGTCATGCCGCGACGGCGCTCAACCTCCAGACGGTCGGGGTTTTTACCCGTCAGCGCCTCGATGAGCGCCGACTTACCGTGGTCGACATGACCCGCCGTGCCAACGATAACGGGACACTCCACCAGCACTTGAACCTCACTCATCGAGCAATCGCCTTCTCAACGCACGCGACGAGCGTCGATGCCGCCGTCTCGATATCGCGGTCGCCTACGAGCGTGCGCACATCAAACAGAATGCGGTCGTGCGAGGCGCGCGTGACGACCGGCGTATCGAAGTCTTGAACGAGCGAGCGCTTGAGCGCGTCGACGGACAGGCGCCCGTCGACCGGGCAGACGGCCACGCACATCGTGGGCAACTCGACGGTAGGCAGCGAGCCGCCGCCGGGAGTCGACGACTCTTCGACGATCTCCACCTGAACGGCGCACGGGCGACCCGCCTTATCGAGGCCTGCCACCATCAGCTCGCGCAGCTTGCGTGCGCGACGCTCCAGATGAGCCTGCGGAAGCGTGAGCATGTTGAGCACCGGCACCTCGCGATGGGCCACATCCGCCCCATCCATATAAATGCGCAGTGTAGCCTCGAGCGCAGCCAGTGCGAGCTTGCCCGGGCGCAGGGCACGCATAAGCGGATGCGACCCGCAAGCCTGGACCAGATCGCGACGGCCCATGATAATGCCCGCCTGTGCGGCACCGAGCAGCTTATCGCCCGAGCATGACACGATATCGAGCCCCGCCGCGACCGAAGCCGGCGTGGTTTCTTCGCCTCCGCGCACCAAGATGTCGTCGGGCAACAGCGCGCCCGACCCCTGGTCCTCGTAGAACAGCAGGCCATGCTTGTGAGCAAGCGCCGCAAGCTCCCGAGAACCCACCTCCTCGTGAAAACCCTCGATGCGATAGTTGGAAGGATGGACCTTGAGGATCATTGCCGTATCGGGCGTAATGGCGCGCTCGTAGTCGCTCAAATGCGTGCGGTTGGTGGCCCCGACCTCAACGAGCTTGGCACCCGAGGCCTCCATAACATCGGGGATACGGAAACTGCCGCCGATCTCGACAAGCTCGCCGCGGCTGACGATGACCTCCTTGCCTGCGGCATGGGTCGCCAGCACCAACAGCACGGCAGCCGCGTTATTATTAACGACCAGCGCGTCCTCGGCACCGGTAAGCGAGCGGATGAGCTGCGCGGCATGTTCCTTGCGCGACCCGCGCGAGCAGGTGTCCACGCTGTACTCGAGCGTGCTGTAGCCGCGCGCGACCTCGGCCACGGCCTTGGCGGCCGACTCCGCGAGCGGGGCTCGACCCAGGTTGGTATGGATAACAACACCCGTGGCGTTGACGGCGGGACGCAGGCTCAGCAACGCGGAGCGGTGCGCACGCCACTCGATGGCCGAAGCCAGGTCGCGCTTAGAGCGCGGGGCGGCACCGGCACGAATTGCGGCGCGCTCCTCGTCGAGCTCAGCCGTCACGGCAGCATGGACCACCGCGTCGCAGGTCTCCCCTGTCGCCTTCACCACCGGCCACTCGGCAAGCAGCTCGTTGACGGAAGGAATGGCGCGCAGGCGGGCGCGTACCTCATCGGACATGTTCTGGCTATCGCTCATGTGCGGCCTTTCAAAAGAAACGTGGATCAGTCGAATACATCAGCTGAGTCAATTACTCGTTATTATCCTCGCGCGCCGCGATCTTTTCCACGCGAACGGCGTTTTCCTGGGTGAGCGCGGCGCCCGTCAACGGGTCCCAGCGCAAAGGTGTATGGTCGAGCGGGCCCACGCCCAAGGCCTGAGCGCCACCGGCATCGGCGCCAAACGAACGCCCACCGGGGGCGGCCGACGTAAAGATGCACGCCGGATGCAGATACGGCGTCGTCTCCACGCGCACGCGGTCGCGGCCCATATCGCTCACGAGTTCGACGATCTCGCCGTCGGCAATACCCATGCGCGCAGCGGCATCGGCATTCATCTGCACGGCATCCAGGTCCGATCCAGCCTCGGCGGCACCTTGGGCCGCAAGCCTTCGCGAAGTGTGCGACTCAAAGGGACGGTTGCCGCTAATGAGACGAAACATCCCCGGGCCGGGCTCCACCATGGGCGCGATCCAGTTGGGCACACGACCCAGGCCGGCTCGTTCCCATACGTCGCTTGCCAGCGCAATTTTGCCGCCATCCAAGGGAATCGCCGGCTCGCCCGTACGCGACGGCAACGCAACAGCCGTGTCGGCCCAGCCGCGCTCCTTGAGCTCGTCCAGATTGATTCCAAAAGGCGCCACCTGGGCAGCCGCCAGATCGTCAGACGTAAACTGGAAGTACTCGCCCACACCACACGCCTGTGCCAGACCGGCAAAAATCTCCCGACCGGGACGCGTGTCGTCATGCTGCACGGGCAGCACGGCGTTGCGGTAGAACACCCGCGAATCGTTGACGCCCACGACCGTGCCCACGCCGCGGTCGGCCTCGAGATACGTCACGTCGGGCAGCACGAAGTCAGAAGCACGCGCCGTCTCGGACCAGCGAATATCAATCGTCACGAGCAAGTCGAGCTTCTGCAAAATACCCAGCCAAGCCTGTGCATTGCCATAGCCCGCACCGGGGTTACTGGCATAGACGATGAGCCCGCGCAAATCGCCGGCAAGAATCGACTGGCCGATGGTCGTGCACAGGCCGCGCACCGGATCGACCAGTGGATAGCGCTCGGACCCCAGCTTGGGCCCGCGAGGCACCGGCGGCGTCGCAAAGCGTGCGGGATCGAGATCGCCCAACACAAGCGGCGTGGATGGGTTGAGCGCGCCGCCCGCATGTCCAATACAGCCCAGCAGCACATCAACCATGCAGATAGCTCGCGCCGTCTGGGTACTGTTGGCATACGCGATTCCGATGCCGCCATGAAAACCGGCGTCCACCACGGCAGCAGGCGCGGCGGCAGCCAAATCACGCGCCGTGGCGGCGATCTCTGCGGCCGGCACGTCGCACATCGACTCAGCCCACTCGGGCGTCCAAACAGCGGCCGCCTGCGCCAACTCGTCAAAACCCGTGGTATAGCGGGTCACGAACTCGTGATCGTACAGGTCCTCGGCAATCAACACGTGGACAATACCCAACAGCAGCGCCAAGTCGCAGCCCGGGCGCACGCGCAACCAGCGGTCGGCAAGCGCCGCAGAGCCACTGCGCCGCGGGTCGACCACGATGATCTTCGCCCCACGCCGGCGCGCATCGTTGAGCGCATCAACGGCCCCCGTCGTCGACGAATCCACCAGTGAACGCCCTAGGTACATGATGCAATCGGTATGCGCCAGGTCGGAGGCGGGACTATAGCCCAGGCTGTGCTCCCAACCGGTAAGTCGGCTTACCTCGCAGGCACCGTCTGCACCGTATACGTTGGGCGAGCCCAGCACATGCATAAAACGACACGCCCAGTAGCGGTCGAACGAGGGCACGCCGAGCGTCATGCCCAGCGCGCGCGGACCATGCCCGTCAACAATCCCCCCAAGGCGCGCAGCGATCTGCGCAAACGCCTCATCCCAGGAAATCGCATCGAACCCCGAGCCATCCTGGCGGCGACGCATGGGGTGCACGATGCGGTCGCGCTCGTCAAACGGCATTGCCAGGCGATGGCGTCCGCGGGCGCACAGGGCACGCGCCGCGCACGGATGCCCCACAACCGGCAACTCGGCCACCACACGCCCACCCTCAACATGGGCCGCAAAGGCGCAATCGGCATAGCATCCCCCGCATGTCGTCACCACGGAGCGACCGTCATGCATAGCTCTCGATGCCATCTCGATTATTCCTTCCAGCTCAGGGGTTCAAACCCCACCGCACCACAGCTCTGCCACCAGCTGCCGCGACGCATAGCCCGCAGCATCCACCGCAGCAAGACACGAAGAGCCTCCCAAAAGGCAAACACCCTCGGGAGGCCCGTACGTCATTCCGGCTTATTACGCCTCGGACTTCTTAGCGTAGATAAACCAGTAGCCGAGCGCGACCAGAACCGCACCGCCCACGATGTTGCCCAGCGTGGCGGCGGACAGGTTAAACGCAATGCCCGCGGCGTTGAGCGCATCGGCGCCGGCGACGTCGGCACCATAGCCGCACGCGTGCATCACGGCACCCATGGGCAAAAAGTACATGTTGGCGACGCAGTGCTCAAAACCGCAGGCCACAAAGGCGGCGATGGGCAGCAGAATGCCCACAACCTTATCGACCACAGTCTTGCCGGCGGTACCGATCCACACGGCCAGGCACACAAAGATGTTGCACAGGATGCCGCGGAAGAAGATCGTCACCCAGTCGATCGTCACCTTGCCGGCGGCGACGCTCACCATGGAATTGGCGACCGCCTCGCCGTTGAGCTTGTAAATGCCGGCCATGTACACCAAAAAGACGATGAACAGGGCACCGACAAAGTTACCGACCCATACGACGACCCAAGCCTTGAGCATCTGGACCAGGGTGATCTTTTTGCTCTTGAGTGCGCAGACCATAAGCGAATTGCCGGTAAACAGCTCGGCGCCGCACACCAGCACCAGCACCAGGCCCAGGCAAAAGCACAGGCCGCCCACGACGCGCTGGGCGCCCCAGCCCAGCGTGCTATCGCTCAAGAACACGGTAAAGAACAGGCCGCCGAAGGCGATGAACGCACCGGCGAACATTGCCAACAGAAAGGCCTTTGCGACCGGCAGGTTGGCCTTGGTCACGCCGGCGGTCTCGGTCTTGGCCTCGATCGCGGCAGGCGCCAGGCAATCGGGAGCGGGGTACTCCGCCTTGGAATCTACCATGTCAATCACTTCTTTCCTAATCAGCGGGGACAAGCGCTCCTATTGCTCTTGCCCCAAGCGGACAAAGTGGGAAAAGTGGTTGGCGGCCACGGCGTCGTACACGGCGTCGACGGCGTCAAAGACTTCCGGGGACATGGGGTTGTAGAACTCCGTGTCGCCCGGCTGAATCCCTATGAAGACGATATCTTCGCACGATTGCTCGATTTCCTCGATCAGAATCGACAAAGGGAGCGAATGCGTGGTGAACATCGACTTGCAGGCCACGTCACGTTTGTCGAGCAAGCGGATGGCGCCGACGGGCAGCGCCATGTCGGCGGCATCGACCAAAACCAAACGCGGCGGACGCTCGCGCTTGACCTCGATGATGTCGTCCTCGGGCGTTTGCCCGCCGTCGATGGTGTACCAACCGGCGATGGGCGCGTCCTCCATCTTTTTGGAGAGCACGGGGCCGGCGGCATCATCCGCACGCAGCACGCTTCCCGCCGTGAGCACGATACCCGCAAACGGGGCGCCGTTCACACGACCATCCACAACGCGACCCATTACTGCAACCTCCCCGTCAGATACACGCCCGACACATCGCGCACGCGCTCCACCAGATCGCGGAACTTCATTAAGAACGCGACCTGCTGGGCATGCAGGCCAAAGTCGTCATCGAACACCGAGATGCCGGCCTTGGCAGAACCGCGAAAACCGCGCTCGTCGAGCAGTGCATCGCAGGCCTCGAGCAGTGACGGCACCGCCGCCTTGTCGAGCTGGCACTCGCCAAAGGAGCGGATGGCCTCGAACTTGGTCTTGGCCTCCCCCTCCGGCAGCGCGTCGATAAGCGTATAGAACACGTTCACCGGCACCGACAGGCGCGGCTCAAAGCAGTCGAGCACGCCGGTATGGTGGCCCACGGCGAGCGTGTAGTACAGCACGTCGCAGGCCTCCTGGGGAACGTCTTCCTCGGTCTCCACAAACTTACGCGTGAGCTCGTAAAAGACCACCTGGTCGGGCGCATGACCCAGGCAGGGGTCGGCGACGCCCTCGGCGGCCTCGTCGCTTGCGCGCGAGGCATCGCCAAAGGAGCCGCCGAGCATGCCGGGACCCGCAAAGTAACCAGAGCGGTCCGTGAGCTCCATCTAGCGACCTCCGGCCAGCACAAGATCCTGCAGCGCCGAGTACACCTCGACGCGACGCGGATCGTCCTGCTTGTCGATGAGCAGCGCCATGGCACCGCGGATATCGCCCTTGGGCGCGCCCTCGAGGGTGTCCATAAACTCGTTGGCCAGGTCGCGGCCGTAACGGTAGCCGCTCATGGCGCGAGCCTCGCGCTCGATGGCAACGCGCAGCTTGTACGGCACGCCGGGGTGCAGGATATCGGCCTGCTCGCCGGCGGCCTCCACCGTGGTCTCGGCATGGAGCTTTTGGTCAAGCAGACCGAGCGCCATGGCAAAGCCGTAGACGGTCTGCGCGGGGCTGGGCGGGCAGCCGGGGATGTAGACATCGACCGGCAGAATCTTGTCCGTGCCGCCCCAGACGCAGTAGTTGTCGTAGAAGATGCCGCCGGTGCAGCCGCACGCGCCATAGGACACCACGATCTTGGGATCGGGTGCGGCCTCAAAGGCGCGCAGGGCCGGCATGCGCATGGCACGCGTCACGGCGCCGGTGTACAGCAGCACATCGGCGTGACGGGGCGAGGGCACGACCTTGATGCCAAAGCGCTCGACGTCGAAGACGGGCGTGATGGAACCGAAGATCTCGATCTCGCAGCCGTTGCAGCCGCCGCAGTCGACACGGTAGACGTACACCGAGCGCTTGATCTTCTTAAGAAGGGTCGCCTTGGCCTTCTCGATGCTCTCGTCGAGCTCGATCTTGGTCGGGCGGTACTGAAGCCGCTCGGGCAAAAGCGTGGGTTCGGCCATGGTTACTCCTCCTTCGTTTCAAAATCCATGATGATGCCCTCGACCGGCGCCGGACCGGCGGGGATCTCGGGCGCATCGGGGTTGAGCTCGCGGTCGACATACTCCGGGTTCACGCCGTGGCCGCCCAGATACTCCATGCCGGGGCCCTGGGGCTCACCGGACGCAAGCGTCTCGTTGGCAGCCATGCCGCGCGCGTTGCCGGTCTTTACGGCCGAAGCGGCGCGCAGGGCATCGAGCTCGCGCTTGCACTCCTGGCACATACCGACGGTACGGGCGGCCTGGATGGCCTCCATGCCGCCAGTCTTTTGCAGCAGGCGCTTGGCGTAGTCGATCTCCTTGTGCGGGGCAAACGGCTTGCCGCAACGCGAGCAGTGCTCGAGCGTATAGACGCTCTTGCTGGTGAGGTCGTCCTTGCTCATGACGGCCAGCTCAAACTCCTCGGTGAGCTTGATGGCCTCCATGGGGCAGGCTTCCTCGCAACGGCCGCAAAAGATGCAGCGACCGTAGTCGATCGACCAGGTAATGGTATCGGCCGCAAGGTCGGTGTCCATGCGAATGGCATCGGCCGGGCACGCCACGCCGCAGGCACCGCAGGCGATGCAGAGCTCGGCGTTGTGCTCGGGCTTGCCGCGCATGTCCTTATTGGTGGGAAACGGCGCAAACGGGTACTTGACCGTCGCGTCGCCGGCCTTGGCGTTGACCTTCCAAAGCTTCAGCATATTAGAGCGCCTCCTCATCGAGCGGAGCGGCCATGGTGCCCTCGCCCGCAAGCGGCGACTTGTCGCGCCAGACGTTCTCGAACTGTTCCTTGTCGAGCACATGGTCGCGCTTGGCGGCGACATCGGTCACCGTCACGCGGTCGGTGCAGGAGTAGCACGGGTCGAGCGAACCGACGATCAGCGCCGCGTCGCCCACGGTGTTGCCGCGGAACATGTAGCGCAGGACCGGCCAGTTGCTGTACGTGGCGGCCTTGGCGCGCCAGCGGTAGCACTTCTGGTTATTGCCGAGCATGGCCCAGTGCACGTCCTCGCCGCGCGGCGCCTCGGTGGCGCCGATGGCGTACTTGTGCGGGGTGTACTCCCAATCCGTGGTGAGGATGGGGCCCGACGGGCAGTTCTCGAGCATGGTCTCGATCATGTCGATCGAATCGTAGACCTCCTGGATGCGGACGGCGGTACGGCCGAAGGCATCGCAGGTGTCGGCCGTGGCGGCGTGCATCTTTTGGACGTCCGGATCGGCGTAGCCGTCAAAGGGATGGTCAAAGCGCACGTCGCGGGCATAGCCCGAGCCACGCATGAGCGGGCCGACCGGCGAGAAGTCGCGTGCGATCTTGCGGTCCAAGATGCCGATGCCACTCGTACGCTCAATGAAGTTGGGCGTGGAGAGCAAGACGTCGACGAGCTCCTGAACCTCGGAGCGCAGCTGATGGATGGTCGTGAGCGTGGAGAGCTTCTGCTCAGCCAAAATGTCGCGACGCACGCCGCCGATCACGTTGAGGCCGTAGGTCTTGCGGTGACCGGAGAGCTTCTCGGCCAGGTCCATGGACTTCTCGCGGACGCGGAAGAACTGCTGGAAGCCGGAGTCGAAGCCCGTGTAGTGCGACGCCAGACCAATGTTGAGCAGATGCGAGTGCAGACGCTCGACCTCAAGCATGATGGCACGGATGTACTGGGCGCGCGGCGGGACATGAATGCCCTGGGCGCGCTCGACGGCCTCGGCATAGGCCACCGAGTGGGCGCAGCCGCAGATGCCGCAGATGCGGTCGGCGAGGAACGTCACGGCGTCATAGTTCAGGCGCGTCTCGGCGACCTTCTCCATGCCGCGGTGCACGTAGAACAGACGATAGTCGGCGTCGACGATCGTCTCGCCCTCGACGAACAGGCGGAAGTGGCCGGGCTCGTCGGAGGTAATGTGCAGCGGTCCCATGGGGACGAGTGTGGTCTCCTTGCCCTTGGTATCGGCCAAGAACTCGTAGTTTTCCATGTCGCTCGCAGGAGCGGGACGGAAGCGGTAGTCCATGGAGTCCTTGCGCAGCGGGTACAGGCCGCTGGGCCAGTCATCGGGCAGCACCAGGCGACGACGATCGGGCAGACCCTCGGGGATCAGGCCGAACATATCGCGCAGCTCGCGCTCGCCCCACACGCAGGCGGGGACGAACGGCGTCACGGACGGGAACGTCATCTTGGCGGGATCGACCTCGGCGCGGACGGTCACCCAGCCGGGATCCTCCCCCTCCATGGAGATGACGTAATACACGGCGTAACGGCCGCACAGGCTGCGCTCATCATTGCCGATGATCACGGGAATCCAGCCGTAGCGCTCGTAATACAGGTAGTGGACGGCCTCGGGCAGCTTGTCCTGCTTGACGGTGATCGTCAGCTGGTCCTCGCACTGCCACTCGACCTTCTCGATGCAGCCCGGAACGGCGCGGCGCAGGGCCTCGACATGGCTCTCGCAGCGACGGGCGTACACCTTGTTCTCAGTTTCAATCATTCGTTACTCCACCTCGCTCTGAGCGGTCTCGGTACCGAACACAGCGCGGTACATCGGCGTCGCGTGAAGTTCCTCGGTGCTCTGCTCGAGCACGATGCCGGTCGCAGTCTCCACACCGTGCACGAGAGGCAGCGGGGTGGCGATGCCAAACCACAAGATCATGACGGCCAGGATGATTTCGGGGATAAGCATGAGCGCCGGGGCCTCATGCTTGCCCATGCCCTGGGGCGCATGGCCGAATACCGACTTGAGTGCGATGCGGGTGAGCGCGGAGATGGCCACGGTAAGACCGAGGGCGACCACGACGACCAGCCACATGGGACCGGCGGTAACACCGGCGACAAAAGTCAGGAACTCGGAGATAAACATGCCAAAGGGCGGGAAGGCGCCAAGACCGAGCAGCGCCAGGACGGCGAGCGCGGCGGTTGCGGGGGCAACCTCGACGACACCCTGAATCTTGGCCAGGCTACGCGTACCAAAAGCGTGCTGGATGTTGCCGGACACGCAGAAGGCAAGCGTCTTGGTGAAACCGTGGAACACGCAGTGCAGCAGGGCCGCGGCGATACCCAGTGGGCCACCGATACCCAGGCACAGGGCGATAACGCCCACGTTCTCCACAGACGAGTACGCAAAGCGGCGCTTGAGGTCGTCCTGGCGAAACATCGAAAGTGCCGCCACCAAAATGGACAGCGTGCCGACGATCAACAGCAGAAGTTGCGGATACTCGGCGCCCACGGCCTGGATGGTAAAGCCGTAGAAGCGCATGATCACAAGCATGGCGCACTTAAGCAGCACGCCAGAGAGCAGGGCCGAGACAGGGCTCGGGGCCTGGGAGTGGGCATCGGGCAGCCAAGTGTGCATGGGGAACAGGCCGGCCTTGGTGCCAAAGCCGATCACGATAAACGCAAAGGCGAGGCGCATGAGCGTCGGATCGAACTGGTCGGCATACGGCAGTACGCACGACAGGAATGCGGCCTCGTGGGCGTTGGGAATCACGTCGGCGGCGTTGGCGTAGATCAGCAGCGTACCGAACAGGCCAAAGGCCACGCCGGCGGTGCAGACCATCGCATACTTCCAAGAAGCCTCGAGGGCCGTCTTGTTCTTGTAGATACCCACCAGGAACACGGTGGAAAGCGTGGTTGCCTCCACGGCGGCCCACGTGAGGATCATGTTGTTGGACAGGCACGCGAGCAGCATGGTGAACACAAACAGGCTAAACAGCGCAAAATACTGCTTGGCGCGCTCGGCGGGCATGGAGCCCTCCTCGATATCGGCCTTTACATAGGGCAGCGAGAACAGCCCGGTAAGAAAACCGATAAAGCCGATGAGCAGCACAAAGATGGCACCCAGCGAATCGAGGTGGAACCACAGGCCAAGAGCGCTCGCGGTGTCGCCGCTCATAAGGACGTCACCAGCCGTCACAATCGACAGCACCAGGACGGCTGCGACGGAGACCAGGTTGAGACCGGCAAACACGTTATAGGACGTGTTCTTGGGCAAAAACGCCATGACCAGCGAGAACACCAAAGGAGTCGCGAGCAGGGCGAGAATCAACGTTTCCATGGACTACCCCCTCAGCTCGGACAGGTCGCGCGCATCGAGCGAGTGGGAGTCGTCCCAAATGCGACGCACGACGATGGACATGATGATGACGGCAAAGATGGCGTCGGTGGCGATACCGATCTCGATGATCTCGGGAGCGGTGGGGGCCAAAAGCGCGAGCGTCACATGGCTGCCGTTTTCCATAAGGCAGTATCCAAAGATCTGCTTCATGATGTTGCGCTGCGAAATGATGCAGGTGAGGCCCACGAAGAAGTGAGCGAAGCTAATGGCGAGCGCTGGCGTTGCAACCTCGGCCGTGGGCAGGCTGATCTGCGTCACGACGGCAAAGCAAATCGCGACCTCGACGGCAATGATGCAAATGGCCCACGCGGGCTTAAGGCCGGCCTTGAGCGATGCGTCGCTCGGCTCGCCCATCTTCTTGTATGCGCGGTTGAGAATGTAAGGGACCAGGACGACCTTGGTGATAAAGGCAGATCCAGCCCACATAAGCAGCTCCTGCGCACCGGTGGTGGCACCGAGCGTAGCGAGCAGTCCCACGAGCACCAGTGACTGCACCGCATACCAGCTGATGGCGTGCTTGATGTTCTTTGAGACGACCACCATGGTGGACGTGACGATCAGAAGGCCGCCAAGGATGTTGACGATCGAATAACCCATGTCGTTCTACCTCCTAACCGATCCAGCTGGCCGAAAGCGGGCCGCTGACGATAACCATGATGATGAGCACGATGAACACGAACGCCATCGCGCGGGGAAGCGGGGCTCCCGCAGCGACCTCGTCGCTCGGCTCGCCGGGCAGGCAATAGCCCATCCACTTAAGGAACCAGGCAAAGGTGGCGACGGTCTCGGCGACCATGATGCACACGAGCACCAGGATCGCAACGTTGCCGGCACCCACAGAAAAGCCGCCGGCGATGATCTGGAACTTCGAGAAGAACGTGTTCATGGGCGGCACGCCGGCAATGGCGAGCGCCGCGACACCAAAGCCCACGCCCGAGATCGGGTACTTCTTTACGATGCCGCGAAGCTTGGGCAGCATACGCGTGCCGAGGGTAAAGGAGAACGAACCGGCGATCAGGAAGAACAGGGTCTTGGCGAAAGCGTGGTTAAAGATGTGGCACACGGCACCGTCAAAGGCCAGCTGGCTGCCAAAGACCGAAACGCCCAAACCAAAGAACACATAGGAGAGCTGGGCGATCGTGGAGAAGGCCAGCAGGCGCTTCATGTCCTTTTGCGGCAGGTACATAAGGAAACCAAAGAGCATGGTGACCATGGCGTCGATAATGGCGACCCAGCCCACGATCTCGGGAATCTCGCCGGCAGAGACGAGTGCACGCGCGAACACGCACACGCCGACCTTAACCATCGAGGCGCCATGCAGGTAGGCCGAAACAGGCGTCGGTGCCTCCATGGCCGAAGGCAGCCACATGTACATGGGGACCTGTGCGGACTTTGCCCAAGCCGCAAACAGCACGAGCAAAAGGACGATAGCCTTGAGCTTGGCGTCGAGGCCGGCAATCGCGGTGATGGCGAAGGTGCCGGTGTGGGCAAACACGATGGCGGCGCCCAGATACAGGCCGAGCACACCGATATGCGTAATAATCAGGGCCTTCATGCCGGCCTTCTTGGCGGTAGGCGACATGTAGTAGCTAATGAGGCCCCAAGAGCACGCACCCGTGATCTCAAAGAACACGAGCTGGCCCAAAAGGGTCGAGCTGTACACAAGGCCGGCCATGGCGCCGATGAAGGTCGCGAGGTACGCGTAGAAGCGACGACGCGGTGCGTCGGGATGCTCACGGTTATTCTCGCTCATATAGGGAATCGAATAGATCACGACAAGCAGGCCGATACCCACAAAGGCGGGCGCGAGCAGTGTGCTCATGCGATCGAAGGTGAATCCCATGACGAGGGTCTGCCCAAACGAGATCAGGGGGACCTGCGTGTCGGGCATGCCGGCGCCAGCGAAATTCGCGGCGAGGGCGACGGTGCAGACCGTCGAGACGGCGGCACCCAAAACGCTGAACCACTTGGCGTACGGACGGGGGAACAGGGCGACGAGCACCGAGGCCACCATCGGGGCCGCAATAGCGACCAAGCCGAGAAGGGACAGACTGACTGCAAATGACATTGTTTCTCCCTTCTCCTACACGCCGACGACCACGAAGACAAACGCCAGAACGGCGATGCCCACGACGGCCCAGGTCTGATTGCCAAGCACCTTAAAACGCGAGCGCGAGCAGGAGTTCTCGATTACGCCGCATACGACAAAGTCGATCAGGCACTTCACCAGGAAGATGACCGCGCCCAGAACGGCCGCGATACCCACGGCCGCGGGCTCGCCCCAGGGGACGAAGATCGCGCAGAACCAGGCGACGACCAGGACCTGTTTCATGGACATGGCGAGCTTGGCCATGGCGAGCGACGGGCCGGAAAGCTCGGCGAGCGGGCCTTCCTGAAGCTCCTGCTCGGCCTCGGCCTGATCAAAGGGCAGCTTGCCGAGTTCCATGTAGCAGGCAATCGCAAAGGCGATGCCGGCGAGGATCACGGCGACCGGCGCGTCGATGGCGCCCGTCATGATGTGCTGACCCATGGTGGCGATGTCGGTGGAGCCGCACACCAGGGCGGCGGCAAACAGCGCCAGCAGCATGGACGGCTCGATGAGCACGCTCATGAGCAGCTCGCGGACGCCGCCGATACCGGCGTAAGCGTTGGACGAATCCACACCGCAGAGGGCGAAGAAGAAACGGGCGAGCGCCAGGCTGTACATGATGGTGATGGCGTCACCAAAGACCGGGATGGGGCTTTGTGCCGTAAAGAGCGGCAGACCCATCGCGAGCATAAAGGCGACGGCGAAGAACAGCGGCGGCATAATGCGCAGCGCAAAGCTCGCATCCTCGCTCTGGGACTCGGGGCGCGCAAAGAGCTTGGCCAGGTCGCGGTAGTCCTGCATGATGCTGGGGCCGCGACGGTTGTGCATCTTGGCGCGGATCACGCGGCCGAGACCGGAGAAGAACGGTGCGACGGCCATGACGACCACGCCCTGCAGAACGGCAAGTACGATGTTGTTCATGCTCTCCCCTCCTTAACCCATTTGCACGGCGAGCACGAGGAACACCACGAGTGCCGCGACGATGTAGCAGATATAGATGCTGTAGTTGCCGCCCTCGAGCTTAGTCGCGAGGTCGGCGAGCTTCTCGACGCCCTTATGCGGGGCATCGACGAGAACCTTGTCGGGTACGGGCTCCACAGCCTCGGCCACACCGGTGAGCTTCTGGAAGAAGTGCGCGATAGACCAGCAGACGGCCGTGCAGCGGTCACGCAGCGTGTAGAGCGGCTGCATAAACCAGGACACCTCGGAGGCAAAGGTCGTGGCCACGACGGGCATATGCTCGTTGGGAGCATAGCCGCATGCCCACGGCTGGGACTTCTGCACCTTGCCGACGGTCTTGAGCTTGCGATAACCGCAGGCAAGGCCGACGAGCACCACGAGCGCAATGGCGATCGCGGGCGTGGAGGTGGCAGCGCCGGAGTACTGGTTCATGAGCTCCATGCCCTCGGCGGCGAACACGCCACCGTACGGATGCAGCACGGACGCGGCGACATCGACCAGCACGGGCGCGATCACGGGAGCGCCAATGCCCAGCACGACGCAGATGGCCGCGAGCAGGCCCTGCGCAAACACCATGGGGGCGGGAACCTCCTTGGCATTGGCAGCGGCCTCGGAGCGGGGCGCGGAGGCAAAGGAGACGCCATAGGCTTTGACGAAGCACGTGACAGCCAGCGCGCCGGTAATGGCAAGCGCGACGGCAGCGAACACAGCCACGATCATGACGGCCTTGTCGCCCTGCATGGCGGCGTTAAAGAGCGACTGGTAGGTAAACCACTCGGACACAAAGCCGTTGAAGGGCGGGATGGCCGAGATGGCAAGCGCGCCAATAAGGAAGCAGATGGCCGTTGCCGGCATACGACGGAACAGGCCGCCCATCTTCTCCATATTGCGCGTACCCGTGGAGTACAGCAGCGCACCGGCGCCCAAGAACAGCTCGCCCTTAAACATCGCGTGGTTAAACGTGTGGTAGAGGGCGGCCATCAGAGCTAGGACGGCGATGCCGACCGAGTTGAGTGCCATGGCGGCCATGGAAGCGCCGACGCCGAGCAGAATGATGCCGATGTTCTCGACGGAGTGATAGGCCAGCAGGCGCTTGATGTCATGCTCCTGCAGGGCGAATGCCACGCCGAGGACCGACGAGATCGCGCCGAAGACCATGACCATAAGGCCCCACCAGACCTGAACGCCCGAGGCGGAGAGCAGGTCGAGACCAACCTTGAGGATGCCGAAGATACCGATCTTGATCATGCC
This sequence comes from uncultured Collinsella sp., assembly GCA_900541045.1. Lineage (GTDB taxonomy): Bacteria > Actinomycetota > Coriobacteriia > Coriobacteriales > Coriobacteriaceae > Collinsella. The sequence goes on from UQID01000015.1 coordinate 52,984, forward strand.
GCCGGACATGAGGGCCGACACGTTGGACGGCGCCTCGGGATGTGCCTTGGGCAGCCAGCCGTGCAGCGGGATGATACCGGCCTTGGCGCCAAAGCCAAAGAAGGCGAGCACGAAGCACACGGATGCGACCGCGGGGCTAAACTGCGTGGCACGGAAATCCGCAAAGGCAAACGAGCCACCGGCGAAGTTGGTCATGGTGAGGAAGCTCGCCATGATGAGCACAAAGCCCACGTGCGCGATCACAAAGTAGAGCCAACCGCCATGGATGGAGTTCTCGTTCTCCTCGATCACGACCAGGAAGTACGAGGTCAGCGACATGAGCTCAAAGGCGACCAGGAACCAAAACACGTTGTCGGCGGTGATGACGAGCATCATGGACGCCACAAAGGTGTTAAAGAAGAAGCCGGCGCGGCCCTTTTTGCCCGGGTACTCATCAAAGTAGTTGAGACCGTAGATCGAACCGGCAAACGCGAGCACCGAGATGAGCGCCACGAACAGGCCGGACAGCTGGTTGAGCAGCAGCTGGAAATGGGCAAACGGGAAGAACACGATGGTGTCGACCGACGTGACATCGCCCAGCACGGCCTGGATACCGGCCACAAACGAAAGCACCGCGGCGACGGCGCCGATAAGGCAGCCGGCGGTCTTGGCGGCGTTATCGGCCTTGATCAGCAGAACCGAGGCGAGCGCACCGATGCACGAGACGGCAAGCGATGCGATAAACAGCGTCATGCTATCCATTGTTTACGCTCCCTTCTGCTTTCTCGGACAGACCCTGGGCCACAGCGGTAACGTCGACGGACGGACCGTTTTCGATCGAGCGCAGGCGCTTGGCCTCGTCGAGCTCGCGATCGGCCGCGCCGCCCATGACGGTCAGTGCCTTGGTGGGGCACGCCGCCACACAATGCGGGCCTTCCGGATCGAAGGCGCACAGGTCGCACTTGACAGCGCAGGTGTACTGGCCAGGAGCCCACGTAAGCAGGCTGCTCAGGGACTTAGGATACGAAGGCGTCGGGTCGCACATGCCTGCGACACCGGCGATAGACGTGCCATCGGGATGGATGGCACCGAAGGGGCACGCGATGGCGCACAGCCTGCACCCGATGCACTCCTGCTCCTTGACGTGGATGCGGTCGCCATCGTGCTCGATGGCATTCACCGGGCAGACCTCGGCGCAGGGGGCACCCTCGCAATGGTGGCAGGCAAGGGCGGCCGAAATACCGCCGGTCTTCACGAGCGCCAGGCGCGGCGTATCCTGAAGACCCTGCATCCGGTGGGCGTCGGCACAGGCGGACTGGCATGTTCCGCAGCCGATGCACCTCTCCGGGTTGATGTCGATGAAGCGGTTCATCCCCACTTCCTTTCAAAATAACGGGCCGGGCTCCCGAACGTACGGGACGCCCGGCCCAAAAAGCCAACGAGAACGGGACTACACGATTTGATTCACGTGCGTCTCGTCGTCGAACTTGGCGGCGCCGGGCTCAACGTCCTGGGGAGCGGCGGCGTCCACCAGAGCCTGCTTGAGCTCGGTGTACTGACGCTCGACCTCGCCCTCGGCCCAGACCTGGTCGGCGATAGCGTCGACCTGGCAGGCGGAGAACTTGTCCTCGGGCGTGTGCGAGACCGGGTCGACCTTGTGAATGGTCAGCTCGTTGCACTTGCCGATCCACCACTGGTAGGTCATGTAGACCGTGCCCTTGTTGATACGGTCGCTCACGTCGGCGCGGCTGTATACCTGGCCGCGGCGGCTGTGAATCGAGACGATGTCGCCGTTCTTGATGCCGCGCGCCTGGGCATCCGCGGGATTCATGCGGACAAAGCCGGGCTCGTCGGCGAGCAGCGCCAGCGTCTTGCAGTTGCCGGTCATCGAACGGCAGCTGTAGTGGCCGACCTCGCGGACGGTGCACAGAATGAGCGGGTACTCATCGTCGGGAAGCTCGGAGGGCGCCTCCCAGTCGTGCGCCATCAGGTTGGCGCGGCCGTCCTTGGTGGTGAACTTGCCACCAGCGAACATGTCGGCCGTGCCGTGGTCGTTCACATCGGTGCTCTTGACCGGCCACTGGGCGTAACCGCCCTCGGGAGCCATCTTCTCGTAGGTTGCGCCCACAAAGTTGGGGCACAGGCTAATGCACTCGTTCCAGATCTGCTCGGTGTTGTCGTAGTGCATGGGGTAGCCCATGCGCGTGGACAGGTCCGCGAAGATCTCCCAGTCGTGACGGCACTCGCCCTTGGGCGGAACGGCCGCGTCAAAGTGCTGGAAGCTACGGTCGGATGCGGTAAAGACACCCTCGTGCTCGCCCCAAGAGGTAGCGGGCAGGATGACGTCGGCGAGCATGGTCGTCTGCGTCATAAAGATGTCCTGGCAAATGAACAGATCCAGCTCGGAGAGCGTCTTGCGCATACCGGCCGAATCGGGCTCGGTCTGCACCGGGTCCTCGCCGTAGTTGTAGAAGCAGTGCACCTTGCCCTCGTCGACCAGGTGGCCCAGGTCGGTGAGCTTGTAGCCCTCCTCGAGCGGGAGCTTTTCCTCGGGCACGCCCCAAGCCTTGGCAAACTTGGCACGCACTGCCGGGTCGGTGACCTTCTGGTAGCCAGGGTACAGGTTGGGCAGCATGCCCATATCGCAGGAGCCCTGGACGTTGTTCTGGCCACGCACGGGCGCGAGGCCGGAATTGGGTTTGCCGATCTGGCCGGCAACGCAGGCGATGGAGGCGATGGTGTGCACCGTCTTCAGGTTCTGCTTCTGCTGGCATACGCCCATACCCCAGCCAATGATGGCAGAGGGCTTCGCCGTGGCGTACATCTCGGCAGCTTGATGGATCAATGCGGGCTCGACACCCGTGATGTCCTGTACGGATTCGGGAGTGTAGTTCTTGATGGTCTCCCACCACTCGTCAAAGCCGTTCGTGTGTTCGGCGACGAATTCCTTGTCGTAGAGGCCATCGTTGACCAAGCAGTTGGCAAAGGCGTTGAGGAACGCGACATTGCAACCGTTCTTGATCGGAAGGTAGATATCGGCGATACGCGCAGTTTCGATATGGCGCGGGTCGGCGACGATGATCTTGCAACCCTTTTCTTTGGCTCGCACGATACGCCTTGCGACGATGGGGTGCGAATCGGCAGGGTTATAGCCGAAGAGGAAAATGCAGCCCGCATCCTCCATACCGGGGATGGAGCATGACATGCAACCTGAACCAACCGTGTCCATCAGACCGAGGACAGTAGGGCCGTGTCAAGTACGGGCGCAGTTGTCCACGCTGTGGGTGCCGATGCACGCACGCGTAAACTTCTGCATGACGTAGTTCGCCTCATTGCCGCCGCCTCGCGAAGAGCCGGTGGTCATGACAGCGTTAGGACCATATTCGTCAATTATGGCCTGCATCTTAGATGCGGTGAAATCCAGTGCCTCGTCCCAGCTTACGCGCTCAAGATCCGCGCCCTTGGTGCGGCGGATCATCGGGTGCAGTACGCGAGGAGTCAAGATCTTGGTGTCGTTGATGAAGTCGTAGCCGCTCATGCCCTTAAGGCACAGCTCGCTCTGGTTGGTGATGCCGTTGAGCGGTTCGGTACCCACGACCTGGCCGTTTTGGACCAGGAGGTTAAACTGGCAACCGGCGCCGCAGTACGGGCAGATCACTTTATGCTTCTCCATGACACCCTCCTTCCTTTCTCTGCTACCGAATACTCGGTACTTATTTGACAATCATTGGGCCTGTCGCCCGACGCTTACGCCTCGTTTTCGATGGTGGCGCGAGCACGCTCGGCAGTCAGTTCTGCCAGACGCTCCTCGTCTACCAGGGTGAGACCCTTGGTCGGACACGCCTCGGCACACGCCGGACCGCCGGGACGGTCCACGCACAGGTCGCACTTGAGCACGAAGCTCTTAGTCTGCGAACCCACGCGCACGTCGCCCATCAAGACGGGGACCTGCGTGGTTGCCACGCTCACGGCGCCAAAGGGGCATGCCATGACACAGCTCTTGCAACCGATGCAGTTGTCCTCGTTGACGCCGATGCGATGGTTCTTTGGATCAAAGAACAAGGCGCCCGTAGGGCAGGCCTTGGCGCACGGAGCGTCCTCGCAGTGGTGACATGCCACCGGCGCGGAAATCTCGTAGGTGCGCGTTACGCGCAAGCGAGGTGCGGCGATGTTGCCGGGAATATCGTGTGCCTCGATGCACGCCGCCATACAGGTTTGGCACCCAATGCAGCGTGAAGAATCAGCCACGACTCGTTTATTGCCCATGTTGTTCACTCCCTCCTGAATCCCATGCCGGAGAGACCCTGTCGACGTTGCCCCGGACCGCCCGTGGTCCAGCATCGGCGTATCGAAGCGCATGCGGCGAAACAGGCGCATCGATAGAGTTCCTCCAACGATATACAGGCTAAATATACGCAGTTGCAGGTGGCAAACTTGAGCATAGGCCCTGCAATACGGGTGTATTGCAGGGGTTTTGGCAGGTTGGAATTATTCTCTAGAAGCTATAAAGGTGAGTGTATTACATGCGTACACCTCTGAGATTTTTACGCGCTCTCATTTTGGATGTACTACGCTTGTATTCGTGTTAATGGTTATTTACTTGAGCGAAATAAAGTAATCGTTATAAGATGCTCAAGTATCGGCACATGCCGCATTTGACCGACTATATTGCACGCTCATTAAGGGGGCCAGTGATGTCATCGACTCAAAAAAGAGCCATCCTGCAGGTGCGCATTCGCGAGGAAGACAAGCAGCATGCCGAGCGTCTTTACGACGCCATGGGCACATCGCTCGCCGAGGCTGTCCGTTTATTTGTCGCGCAAAGCATTTTGATGCGCAAACTCCCCTTTCAGCCGGTCGCCGTGCGCTCAAAGGACGGCACCGCCGCCTATGAATCGCTCAAAGCATATGGTGACCCCAATCGCCGCGCCGAGGAGCGCAATGCCTGGATTGAATATCTTGCCACAGAAAGTGACGATTCGATTTTGGGCCCCGAGGAAGTAGATATCCATGAGTAGCACCATCATCGACGAGACCGTCATCCTGCGCTACCTGCTTGACGACGACGAAGTTCTTTCACCGCGCGCCGCCAAGGTCATCGCCACGCGCACCGCTCGCGTCTACCCCGAAATCATCACGCGCGTCGTGGTCACACTGCGAGACGTCTATAAGGTTCCCCGCGTTGAGATTGCTGCGGCCATGAAAAGGCTGCTCGATGACGTCATGGTCGACGAGCCCACCGTTGTCGCCCTTGCCGTCAAACTGTTCGGCAAAACGCATATGGACTTTACCGACTGCCTCCTCGCAGCCTGAACCGCCATCTACAACGATGATGTCGTGAGCTTTGGCAAGCCCATCATCCAAGGCATGATCGATTACCGCCGCAAGCGTCAAACCGCAGCCGAAGCCCACAGCCGCAGCACCGACTCCACCATCGACAAACTCCGCCACCGCCCCCGCAGCTAACC
>UQID01000016.1 GCA_900541045.1 uncultured Collinsella sp.
GGCTCGGAGATGTGTATAAGAGACAGCTATAGACGTCAGCCCGCAAGACGACGAGTCGACCGCCCGCGTGTCCGAGGAGCCCGACTCCCCGGACACCGGTGATTCCGAATCAAACGCCGAGACCGACACCGTCTCTCCCGGTGACACCGCCGAGATCGACGTTGCTGCCGTTGAGGCCAAGCTCAAAGACCCCGGCTCGACCATGAGCTTTGAGCCCCTGACCGAGGAGCGCATCGAGACCGACTCGACCTATGATGCCGGCACCACCACGCAACTCATGTGGGGCGCCCGCTCCGACGTTGGCTGCGTGCGCCCGCACAATGAGGATTCCTACCTGGTGCAGTCGCCGCTCTTTTGCGTATGCGACGGCATGGGTGGTCACGCTGCCGGCGAGGTAGCCTCTTCCATCGCCGTCGAGACTATTGCCAAGACGGCCCCACAGTCCGCCGACGCAGCACGCCTGGCCGCAGCCGTCGAGGCAGCCAACGCCGCCGTAATCGAGGCGGCCCTGAACGGCCTGGGCAAGCCCGGCATGGGCTGCACAGCCACCTGCGCCTACATCGAAAACGACACGCTCGCCATCGCCCACGTGGGCGACTCTCGCGCCTATCTGCTCCACGAGGGCACGCTCATCCGCGTGACCCGCGACCACTCCTACGTGGAGGAGCTCGTGGACGCCGGCGAGATCACGGCAGACGAGGCTCGCGTCCACCCCAACCGTTCGGTCATCACCCGCGCGCTGGGCTCGGACCCCGCCATGTATGCCGACCACTTCACTCTGCATATCGAGGAAGGCGACCGCCTGATCCTGTGCTCCGACGGCCTTTCGAGCATGATTCCCGATAGCGATATCGAGAACATCGCCACTCAGTCCTCAACCGCGCAAATCTGCGTCGACAACCTAGTGGACGCGGCGCTTGCCGCCGGCGGCCACGACAACGTGACCGTAGTAGTCGTTGACCTGGTTGACGATGGCGTTATGCGCGAGGCGCAACGCGTGCGTCGCCGCAACGTTACCATCGCCGCCATCCTGGCCCTCGTCTTTGTGCTGGCAGCTGGCATCTGGGCCTACACGGGTGTCACCGGCTCGTACTACCTGGGTACCTACCAGGGCAATGTCGCCGTCTGGCGCGGCCTGCCCGGCAAGCCACTCGGACTCAAGCTCCACTGGCTCGAAAGCGAAACCAGTATCAAGCTGTCCGACCTGCCCGAAGACACGCAAAACCGCCTCAAGGCGGGCATTCCGCAAACAAGTGTCGACGATGCGCAGGACACGATATCCAAGTACCGCCACCAGATCGACGAGGAGCAGACCCGCCAGGTGATCGACGCGCAAACGATTCGCGACAACACCAATCAGGGATCGACCTCCGAATCAGATTCCGAGAAAACCGCCGAACAGTCCGCCGAGGCCGAAGCCTCCGATAAGAATTAGAAAGGGAGTGCCGCTTATGAGTCGCCGCAACACCGAGCTGCTCTTGCTCATCGCCTCGGCGTTCCCCGTCATCCTGCTGTATGCGATGTACGTCCTCACCGCAGGCGCTGCCATCTCCTTTGAGACGCTCGCCGTACCGATCGGCCTCTTTGCCGCCTTTGCCGCGGCCCACATTGCCGTGCGCATCTTGGCGCCCGGTGCCGACCCCGCCATCCTGCCCATCGTATTTATACTTTCGGGCATCGGCATCACGTTCGTGACGCGTCTCGCCCCCGCTCTCGCCATCTCACAGCTCATCATCCTGTTTGTCTCGGTGGCGCTCATGGTGGGAACGCTTGCACTAGTCAAAAACCTCGACGTGGTCATGCGCTACAAGTACACCTTTGGCATCATCGGCATCATTCTGCTGATGCTGCCTATCTTTATCGGCACCACGATCTCGGGCTCCAAGCTGTGGATTCGCATCGCGGGCTTTACCATCCAGCCCGGCGAGTTCGCCAAGGTCTTTATCGTCCTGTTCCTGGCCGGCTACTTGGCCGAGAACCGCGAGTTGCTCTCCATCTCCAACCGCAAGATCCTGGGCCTCAAGATTCCGCGCTTCCGCCTGCTGCTGCCGCTGTTTGCCGTGTGGGGCGTGTGCCTGCTCATCGTCGTCTTCGAACGCGACCTGGGCTCGGCCGTCCTGTTCTACACCATCTTTTTGCTGATGCTCTATGTTGCCACGGGACGCTTTTCGTACGTCATCATCGGCCTTGCGCTGCTGGCCGTTGGAGCCGTGGGCGCCTACAAGTTCCTGTCTCACGTGCAGGTGCGCTTTCAGGTCTGGGTCGATCCGTTTAAGGACGCCCAAGGCCAGGGCTACCAGATCGTACAGTCACTTTACTCGCTGGCTGACGGCGGCCTGGTTGGCGTCGGCATCGGCAACGGCATGGCAAACAACATCCCCGTCGTCGAGTCCGACTTTATCTTCTCAGCCATCGGCGAGGAAATGGGCCTTTTGGGCGGCGGCGCCGTGCTCATCCTGTTTATGCTTTTTGCCGTGCGTGGCCTCACCACGGCTGCCCGCGCTAAATCCGACCTCGCAGCCTTTAGTGCCACGGGCCTTACGGCCGCCATCAGCTTCCAGGCCTTCTTGATCGTTGGCGGCGTAACCCGCCTGATCCCGCTGACCGGCGTCACCCTGCCCTTTATGAGCCAGGGCGGCTCCTCGCTGCTGGCGAGCTTTATCATCGTCGCGCTCCTTCTGCGCGCCGGTGACGAGGCGACCGGACGCGAGGCCGAGCTTACCGGCACCGGCACCATGGCCGCCATCACCGATGATCAGGTCGCATCTGCCGCCGCCCCGACGGGCACGCGCTTTGCCACCTCGTCTTCCTACGGCAGCGGCAGCCATTCCGTCGGCTCGCGCATGCGCCGTCGCCTGCTCGACACGCCTGAATCCGGTGTGCTCGGCCGCGTTGCGCTCGCCAACCGTCTAACCCGCGCGGTGCTCGCCTTTACGGCGCTGTTCGCCATCCTTATCGGCAACCTCACCTATGTCCAGGTCATTAAGGCCAAGGACTATCAGGACATGCCGACCAACAACCACACCATCGCCCGCTCCAAGTACATCCAGCGCGGCTCCATCATCACGTCCGACGGCGTGACGCTGGCCGAGTCGCTGCAGCAGGAGGACGGCACCTACGTACGCTCCTACCCCAACGGTAACCTGGCAGCGCACGTGGTTGGCTACGTGAGCCAGCAGTATGGCACCACCGCCATCGAGAGCGTCATGAACGACACGCTCACCGGTTCTAAGGACTACTCCAGCTGGAACAACGCCATCGCGTCGCTCGCGGGCCAGACCCAGCCGGGCAACACCGCCAAGCTCACCATCGACTCGCGCATCCAGACGGCGGCCGAGCAGGCACTCAAGGGCTTTAAGGGCGCTGTAGTGGTCATCGACCCGCGTACCGGCGCGGTGCTCGCATGTGCCAGCTCGCCCACCTACGACAACACCAACATCGATGCCCTGCTGCAGACGGGCGGCGGCGAGGACGGCTCCATGTACAATCGCGCCATGGACGCGCTGTACACGCCGGGCTCAACGTTTAAGGTCGTTACGCTTTCCGCGGCACTCGAGACCGGTACCGCCAGCCTTACCAGCACCTACCAGGCGCCCGGCTCCATGGACATCGGCAACGCACCAGTCACCAACTATGCCAACGAGAGCTACGGCACCATCAGCCTGCAGCAGGCCTTTGCCGTGTCCTCCAACGTCGTCTTTGGCCAGGTGGCAAACGAAGTTGGCGCAAACACGCTCGTGCAGTTTGCCAACGCCTTTGGCTACGGCCAAAAGCTCGGCCAGGACCTGACCTCCGCGGCCTCCATCATGGCCGACCCGTCGCTCATGACCGAGTGGGAGACCGCCTGGGCCGGCGCCGGCCAGCCTGTCGGCATGGACCATACGCCCGGCCCGCAGACCACCGTCATGCAAAACGCCGTGATTGCCGCCGCCATCGCTAACAGCGGCGTGGTCATGGACCCGTACTTTGTAGCCCAGGTACTCGCCCCGGACGGAACCGTGGTCAAGACCACGCAGTCCCGCTCGCTTGGTCAGGCCGTCAGCTCCGCCACGGCCGACCAGGTCAAGCAGGCCATGCTCGCCGTCGTCCAGTCCGGCACCGGCACCGATGCCCAGATCCCCGGCGTCAAGGTCGCCGGCAAGACCGGCTCGGCCGAGACCGGCGGCACCAACGTCAACTCGATGTTCGTTGGCTTTGCACCTTACGATTCACCCACGGTCGCCATCTCGGTGGCCTTGGAGGATTTCGACAAGCATGACGTCAAGGCCGCCAAGATCGCCGGTATCGTCCTGACCGCGGCGCTTGCCGCACAGGGAGCGTGATGCCCATGATCGAATCGGACACCCGAGGCGCGCCGCGGCCGAAGAGTTAGCGGCAACGCGCCACACGGCCCCAGCGGCCACATCGTAGGTACTACACACATCGTTGAGCGAATAGTTATGTTAGGAGCAGGAATGGAACAGAGGGTCCTCGGGGGAAGATACCTCCTCAAGGATAAGGTGGGAACAGGCGGCATGGCGACCGTCTACCGTGCACAGGACCAGGTCCTCGACCGCACGGTAGCCGTCAAGATTATGCTGCCGCAGTATGCCGGCGACGCAACCTTCGCCGCGCGCTTTAAGCAGGAGGCCCAGGCAGCAGCCGGTCTCTCCTCCCCCTATATCGTGGGCGTCTACGATTGGGGCAAGGACGGCGACACCTATTACATCGTCATGGAGTACCTGCGCGGCACCGACCTTAAGAGCGGCATCAAGAGCCACGGCGCCCTCGACCCCAAGAAGGTCGCCCAGATCGGCTCGCAGATCAGCTCCGCGCTTTCGGTCGCCCACAAGCACGAGATCATCCACCGCGACATTAAGCCGCAGAACATCATGGTGCTGCCCGACGGCAACATCAAGGTGATGGACTTTGGCATCGCGCGCGCCAAGAACAGCCACCTCACGCAAGACAACAACGTGCTGGGAACCGCCCACTACGTCAGCCCCGAGCAGACCCGTGGTCAGGACCTCGGCCCCACCTCGGATATCTACTCGCTGGGCGTCGTGATGTATGAATGCGCCACCGGCCGCGTTCCCTTTGACGGTGACGACGCCATCTCGGTCGCACTCAAGCAGGTCAACGAGCTGCCTATTCCGCCGAGCCAGATCAACTCCGGTGTCGACGCCGACCTTGAGCGCATCATCCTCAAGTGCATGGAGAAAGACCCGGCAAACCGCTTCCAGACCGCCGACGAGCTGCGTCAGGTGCTCAACAGCTACCTGTCGGGCCGAGCCGTCAACGTCTCGGAGCCCACGCGCATCATCGGTGCCCCCGGTGAGCTGGGCGCCACCAAGACTCGCGAGCTTTCCGATCAGACGCGCGCCATGGTGCGTCCCGTCTCGGGCGTGAGCGGCCAGAATACCGCCCGTAGCTCGGTTTCGGGCTCCACCGGCTCCTACGAGGTCGAAGAGCCCAAATCCAACAAGAACAAAATCATCGCCGCCGTGGTGGCAGCGGTTGCCGTCATCGGCATCGTGGTGGCTTTTGCCACGGGACTCTTTGGCGGCGAGCAGGTCACCGTGCCCGATGTGCTGGGCAAGGACCAGCAGACTGCCGTCGAGCTGATCAAGGAAGCCGGCCTCGAGGTCGGCACCATCGACCAAAGCTACAACGACGATGTCGACGAGGGCAAGGTCGCCGAGCAGACGCCCAACGGCAACACCAAGAAGACCAAGGGCACCAAGGTGAACCTGGTAATCTCCAAGGGCCCCAAGCCCTCCGAAAAGGTTGAGGTTCCCAAACTTGTCGGCCTGACCAAGGACCAAGCAGAAGCCGCACTGGCAAGCGTTGGCCTGAAGGGCAACGCCTCCGAGGAGGCCAACGAGGCTGATGAGGGCCAGGTCTTTGAGCAGGGCACCGAAGCCGGTAAGGAAGTCGCGAAGGGCACGACCATCTTGTACAAGGTCTCGAGCGGCCCGGATACCACGTCCGTCCCCGACCTGACCGACATGACCGAGGCCCAGGCGCGCAACGCCCTCGATATGGCAGGCTTTGGCGTCGACGTGAGCTACCAGGAGAACGACTCGGTTACCGAGGGCACCGTGATCAGCTGGAACCCCAGCGGCAAGCAGAAGCCCGGCGCCACGATTACCGTCGTCATTGCCAAGAAGTCCGGCAAGGCCTCCGTCCCGGGCAACCTGTACGGCAAGAGCATCTCCGCCGCCGTTACCGCGCTCAACAACGCCGGTTTCTATAACATTGGCTTCTGTGACCAGAACGGCAATCCCGTAAGCGGTAACGAGGATGCCACCGTTACGGGCGTCTCCCCCACTGGCAAGCAGTCCACCGACAGCACGATTACGCTGACGGTCGCACTTTCTGGTTCGGGCTCGGGCTCGGGCACGAGCACGGGCGACGATACCGGTACGACCAACTAGTCGCCACCCCACCGCTCATCGCGGCTTTCGCCGCAAACATATTCGCTCACAGGCGCCCGCTTGCTCCCCCAGCAAGCGGGCGCTTTGCGTGTCTCAGTAGACATCTGGTGATTTGATTTGGAAAATGTGGACGGACCCGCAGCCGGACGGGTAGAATGTGTCTAGAAAACGACGCATCCCGCGTAAGTGTTAAGGAGCGCGGGCGGCCTAGTTTTCTAACGTGTTAAACGGCCGGGCTGCAACCCCGGCCGTTTTTATTTGCGCTTGCGGCGCAAACGCCGAGAACCGTCCGCACCGCGCGTGCGCCTACGGACCTTAAACCGAACCTCATACGAATCAAGAAACGTAATGATGAACGTGCCGACCGTCGCAAGGGCGGCGAGCGCGTTAAGGAATTTCAGCAATTGGGGACCTCCGATCAAGTCTTCGGCCGCCCGCGCACGGGATGCATCGCACACACGATTCTAACCGATGCAGCCCTGATGATGCGGGCGACGGGAGGGGTGGCGCGAGCGGAGCTAGACGAAATGCGACCCATGGGAGGGTTACGGAGAGCCGCAGCGAGAGCGGTGCCGCGCGTCGCAAGGGCCGCCCATAAACGGGACCCATCGGCCGCGAGGCCGATTGCTACGCCCTCGCGCAAGCGGCCGAGCTAGAAATCAATCGTCCTGGCGACGTTCTCAACGTTCTTCCTATGGGCTGCCCGGGAGACCTCTTCACGCGCTCGGCGCTGCCTTCTGCTTATATGCTGGGGCGCAGACGACAAGAACATAGTCCGACGACCTGACCGACTGCTCCATGAACTGAGGCAACCTGTCACCCAGTTCGAGATCATATTGGTCCAGGACTGCATCGATCCCGTCCGACAGAAGGCGGTTGGCCAGCGCCTTTATCCATTCGCGGTGTTTTTCGCTTTCCCATGCGTAGGATATGAAAACCTTAGTCAACATGACCCCAAAGACTGGTCCGTAATCTACAGTCGCTCATATGCCCTCTTCACGAGCTCACCCATTAGCCTCCTGCGCTGACCGAGGAAGTCCTCGTAATCAAGCTCTTCGAATCCGAGGGGCAGGGCGTGCTCCTCGCAGTTGCGGCGGTATTCGTCCTCGCCCAGGGCTTCACGGTACTTCCTGACGTACTCGCTCGGCGCGTCGTCCGAGATGTAGATGTTGTTCTGGTAGTCAACGAGGGTGAAGTTGCCTCGGTTGCTGCGCTGCGAAAGGTAGCCCTTGGCCTTCAGGTAGTTATCTGGGAACAGATGGTGCTTGTCCAGGGCCTTCTTGGAGCCCGACGAACCGGTATGCAGCAGCTGAGAAAGAGGAGCCGTGCTGAACAGCACCTTGGCACCGAGCACGACCTGAGCCGCGACGAAGCCCCACCAGGTCGGGCCCGCCGCCTCGTTTGCGTCGAGGGAGCTGGGCAGCGTGATGGAGAAATAATCGTCCGTCATGATGGCGGCGAGCCTACGGTCGAAGTACGCCCGGAACTCATCGGCGGTCTCAAGGCGCGAGACGTCGTTAAGCTGCTGCTCGAACTCGGATTCGAAGGACCCCACATAGAGCCCCGTTATGGCTGCGGCGAAATACCAGCGCCGCACGAGCCTGCGCACAGCCAACGGCTCCATACCGAACTCGTAGCGCCCGATAAGGTAAAACGCATAACAGAACATGAGCGCATTGCCCGACCCCACCTGGTCGGAACAGACATAGCCCGCCTCCGCCAGCGTGTTGATGAAGGCATGCCAGTTGTTCAAGTCGAGCACGAGATCGAGGGCGCGACCGAACGTGGCAAAGTTCTCGGCCCGCGTCTCGGGCGTCGTTTCCTTTGTCTTGAGATCTCGCCCGCGAAGAATCTGGTAGGCATAACGCAGGCGACCCCTCTTGAACCCCACGCCCACCGTGGCGCGAATGATATGCGTCGGCGAGACGGTCATGAGCGGGTTGTACGAGGTGCCCTTTGCGGGCGCATGGCTCATGGCGCAGAACTCCTCTATGCGCTCCCTCATGGCAGGTTCGTAGACCGAAAGCAGGGTCATGATGAAGTCATCCTGCTTAAGCGCCTGCCCTTGCGAGTTCACACGCACGAAGATGTCCGATACGGTCTCCTCGTCAGCCGATTCGGAAATCTCCAGCGTCGGCAGAAGATAGCGCTCAAGCCCGAGTAATGCGTTGAGCCCGCTCTCGACGGCGTCCTCGCCGCCATCGTCGAGTTCGGGTTCTCCCTTTTTGGCATTCGCCTCGTTAAGGCGCTTGATGAACGCCCTGCGATAGGCGCTCAGCTTGTTGTCGTGGTTCGCCGCGAAGGCCTCGGATACGTCGGGCACATAGCGCGAATCCTTCTCGGTCGAGGCATCGGCATTCTTGAATGAGCGTGCGACGGGGTCGTAGGCGATCTTCACCGTTCGCTCCCTGAAGTTCTTGTCTCGCACGGGTACGCCGTACAGAGAGCTCAAGAGGGCAGTGAGCCTCTGCTGTCCGTCGATGACAAGGGACTTGGGGACGGCATACACCTTTTGGTTCGAGCCTATGGCAGACTTCTTGCCCGCATCATCGCTCGGAGAGTCCCACAGCATCACATAGCCGATAGGGTATCCGCGAAGCATGGAATCAAGCAGATCGCGAACCTTTTCATTGCCCCACACGAAAGGCCGTTGCAGATCAGGCAGGCCAATCTTGCCCGTCTGAACATCCTTCAGGATGTTACCGACCTCCAGCGATATGGGATTGTAGATAGAGTTGGGCACTATAGTTCACCGACCTTCTTGGCGTACAGGTTGAAAAGATGGGCGACTATCTTCTCCTCGTCCCCGCCGAAGTCGACGCCATAGGCGGCTTCGACGGCATCGTCGAGCGCCTTGTGCGCTGTCATCAGCTCGGGGAAGAACGTCTCGTTCTTGGGATCGTACATGTCCGCGAGCGTCGCACCTTCTTGGGCATCCCGGGCGTCGAGCACGGCTTGGGCGCAACGCTCGACTTCCTCGCGTTGGGATTCCGTGGGCTCGGGCCAGACGAAGTTGTTGCAATCAATATTGGCCGAATACTGGTAATCGTCCTTCAATCTTCCGGTTACGATCCTAACCCATGCATTATGGAATTGAGATTGCAGAATGCCATAGTGATAGAGAGAAGCATTGGGTATCAATCTAACCTTGTTGCTGCAAAATATCTCTGGACCAACAAAGCCCATTGGAACACGTTTCCGTCTGCTTGAAGACACCTCTGGGATGATGATGGAACTTCCCTCGGGCATGTTCTCAACGTGAAATCTCGTTGGCTTATCTGCTATTTTTCGGGTTCCAGCGCTTTTACTTGCAAGCCTGTATTCACGAACCTGTTCTACTCTCTTTCTGCACTCAGGAAGCTGCTTTAAATCTGAGAAGGTTGCCTCCCCAAGCCACAGGCACCAGCGATGATAGCCATGAATGAACTCTTTTGATCCAAGCCATGGATGGAAGAAGCCTTCGGCCTTTGGCTCTTTCTTCAGGAAATCGTCTTTCTCCTCATCGGTAAACAGGTAGAATCCCCCATCAATAGGTTTATTTCCGATGCCCATTTCGGGAACATCACAAATAGGCTTGCTGCGGCTGTAGATGAATACATCAGGGGCGTCTTTCAGATACGCATTGATTCGAGCCGTGGGAATCTGTTCTTCGTCGCTGTCCGGGGTCGCGTGGTAGAAGAGCGTCTTGGTCCCCGACTCGCGGGAGAACCCGACGATGACACAGAACACGTGTGCCTTGTCCGCAGCCTCGTTGTCCCACCTGAACGTGTTGTGCGCGAAGTCGATGTGGATACCCAGGTCGTGCAGGGGTTTCCAGAGGTTGGCGACCTGCTCGCCCTGACATATCGAGTTGGTCGAGACCAGGGCGCAGCGCGTGCGCTTCCCTTGCGTGAACCTCGCGGCCTTCATGTACCAGGCCCCGCAGTAGTCGATGTTGCCCGCGTTCTTCGCGCCGTCGAAGACCTCAAGGAGCTCCGCCTTCTGCTCCTTGGACTGGTTGCGGGCCCCAAGGAAGGGCGGATTGCCCACGAGGTACGTGAGGTCATCGGGGAACACCTCGGACCAATCGGCCTTGAGGGCGTTGCCCTCATGGAGGTTGCTGAGGCTCCTGAGCGGCAGGAAGTCGAAGTCGTAGTCGACGTATATCTCCTGCGTCTTTCGGAGCATCTGCTCCTCGGTGATCCAAAGGGCGGTCTTGGCGACCGAGACGGCGAAGTCGTTTATCTCGATGCCGTACAGCTGGTCCAGGGACACGCGGACAGGGCTGTCCTGCGCAACGACGAGGGACGTCTGCCCCGCGTTGCCGGTCTCCTCGCTGAGCTCGTCCTCGATGATTCGGTTTTCGATGGTGCGCAGCTGCCGGTACGCCTCGGTAAGGAAGTTGCCCGAGCCGCATGCCGGGTCTCCGATGGTGATGGAGGCCACCTTGTCGTGCAGCCTCGCCAGGGCCTGCTTGCGCTTGGCAGCTGTCTTCTCGCCCTCGGCCTCGTGGAGTTCGTCCCACAGCTCGTCGAGGAAGAGCGGCTTGAGGCAGCGCTCGATGTTCTCGACGCTCGTGTAGTGCATGCCCCCGGCGTGGCGCGTCTCGGGGTTCAGCGTGCCCTCGAACACGCCGCCGAAGATGACGCCCGAGATCTCGCGCCAATCGAAGTCCTGGGACGCGTCGGTGATGGCCTCGAGAATCTCCGGGGTCATCTGTGGGACGATGATGGAGGAGTCGGCGAACAGACCGCCGTTCACGTAGGGGAAGGCCGCGAGGTCCTCGTCCATGTACTCGTCCCTCTGCTCTAGGGGCGTGTCGATCGTCTCAAACAAATCGACCAGTTTTCGGCGGAGCTTCGCGGGGTCACCCTCGCAGTACCTGCCGAACGCCTGGTGCGATTGCAGGAGGTCGGCGTCCTCGGCGTAGAGCAGGAAGATGATTCGGGTGATGAGCAGTTGAGCGAGCGCTGCTCCTCCTGCGCGCTCGTCCTTCTCCTCGATGTGGTGGTACTGCTTGGCGAGGGCATCGTAGAGTCTGGAGACGTAGGCCCCGGCCTCGATGGAGAGCTGCTGCTCCTTGTGCAGGCGGCTCGTCTCGTTGGAGGTCAGGAAGGAGAGAAGGTACAGGCTGTCCTGGAGCTCTTCGAGGGAGAACTCCTGCACGGTATCCTCGGGCCGCTCGTTGTCGAGGTCGTAGAGACGGAAGGTCCCGAAGTTGCACGTCATCACCCAGCGGGGGCGCTCGGAGTACGGCAGGTGCCGCGCGTACCACATGGCCTGCTGGAGCGGCGTCTCCATGCCGCCGTTTCTGGGCTCGGGCTTGTCGAGGTCGATACCCCACGACTTCTGCTCGCACAGGAAGTTGTGGTCGGAGACGAACACGTCGATGCGGCGGCCTCTCACCTTCCGCTCGAAGTCGACGAAGCTGTCTATGGTGTTGGACGGGATGCCCAGGACGTTGATGAGCAGATCTACCCAGAACTTTTGCGTGTCCTGCTGCTCGTTGTTGGAGCCCGCGGGGATGGCGGCAAGGCGCTTCTGCCACCGCTTGACGAACTCTTTTGCCTCTTTCTTGCTGGCAGGCATACCGGACCTCCTGCGTCGTTGTCACTTTCGGACAATTTTAAGGGGTAAAAGCCCTCTTCCAAGCGGAAGGGCGAGTTTTCAACGGCCCACGGTGTCGCAGGGTCCCAGGCGAAACCCGAAGACGCCGGGGGCTGTTGGAAACTCGCCCATCTCACAGCAGCGTCACCCTAGGTTTTCAACGCTTTTCATGGCCGAAGGGCTTCTTATAAGCCCGTAGGCTGTGGGAAGCGTTGGAAACCGGACTTTGGGCATAGCCCTTCACAAAAAAATTTTCTACCCAAATTCTACCCAACTGACGTTAACGATGCCCTTATATAAGAAAGCAGGTCAGACGATTTATACCGTCTGACCTGCATTTACTTCTGGTGCCCCCGGGCGGATTCGAACCGTCGACACCCGCTTTAGGAGAGCGGTGCTCTATCCCCTGAGCTACGGAGGCATGTTGTACTAGTGTAGCAGATTTACCCCTTTGCCATGTAGCGCATGGCCACTCATCGAGAAGGCTCTATAGCGAATAGTTTCCGAGGGCAATCCTCAATATCGGAAAGAATAACCCGGAATAACGCGAAATAATGGGACAAGCTTTCCCAACTGGCCCTCAAAAGGAAAATGCATCCCGGAATGAGAGCAAATTCCGGGATGCATTTTCCGCCATCTATCGCCAACGATTAGCTGTCTCTGTGGAAAAGGCTCTTGATGGCAGCGGGGATGCTCTTGGCGCCCTTGGCCGTCACATCGATAAAGTCGGGCGAACGCACGAGCTTATCCTCGTCCACATACTTACGGACCGCGCGCAACGTCTCTTTGTCGTCGCGCGTCGAAAACGTAAAGTGACCGTTGTCCTTGGTGAAGATGGCAAAACGCGTGATCTTCTTGGTGCCGCGCAAAACCTCGGCGGCAATATAGTCGACCTCGTCCCACGGGATTTGAATATAATCCTCGGGATTACGCTCGTTGTAATACTCAAACGCCTTATTGCCCACCATTACATTACCGTGACTGGTAAGCCCCATCAGGCAGGTTGCCGGCGTTGCCAGATCGACCGTGCTGTTCTGAGATTGCGCCATGCGCGCCTCGCCCTCCAAATAAAACAATCGGACCGCATCCAGTGTACCCACCGGGTGCGGTCCGTTTCAATGGCTCAAAAGCCCTTGCCTAGCAATTCTCGGTCTTAAGCCGAAACGTGCTTACATGAAGCCGCAGACGCGACCGATGATGCCGATGGCGAAGAGAGCCAGGATGATGACGATCGGGCTGACCTTCTTCTTGAGGAGCTTGCAGACCAGCAGGGTCAGGCACACGGCGGCAAGGCCGGGGATGAGCTGATCGAGGTTGGCCTGAAGCGTGGTGACCTTCACCTGATCAAGGGCGTTAGCACCGATGGAGTTATACATCGTCAGTGCTTCCTTGACACCCTCAGAACCGGAGGGCAGGTTAGCCCAGTCGATAAAGGCGCCAGCAGACTGCGTGACCTTGGAGACGACCGGGGTGAAGGAGATGGACACCCAGCGCTCGACCAGGGCGCCGATGATGAACATACCCAGGATGGAAGCACCCTCGGTGACCTTGCCCATCAGACCGCCGGAGAGGTCCTTGGCGATGGAGGAGCCGACCTTGTAGCCAAACTCCTGCGTGTACCACAGGAAGGCGTAACGGATGATGTTCCACGCGAAGAAGAACAGCAGCGGACCGGCGATGCTGCCGGACAGGGCCAGGGAAGCGCCCAGAGCGCCCAGAATCGGGCGAAGGGTGAACCAGAAGGCGGGGTCGCCGACGCCGGCGAGCGGGCCCATCATACCGACCTTGACGCCCTGAATGGCGACGTCGTCAATCGGAGCACCGTTGGCGCGCTCCTCCTCGAGAGCGAGGGTAACGCCAATGACGGGGGCGGAAACATAAGGGTGGGTGTTATAGAACTCCAGGTGGCGCTTAAGAGCGGCAATCTGGTCATCCTTGCTGGTGTAGAGCTTCTTGATCGCAGGGATCATTGCGAAGCACCAGCCGCCGTTCTGCATACGCTCGTAGTTCCACGAGCCCTGAAGGAACTGATGACGGAAGCAAACCTTCTTGCGGTCAGCCTTGGTGAGCTGAATCTTGTTCTCTGCCATATGTATCACTCCCCTCCTACTCGTAATCGTTCAGAATGTCGCCGAGCGGGTCGCCGGAGCCACCGCCCATGCCGCCACCCTGCTTAGCCAGATCCTTAAGGCCAAGGTAGATGAGGGCAAGGGAGATGCCGATGAGGCCAAGGGCGATCAGCGTGAGCTGAGGGATGGCAGCAAGGACAAAGCCGAGGATGAAGAACGGCCAGGTCTCCTTGGTGGCCATCATGTTGATGACCATGGCGTAACCGACGGAAGCGACCATGCCGCCGCCGACAGCCATGCCGCCGGACAGCCAGTCGGGCATAGCGTTAAGCGCGTTGGTAACAGCCTCGGCCGGGATGATGCACAGAAGCACTGCCGGGATGGCGATACGAAGACCCTGCATGAGGATAGCAGCGTACTGCCAGCGCTCGATGCCGGCGAAGTCGCCCTTCTCGGCGCAACCGTCCATGGCGTGAGCGATAGCGGTAGCCAGGGTACGGCAGATCATGGTCAGGAACAGACCAGCGACCGACAGAGGCACGGCGACGGCGATAGCGGCGGTAACGGCCTTGGCCGAATCGGTGGCGCCACCGTTGAGGGCGAGCACCATGATGATCGAAGAAGCGACCGAGGCCAGGGCGGCGTCAGGCGCGACGGCGGCGCCGACGTTAGCCCAGCCAAGGGCCATCATCTGGAGCGAACCGCCCAGGAGGATGCCCTCCTGAAGGTGACCGGTTACGAGACCGATAAGCGTGCATGCCACGAGCGGCTGATGGAACTGGAACTCATCCAGAATGCCTTCCATACCGGCAAGCAACGCGACAATCGCAACAAGCAGAATAGTGATTGCAGACATGTATCGGACCCTCCTTTACTATGCTTGAGCGGCCAGTTCGGCCTTAGCTTTCTTCAACATGGCGTCGAGATCCTCGGAGGAATCCGAAGGAACCTTGCGGACCTCGAACTTGACGCCCTTAGCCTTGAGGGCCTCGAGAGTCTTAACGTCGTCATCGCCCATAGCAACGGCGTTGGTGACGACGACCTTGCCCTTGGAGTGAGCCATGGAACCGATGTTGACTTCCTTGATGTCGACGCCGGCCTCGATGGCCTTGAGCAGATCCTGCGGATTCTCGAAGAGCAGCATGGCCTTGGTGTCACCAAAGCGCGTGTCCTTGACGACCTCGGCCATCTTCTTGATGGGAACGACGTTGGCATGGACTCCCGGAGGGGCAGCCTGCTCGATCATGGTCTTGCGGAGCTCGTCGTGAGCAACGCCGTCGGAAACCACGATGATGCGGTTGGGGTTGATCTGCTTGGTCCACGTGGTGGCCACCTGACCATGCAGCAGACGGGTGTCGATACGGACGTGGGCAATCTTGATGTGCCCATCGCCGATGACCGTTCCCGGAGGGATGGCGCCTGCAGGAGCAGCGGCGGCCGCAGCCGGCTTCTTCTCCTCGGGCTCCAGAGACTCGGGCTTGACGCGCACGCCAGCCTTAGCCTCAGTCACGAGATGTTTTGCGATCGCATGTGCAGTGTTCTTTGCGTCAAAGCGCTGCGAATATGCCTCGATGAGCATAGGCAGGTTGACACCGGTGACGATAGCCCAGGAATCGTGGCCCTCGATGAGCCCGCTGATCTGGTTGAACGGCGTGCCGCCCCACAGATCAACGAGGAAGAGCACCTGCTCCTGGTCCTCGAAGGAAGCGACTGCTTCCTCGACCTTGGCACGGAAATCGTCGGGGCCCATGCTCGGCTCGAGCGAGACCACGGCAACAGACGGCTGATCGCCAAAGACCATCGAGCCCGTCTGCTTGATTCCAGCTGCCAAGTCCCCGTGGCTAGCAAGAACAATACTTACCATCACATAACCTCCTTTTTGTCTACGTATTTCCTACACGACATGAAAGGAGTATACCTGTTTGGATTGTGGAATTATCGCTAAATTCGCAAAAGGTTGGATTATTTGTTTAAACGTCTAAGTTTGTTACAAATTGATTACGTTGCCGGTTTACAGCTTATTGCCTGCTAAAACGTGATTTGCTGATTGCTCTCAAAGACATATAAAGGTGCACTGTTCGTTAAGACCGCTTTTAGGTGGATCCCAATGCGTCTGCGTGCCACCATTTTGTTTGAACAGACATGACTTGACTAACCGAAGCAAATATGTTTAGAACTCTAGCCCATGTAGTCATTGGATGTTAGGCGATGTGGAGTGGGTTGGCGGCGTCGACGGCGTCGGGTGCGTCGGAGAGGCCGTCAGGAGCAGCGTCTGCCGGGTCCTCGTCGGGAGTCTCGATCTGTTTGATCATTACCTCTTGGCCCTGCAGCAAATAGGTCTCGCCGCTACCGCAATGGGGACAGGTCTTGCCGTGCTCGACCGTCGCGTAGTCGCGGCCGCACGCCTCGCAATGTGTCACGGCCTCGACGGGCTCCACGATAAGCTCCGCGCCCTGCGCGATAGGCTTTTTATCTGCTGCCCAGCGCCAAGCGTCGAGTAGCAAGTCGGGAACGACGCCCGAGACCTCGCCCAACAGCAACGTTACGCTCGAAACGCGACGCACGCCATGAGCGCGCGCTACATTCTCGACATCGCGAATAATGTGATAGACGATTCCCAATTCATGCAAGGTAGAAACCTATCAACAACGGTTGATGCGATGCAAACTCAAAGCAAGGGGACGGCGAAGTCTAGTCTGCGCCGTCCCCTTACCCGCCATGGTTACCTATTTACGACCGAACTTGATTTTGATTGCACGCTTTAAAGCATACTTGCCGAGACTTGGGAGCTTTTGCTCGTATTTGACCATCGTGGAACACTCGGGGCGATCGCGATCCAGATGGATGGCGTCGAACGCGCACTTGGTGGTGCACAGGCCGCAGCCGATGCACTTGTTGGGGTCGACGATCGAGGCGCCGCAGCCCAGGCAGCGAGCGGTCTCGGCGCGCACCTGTTCCTCGGTAAAGGTCTCGACGTACTCGCTAAACGGCGCGGCCTTCTCGCGCTCGCGGTCCACATGCGCAACCTCGCGGCTCGCGTTGTCGTAACTCTCGAGCACAACGTCGTCGCGGTCGAGCGCGGTGTAGCGGCGCTGATTGCGGCCGATGGTGAGCGTAGAGCCCGGCTGCACAAAGCGATGGATGGACACGGCGGCCTCGTGACCGGCGGCGATGGCATCGATGGCAAAGCTCGGACCGGTATAAACGTCGCCGCCCACAAAGATGTCGGGCTCGGCGGTCTGATAGGTCTGGGGATCGGCAAGGGCGCCCTGGCCGCGGCCGAGCTCCACCTTGGAGCCAGCCAGCAGGTCGCCCCACACAATGGACTGGCCAATCGACATGACGACACGGTCGGCATCGACACGGCGCAGATCGTTCTCGTCGTACTCGGGCGCAAAACGGCCCTCGTCGTCAAAGACACGCGTGCAGCGCTTGAAGGTGATACCGCACACACGACCGGCCTCGTCCAGGTGAATCTCCTTGGGGCCCCAGCCGCAGCTGATGTGAGCGCCGTCCTCAACGGCCTCGCGACGCTCCTCCTCGCTGGCGGGCATCTGCGCCTCGCTCTCCAGGCAGAACATCTCAACGTGCTCGGAACCCAGACGGCAGGCGTTGCGGGCAACGTCGATGGCCACGTTGCCGCCGCCCACCACAATGGTGCGGCCGGACAGGGAATCGATCTTGCCGCTGTTAACCTCGCGAAGGAAGTCGACGGCCACGGTCACGTCCTCGGCATCCTCACCCGGAATGCCGGCAAGGCGGCCGCCCTGGCAGCCAATGGCAACGTAGAAGGCCCTGAAGCCCTGCGCGCGCAGCTCGTCGAGCGTCACGTCTCGACCGACTTCCACGCCATAGCGGAACTCGGCACCCATCAGGCGAATGACCTCGACCTCGGCCTCAATGACGTCCTTCTGCAGCTTAAAGCTGGGAATGCCGTAGGTGAGCATGCCGCCCGGGCGCTCGTTTTTCTCGAACACGACGGGCTTGTAGCCCTTCTCGGCCAGATAAAAAGCGCAGGACAGGCCGGCCGGACCGGCACCGATGATGGCAATCTTCTGATCGAAGCCGCCGGCACGCGTCGGGGTCACCACAGGTGGGACATAGCGGGTCGCGGCATCCAGATCGCGCTGGGCGATAAACTTCTTGACCTCGTCGATAGCCACGGCGGCGTCCACACGGCCGCGGGTGCAGGCATCCTCGCAGCGGCGGTTGCACACACGGCCGCAGATAGCGGGCAGCGGGTTCTCGCGCTTGATGAGCGCCAGCGCCTCGTCATAGCGGCCCTGCGCCGCGAGCTTTAAGTAGCCCTGAACGGCAACGTGCGCGGGGCAAGCCGTCTTGCAGGGCGCGGTGCCGGACTCGTGCGTCTCGATACGGTTATCGTTGCGGTAGTTGGGCGACCACTTGGTGTGGTCCCACTTGGTGGCATCGGGCAGCTCCTGGCGCGGATACTCGGGCACCTGTCCGCCGGCCTTTTTGCTGCAGAGCTTCTGGCCGAGCTTGGCGGCGCCGGCCGGGCACACCTCAACGCAGCGACCGCAGGCCACACACTTGTCCTTCTCGACCTTAGCGACATAGGCCGAGCGCGAAAGATTGGGCGTGTTGAACAGCTGCGAGGTGCGCAGGGCGTAGCACACGTTGACGTTGCAGTTGCAGATGGCGAAGATCTTGTTCTCGCCGTCAATGTTGGTGATCTGGTGCACAAAGCCGTTGTCCTCGGCCTGGCGCAGGATGTCGTAGACCTCGTCGCGGGTCACGTAATGACCACGATCGGTCTCGACCACGTAGTCGGCCATATCGCCCACGGCGATGCACCAATCGGCCGGGTCGTCGGCGCAGCCCTCTCCCATCACGCGACGGCTCGCGCGGCAGCTGCAGGTGCTAGCGGCATATTTGCCATCGTATTTGTCGAGCCAATGCTCGATATGCTCAATAGGCACCGAGGTGCTCGCGGCATCGATGGCCTTCTCGACCGGAATGACATGCATGCCGATGCCGGCACCTCCGGGCGGCACCATCGGCGTGGCCTTGGACAGCGGCCCCTTGGATGCCTGCTCAAAGAACTTGGCATAGACCGGATGCTCCTCGAGCTGGCTCACGCGCATGTTGAGGAACTCAGCAGAACCCGGCACCAGCATGGGCAGCACCCACTGCTTGGCTCGCTCGGGATTTTCCCAGTTGTACTCGAGCAGGCCCGTGTAGCTCATGTCGTCGAGCATCTTCTCGATCTGGGCCTCGGGCATGCCGGTGAGTTTGACCATCTCGGGCAGCGTGTAGGGACGGCGCATCTTCATCTTGCAGAGCACTTCGGCCTGCTCGTCAGTCGCGGCCTCGGCAAACGACCAGTACTCGTAGCCCAGCAGCTCGTCGCGATGCAGCAGGCGGTTGGTGCAGTGCTCGCACAGTTTGACGATGGCCTCGCGCGGATGCTCCGGCAGCGGCGGCACAAACTCCGCACCGATATCGGGCTCGGTGTAGCTAATCCCCGGTCCGTTGAGAATCATGGTCGTCCCTTCTCTTGCCACAGCCCGGCGAGACCGCGGCGCCCCTCTTTTTTTGCAGGCCGGGCATGCCCCCATGCCGTTCACCCGCCATTGTTGACATTGTGTCAAAAATAGTATTGACGAACCGTCAACAATATTCAAGACTGTTAGGCGAACGGTCAGGCAAAAGAGGATGAAAGGCGGCAAAACATGGGCGACAACACAGCAGATACCTCTGTGGTCGATGCCGTCCCCGCATCCGATAGCGCGGCAAAGCGCCTGACAGGCGACGAACGCCGTCGCGAGATCCTCGATGCCGTGCGCACCGTAAGCTCCGAGCTGGGCGTGTCGCATCTTTCGGTATCGGCCGTGACCAAGCGAGCCGGCTGTACGCGCTCATTGTTCTACCACTACTTTGCCGATATGGACGCCGCCGTCACCGCCGTCATGGACGAGGCAATCGACGGTTTTATCTCCGAGCTCGAGCAGTGGAATGCCAGCCGCACGGTTGGCGACATCGAAGGCGCACTCGACACCGTCGCCCCGCTCTTCAAGCGTCTGGTCGTGAGCGGCCACGAGCTGCCGAGCACGCTCACCTCGAGCAGCGGTGCGCTCTACGGCGGCTTTTTGCACAACGTGGTCCAGCGCGTGGCGCAGTATATCTGCGACACCACCGTGGTGGATTTTGTCGCCCATCATGAGCTACGCATCGACCATGTCTACGAGACGTTCTACACCCTCATCATGGGACTGTTGATGTATATCCGCACGCACCCCGATGTGCCCGACGAGACGGTCAAGGAGATTATCGCCTCGACGCTCCACATCGAGGGCTATACCGCCAAGTATCCGGAGCGCAAGCCCCAGAACTGACGCCATTTGGCCAAACTGCCCGCGATCAGAAGAGGGGCCGCGGGCGTGTGAAAGGAGAGCAGCATGCTGTTCGATGTTTGGGGTAGCGATACCCTTATCCACTGGGCCGGCTGGGCCATGGTCTTTATTGGCCTGATCGTGCTCAACGAGGTCGGCCGCCGCACCAAGCTGGGCGCGGCAATCATCTTTGGCGTTGCTCCGCTGGCCATGACCATCTACTGCGTCGCCATCGCCGTCGGCGTTTCGCAGGGTGCCGAGTGGGCGCTCACCAACCCCACCCATGTGTACCAGAACAGCTGGTTCCACTACGCCAAGGTATACGCGGCGCTGGCCGGTTGCTGGGGCTTCATTGCCATTAAGTACCAGTGGGGCAAGATCGGCAAGGCGCATTGGTTCCGCGCATGGCCGTTTGTGATCGTCGCTATCAACATCATGATTGCCGTCGTGTCCGATTTCGAGAGTGCCTACCACTTCTTTGTCCTGGGCCAGTCCACCTGGGTCACCTCCGAGGGCGCCACGCAGCTGGCCGGCTGGAACAACGTGTTCAACGGTATCGCGGGCATCATCAACATCTTCTGCATGACCGGTTGGTGGAGCGTCTACGCCTCCGAGGATCAGACCGATATGCTGTGGCCCGACA
Organism: uncultured Collinsella sp.; assembly: GCA_900541045.1. Lineage (GTDB taxonomy): Bacteria > Actinomycetota > Coriobacteriia > Coriobacteriales > Coriobacteriaceae > Collinsella. The sequence goes on from UQID01000016.1 coordinate 21,068, forward strand.
TGACCTGGGTCTACATCATCGCCTACGATGTCTGGAACTTCTGCTACACCTACAACTGCCTGCCCACCCACTCCTGGTTCTGCGGCTTTGCGCTGCTGCTGGCGCCCACCGTCGCCGCCTTTATCTGGAACAAGGGCGGCTGGATTCAGAACCGCGCCTTTACACTTGCTATTTGGTGCATGTTTGCCCAGGTGTTCCCGTACTTCCAGGAGGAGTCCATCTTTGTGACCCACTCCACGCTCGACCCAGGCGCCGCCACCGCGGTCTCGATTGCCGCGCTGATCGCCAACGTCGCCGCGATCATCTACATCGCCTACCGCGCCAAGAAGCTCGGTCGCAATCCCTACAAGCAGGATGTCTTTGAGGGCACCAGCGATTGGGAGAAGGCTACCGCTCGCCGCGCCAAGGTTGATTACGCGCACGCCGAGTAACGCGCCTGACGCAAACATCGCTTGAGTACGAAGCCGCATAACCGGCTCCGCGCAACTCAACGCATTGCAGGGCCCCCGGAATGTGATTCGTTCACGTTCCGGGGGCTTTTTGCTGCCGCGAGGATGCGGCTAAACGATGCACTCGGGTTAAATCGGATCTTATATTTCGCATGCGCTTTATATGGCTCCATTTTTGGGTACAGTGTTGTCCCGATATTGAGCTTGGGGGATATATGAAAGATGAGACGATGAGCCAAGAGGATGCGGCCCAAGATGCAGAAGCATGCGCTGAGGCCCTGGAGAGCCTTGACCGGATTGCGCTGGCCGAGATTGCGTTTGACGATTCGAGCGTTGATGTGCGAGATGAGCCGGAAATCGAAGCGCAGCCCGATGATCAGGATGCAAAAGACGATGGCGCCGCGCCCACCGAAGACGAGGCGGGGCACGAGGAATCCGAATGCAAGGCCGACGACCGGCCCGAATCCGACACGAGCGAGGAAACCATCTTGCTCGACAGTTTGCCGGCCGAAGATTCGCTGACCCGCGAGCTTCCCGGCCTGGGCTCCGCCCCTGCCGTGGACGAGACCATCGCCATGGGCGATATTCCCCTACCGTCCGTTCCCTCGGCACATGAGGCCGAGGCCCGTCATCGCAAGATGTCGCCCAAGCGCCGCAACCTGATGGTTGCCGGCGTTGTGGCCGTCGCGCTCATCGCCGGCGGCGCAGGCTATGCGGCTTGGAATGGATACCAACAAGAGCAGGCCGCCGCTGTCGCCGCCAATGCGCACACGATGATGTCGGTGCAGATTGGTGTGCATGCCGCGGGCCTCGACTGCTCAACTGGCTCAAAGATTCCCGTACAGGTGAGCGGGCAGGATTCCGACGGTTCTTCCGTGAGCGAAACGCTCTACGTTGACGAGCATGGTCGCGGCATCAAGCTGCTGCCCGGCGATTACACGCTCTCCATTGCCGCCTCCCCCATCGCGGCCGACGGCACCATCTACACCGTCCCGACCACCAAGGCGCAGGTCACCATTAAGAGCGATGGGCAGGATTTGAGTGCCCAGGCCACCTTTAAGCTCAAGGTGTCTTCGGCCGACATGGTGACCGACGACCAGATCGATGCCGCCGCCAAGTATGCCGAGGAAGGCGGCGCGAGCTCCGCCGCCGCGGCAAAGATACTCCAGCAGGCGGCAATTACGCGCCGCGATGCCGCCGCCAACGCCGTAAGCGCAAGCGAGGCTCAGTCCGCCCGCGATGCCGACGCTCGGCACAAGGCGACGAACCTGTATCAGCTCGATATTCCGGTTGAGTGGTATGGCAAGGTCGCAACCTGGCAAAACGGCAGCACGCTGTGCATTTATCTGGACAGCGACACCAACACACCGCTCGTGACGCTTGTCGCAGTGCGCGACGGCGAGACCTTTACCCCCGATGACGGCGATACGGTTTTGGGCACGGTCAGCCTGGGCAACGGCTACACCGTCTACGCCAGCGGCCCTGTCTATCCGTACGTGATTCCGCAAACCATCAACGGGCGCACGCAGAACCCCGTGTCGACCTACCCCATGGACACGGCGATTGAGCTTGTCGAGTTCACGACCGGCAACCGCTACACATACAGCCAGATCAAAAACGACCTGGTCGGTAAAGACGGCAAGGCAGACGCCGCGACCAAACTCGAGACCGACTACCTCGCCCAGATTCTCCTGCCGAGCATCAAAGCCCAGGACTAGCCGGCCCGAAGACAGCCGCCCAACACCACATCCCTAACGCAGTTGCGGTGAAATAGGGATTGTTTTTGCTGGTCAAACCGCAAAACAGTCCCTATTTCACCGCAACTTATTGGTGGCCTTTTGGGTGGCACTCAGCGCCACGGGTCGGCTTCGAACATCGGCTCGCGCTCGGGGCGGCGATCGCTGTAGGGATCGTAGCCGTCGTCGTCCTCGTTCTCGGCGCGGATGTAGGGGTCGCGCGGCTTGGGCGCCGGTTTAGGCGCAGGCTTGGGTGCGGCGGGCACTGCCTCAGCCGCCGGTGCGTTCGTCTTGTTCTCGTCTTTCATCTGCATAGCTCCTTACATCGCATCCGCTCAACATCATCGATTGTCGCACGAAAAAGGGTGGCGGACCCAATTGGATCCGCCACCCTTGGCGTTTAGAGACGACTGGCAGGTTTTAAGGCATCTCCCAAAAATCTACTCGGCGTCGGGGACCTCGTAGGTGGCCGCCGGCGTATTGTCGCACACGACGGTAAAGCCGCCGTCCTTGTCGACATCGACCGTCACCTGATCGCCCTCGCGCACCGTGCCGTCGATGATAGCGGCGGCGATGGCATCCACGACCTCGCGCTGCACCAGACGCTTGAGCGGACGGGCACCGAACACCGGGTCCAAGCCGCCCACGGCGAGCATCTGCTTGGCCGCCGGGGTGATGGCAAGCGTCATGCGCTCCTTGGCCAGACGTGCGCGGACGTCGGCGAGCTGGATGTCCACAATCTTCTCGATCTGCGCCATGCCGAGCGGATGGAACACCACGATGTCGTCGATACGGTTGAGGAACTCGGGGCGGAAGGTCTGAGCCATGGCCGCGTCGACCTGATGGCGCATCTCCTCCTCATCCTTGCCAGACAGGTCGGCGATGGCTTTGGAGCCCACGTTGGACGTCATGATGATGATCGTGTTCTTGAAGGACACCTGACGACCCTGGCCATCGGTCAGACGACCGTCGTCGAGCACCTGCAGCAGCACGTTGAAGACATCCGGATGAGCCTTCTCCATCTCGTCAAGCAAGATCACGGAGTACGGACGACGACGCACGGCCTCGGTGAGCTGGCCGCCCTCGTCGTAGCCCACGTATCCCGGAGGCGCACCGATCAGACGCTGGACGCTGAACTTCTCCATGTACTCGGACATGTCGATACGTACGAGTGCGCGCTCGTCGTCGAACAGGCACTCGGCCAGCGCCTTGGCGAGCTCGGTCTTGCCCACGCCGGTGGGGCCCAGGAAGAAGAAGCTGCCGATGGGCTTGTCCGGATCGGAGAGACCCGCGCGACTGCGGCGCACGGCTGCGGCGACAGCGGAGACGGCCTCGTCCTGACCGATGACGCGCTTGTGCAGCTCGCCCTCCAGGCCCTTCAGCTTGTCGAGCTCGCCCTGCATCATCTTGGACACGGGCACGCCGGTCCAGGCACTCACGACTTCGGCGATCTCATCGGAGGTCACCTGCTCGTTGAGGCCTTCGCCATCCTGCTCCTTCTGCGCCTCGAGCGCGGCCTCGGACTCCTGAATCTGCTGCTGCAGACCCGGGATCACGGCATAGCGCAGCTCGGATGCACGGCCCAGATCGCCGTTACGCGTCGCGCGCTCCTCCTCGCTCTTGGCCTCGTCGAGCTGACCCTTGAGCTCCTGCACATGGTCGATGGCGTTCTTTTGGTTGAGCCAGCCGGCCTTTTGCACGTTGAGCTTTTCCTGGACCTCGGCGATCTCCTGGCGCAGGGCCTCCAGACGCTCCTTGGAGGCGTCGTCGGTCTCCTTCATGAGCGCCTGCTCCTCGATCTGCAGCTGGGTGAGCTGACGCGTGGTGGCGTCGATCTCGACCGGCATGCTGTCGAGCTCCATGCGCAGGCGGCTTGCGGCCTCGTCGACCAGGTCGATGGCCTTGTCGGGCAGGAAACGGTCGGCGATGTAGCGATCGGAGAGGTCGGCGGCGGCCACGAGCGCGCCGTCGGTGATATGCACGCCGTGGAAGATCTCGTACTTCTCCTTGAGGCCACGCAGGATCGAGATGGTGTCCTCGACGGTGGGCTCGCTCACCAGAACGGTCTGGAAACGACGGGCGAGCGCCGCGTCTTTCTCGATGTACTTGCGGTATTCGTCAAGCGTGGTCGCGCCGATCGCATGCAGGTCGCCACGGGCAAGCGCCGGCTTAAGGATGTTGCCAGCGTCCATGGAACCCTCGGTGGCACCCGCGCCCACGATGGTGTGGAGCTCATCGATGAACAGGATGACCTTGCCCTCGGACTTCTGGACTTCCTTGAGCACGGCCTTCAGGCGGTCCTCGAACTCACCGCGGTACTTGGCGCCGGCGACCAGCGCGCTCATGTCGAGCTCAATGAGGTCGCGGTCGCGCAGGGTGCTCGGCACGTCGCCGGCCACGATACGCTGGGCGATGCCCTCGACGATGGCCGTCTTGCCGACGCCCGGCTCGCCGATGAGCACGGGGTTGTTCTTGGTGCGACGGGACAGGACCTGGATGGTACGACGAATCTCGTCGGTACGGCCGATGACCGGGTCGAGCTTGCCGGCGCGGGCAAGGTCGCAGATATTGCGGCCGTACTGTTCCAGTGCCTCAAACTGGGTCTTGTCCTCGGCAGACGTCACGCGGTCATCGCCACGCAGCTCCTCGTAGACCTGCTCGATGCGCTCCTTGGTCACGCCGGCATCGCGCAGCACGCGGCCGGCCTCGCCCTTGTCCTCGGCAAGCGCCATCAGCAGATGCTCGGTCACCACAAAGCTGTCGCCCATCTTGGTGGCCTTCTTCTCGGCCTTCTCGATGACGCGGACGAGCTCGTTAGACAGACCCATCTGCTGGCCCTCGCCCGAAACCTTGGGCGCGCGGTCGATAGCATCTTGTGTGGAGCGTGCGAGCTGAGCCGGGTCGGCACCAATGCGCTCGATGATCACGGAGATATTGCGCTCGCCGGCACCGAGCAGGGCGGACAGCAGGTGAATCGGCTCTACCGCGCCGGCCTGCGCGTCGGCAGCCGTGCTCATGGCGGTCTGCAGCGCCTCGCGCGACGTCATTGCTAGCTTATCGATTCTCATGGAATCACCTCTCTTGGGGCGGCCGCCCTACGGGGCGGCTTCACGTTGTTCGAGAAGTATTGTTGCCAGCTTTGCGCGATCTTATACACAAATCTAAGTCTCTATATATAAGATTTTCTGAGTGATTGAAAGATAGGAAGCAGGTGCGCTCACCCGCTACGGCCTCGTCCCCTAGTTATCTCGATCTGTAACATCTATCGACCGTTTCTGGCTCCAGATGTTACAGATCGAGACGAATTGTTCAGCGGCACCCGTTTGTCTCAATCTGTAACATCTACTCGGCAAATAGAGCTCTATCTGTTACAAATCGAGACGAACAGAAAACACCCGGATCAAAAATCTAAATCTGTAACACCAAGCCCACTTTTAGCGGCCAAGATGTTACAGATCGAGACAGACCGAAAACCACCACAAAGAGGATAGGCACCTTTGTGGTGGTCGCGGTCTCTACTCCTTCGCCGAACCCGTACTCCCCGATTCGACGGTCCAGGGCATCTCATCCTCGAACAGCCATGTACGGGCAGACCCACTATCGCGTGCAGTCTGCGGGTCAGGCAAGCAGGTCTGTTTATAGGCATCTTGGATACACTGACCCATAAAATCGTTGAGCTCGGTCTGGTCGCCCTCCATGACATAGGCGACATCGCCGTCCATGATGTAGATGCCCGGACCCTCATTGCCCTCGTAGCCCGGATCGTACGAGACATCACATAACTTTGCGCCGTTTGCAGTGTCTAGCTCGATGGAAGAGTGGCATCCGCCAACCATGTCGTTCGCTTTTGCCCGATAGGACGCATATCCGTACCAACGCTTAAATGTTTTGCCCTTGAGTAGCTCGGACGCCCTATCGATCAGGCTTGTATCCGTGGTATAGCGCATGGCCCCAAGCTGAATACTCGGATAATTGCTAATACCCAGCACAGCCGGCTGCTCATCAAAATCAACGGTGATTGTCTCAGGTTTGACGTCGTCGGTCAGGAATTCGACCGATTGAGTCATGGGCTTGACCACCGGTTCTGTCACCTCAATAGGCAGAAACGCCATGCTAACAACGCCCACACCAACCACGGCGATTGCAAGCGCCAAGACAATCAATCCAATACGGGCAGAACGGCTCACGGCAAAACACCTCACAATGCAAACCTTCGCCACCTGCACTAATGATATCGCCAGCTAACACTATCACCAAAAGAAGCCGTCCACTCCCCACCACCACAAAGGAGACAGACACCTTTGTGGTGGGTTTCGACGCTAACGGTCGACCATCTCACGCCATGAGATTAAACTTAATTTGTTATCTGAATTTATCTATTTCTATCTATCCTCAACAGCTTTTTGTCTCGGGGAGATCATATGAAGCCGTCTCATTCCACCGGTCGCAACGTCATCGCCATTCTCGCCGTACCCATCGTGATGCTCTTCCTTATCGTCGTCACGCCCTTTTCTTTTGGTATCGCCTCGCCCTTCGATCTCTGCGGGATGATCGACGCCGGCTCGCGTGCCACCTCGCTCTCCTTTGTCTGCCGTGGCGTGTTCTACGAAGATGCAATTCCCACCGGAAGTTGGCAGTCAAAGTTGCCACTGCTCGGTCAGATCGACGGATGCTCCCCCTATTTCTGCCTTGGACCTCAGGCGCTAAACTATCTAATCGACGACCAGCCACTCGACTCCATCACCCTCGCCTACGACTACGCACCAAACACCGATGAGCGCCACATGAACCAAGTCCTCGACAAGATGCTTGGACAGTGTGGGCTCACCGAGGAGGCCGGTCGAACCATCTATAGCAACCAAAAATTGAAGCGAACAGAACTCCGCCGTGTCGGAAAAATCAAAGGGCGAAACAGGGCCGCCTACTGGGATGCCTGGGCAACACGCGACAAGGGCGAATTCGGACACAGCACCTATACGGTCACTGTCTACACCAAAGACGGAATTAAGGACAATGTTGACGATTTCGCGTCATCCAAACTCGGCATCCCCAAAACAACCAAACCCGCCAGCCCGGATGAAATTTTGTAGAGACGCTCATTAGAATGTCGTTCGACGAGCACGGCAACATCGAGCTCGCCCCCACCACCACAAAGGGGGCAGGAGCCTTTGTGGTGATCTTCGGCCCCGGCGTTCAACATCTCAATCTGTAACATCTAGCGGCCGTTTTTGGGTCCAGATGTTACAGATTGAGATGAAATGTTCAGCAGCTCCCGTTTATCTAAATCTGTAACAACTACTCGGCAAATAAGGGTCCACCCGTTACAGATCGAGACAAACGGAAAATGCCTGAACCGATAATCTAAATCTGTAACACCAAACCCACTTTTAGCGGCCAAGATGTTACAGATCGAGACAGACAGAAAACCACCACAAAGGGGCACCTTTGTGGTGGTCGCATTCTCTACTCTTTTGCCGAGCCCGTGCTTCCCGATTCGGCGTTCCAGGGCATCTCATCCTCGAACAGCCATGTACGAGCAGATCCACTATCGCGTGCAGTCTGCGGGTCGGGCAGGCAGGTCTGGTCGTACGCGTCCATCACGCAACGATCCAAAAAATCGATCACCTGCTGCTGGTCGCCTTCAAGAATGTAGGTCACGCCGCCATCTTGGATATAGACGCCGTCCCCACCTCCGGCTTTTGCGTATTCCGGATTGTAGTTAACGGTGCGCATCAGTTTGCCATCAGATGAATACAGCTTCAGCGTTGTATAGTAGCCACCGTTCACAAAACCACGTCGGCGCTCATAGGCATCCCAACCGTCCCAGCGTTTGAACGAACGCCCGTTTAGCAAGTCCAGCGCCTGTCGGGACAACTTCTCGTCCTTGGTATAGCGAGACGAGCCAAGTTCAATCATGGGGTAGTTGCTTATGCTTAGAATGCCCGGCGTTTCCTCGATATCGAGCGTTATCTCATCGGGCTTTGTAACGTCCGAAATCATTTGCCCGGGCATCGATGCAACAAGGGACGCCATCTCGACCGTCTGCTCAACCCCACTCGGCCCATAGAAGATAAGCGAGCCAAATAGGACCACGCCCGCAGCAGCGACGACGCAAGCCACCAACAGCAACAAAACAGAAGTGCAACGCTTCATCTTCAACTCCACAAACGAGAGTGTTTTGAGCTCACTTTAAAGCGCCAACTTCATACTGTCAATTCTAGATAGCATATGAACAAAGGTGCACTCCCCCATAGAGGAGAGTTGCAACCTCGATTTTAGCGCCCCTCAAGACCCAACGAGCAGCACTTAACAAGTAGCCCCGGTTATACCTTTCTCTGACGCGACCCTCGCGAAGCGCGTGAGCGGCAGGGAGAGGTATAACCGGGGCGGACAAGTATGTGCGTTACTCGGCAGCGGCCTTGAACTTGTTGTAGTTGATCAGGCAGCCGGCCTTGACGATGGCGCGCTCCTCCGCCGTCATGTCGGCGATGTAGAGCTCAATCTGCTCAACCGCACCATCGGCACGGACCACGTAGGCAGCGATGTTCTGCAGATCGCCGTCGAGCGCGGCGCGAATACCCGACACGAAGACGTAGTCGCCCACCTCAAAGTTGGGCTCGGTCTCCATCTGGAAGGGCACCATGCCCCAGTTCATCACGTTGGAGCGATAGCGCTTGGTGGCGTACTCGTGGACGATATTGGCCAGGCCGCCGATCACGCGCTGGCAGCTCGCGGCCTGCTCGCGGGCGGAGCCGTCGCCGGGCTTCTTGGCGTAGATCATGGAGCCGTACTCGGTCGTCTTGGCATCGGCCGCGACACCCGCACCAGCCAGCGCCTCGAACACACCGGCAAGCTCGGCATCGAGCGCCGCCAGGTCGCCTGCGGACTCGCCGGCCACGCGACGCTTCTCCACGGCGTCGACCTCCTTGGAGCGACCCACGTAGGCCGGGTCGCGACGGCTGAGCGTAAACTCGGCCAGACCCAGCGGGTTGGAGCGGAAGGAGCTCGTCTCGCCCGAGGGAATGAGCTCGTCGGTCGTGGTGACCGGATCCATGATCTTGGAGCACACCTTGAGCAAGATGTCGTCGCCGAGCGGCTCCATCGCGGGCCACGGCTTGATGTTGGGACCCTCGACCAGCTCGTCGGTAGGCTCGGCCTTGCCAAAGCCCCAGTACACGCGCTTCTTGTACGGCGCGTCGTCAAAGGTGTACTCGCAGGCCTCGTCCCAGGTCTCCTCGGGCAGGTCGGTCGCCGGCGTCAGGATGCCGCCGTTGGCAGCGGTCGCGGCGATGGAGCGGGCGTCCATCAGGGCCACGGCGCTCAGCTGGCCGTTACCCGGCTTGGAGCCCTCGCGGTTGGGGAAGTTGCGCGTGGTGTGGCGGATGGACAGGCCGTTGTTGGCGGGCGTGTCGCCGGCACCAAAGCACGGGCCGCAGAACGCCGTGCGCACGATCGCACCGGCCTCCATAAGGTCGTAGATATAGCCGCGGCGCGTGAGTTCGAGTGCCACGGGCTGGCTCGTGGGATAGACCGACAGCGAGAACTCGCCGCAGCCGGTGTTGGCGCCCTTGAGCACGCGGGCAGCCTGGACCACGGAGTCGTAGTTGCCGCCCGAGCAGCCGGCGATAACGCCCTGCTGCACGTGCAGCTTGCCGTCGACGATCTTGTCGAGCAGGCTAAAGTGTGTCTTGCCCTCGCCGATCTTGGCGGCCTCGAGCTCGACCTCATGCAGGATGTCCTCGAGGTTCTCGTTGAGCTCGTCGATCTCAAAGCCGTTGGAAGGATGGAACGGCAGCGCGATCATGGGCTTGATGCTCGACAGGTCGACCTCGACGCAGCCGTCGTAGTAGGCGACATCGGCGGGCTTGAGCTCGCGGTAGTCGTCGCGGCCGTGCATGGTCAAAAACGCGTGCGTGTCCTCGTCGGTGGCCCAGATGCTCGACAGGCAAGTGGTCTCGGTGGTCATGACATCGACGCCGTTGCGGTAGTCGGTCGTCATGCTCGCGATGCCCGGGCCTACAAACTCCATGACCTTGTTCTTGACGTAGCCCTTGGCAAAGACGGCTCGGATGATAGCGAGCGCCACGTCGTGCGGGCCGACGCCGGGGCGCGGGGCACCCGTGAGGTAGATGGCGACGACGCCGGGATAGGCGACGTCGTAGGTGTCGCGCAGCAGCTGTTTGGCCAACTCGCCGCCGCCCTCGCCCACGGCCATGGTGCCCAGGGCGCCGTAGCGGGTGTGCGAGTCGGAACCCAGGATCATCTTGCCGCAACCGGCGAAGTTCTCACGCATAAAGGAGTGGATGACGGCGATGTGCGGCGGGACGAAGATGCCGCCGTACTTCTTGGCCGCGGAAAGGCCAAAGACGTGGTCGTCCTCGTTGATGGTGCCGCCCACGGCGCACAGCGAGTTATGGCAGTTGGTGAGCACGTAGGGCAGCGGGAACTGCTCCATGCCCGAGGCGCGCGCCGTCTGGATGATGCCGACAAAGGTGATGTCGTGGCTCGCCATGGCGTCGAAGCGAATCTTGAGCGCCTCGGGATCTCCGGACGTGTTGTGTGCCTGGAGGATCGAATACGCGATGGTGCCGCGCTTGGCATCCTCGGGCGTCTGCGTAATACCGCGCTCGGCAGCCTCGGCCGCAGGCACAACCTCGCTGCCGCCGCGCAGGTAGACGCCGTCCTCGTACAGCTTGACCATACTGTCTCCCACTCTGCCCAAAAGATTTGGGCGCATAGCATACATTCGTTCAATATCGTGCCATAGAACGGTTGCGAGTGGGTTACGAATCTGCACGTTCACTTTATCTCGGTAAAGCATAAAACGAGCCCGGTGCAGGGCCTGCAGATTTGGTGCAAAAGTGTCCCTTTCGACCAGTCATTTAAGAACGTCCCCAATGACTACCGCATCCGGAGCAAGGCAACGCCGCAGGTAGAGGACGGACAGCGAGCGACGTCCAGAGCGAACAAGTTGGCATGGAAAAGGCAAGGCATAGACCTTCTGGTCATGCCTTGCCTTTTGAACGACAAATTGTCGCTCTGGGCGGCGCGCAGCGTCGGCCCGTTACGCGGTTTGGTAAAACCGCGTAACTACAAATCCCCGCCGGCACCCAGCAGCTTGCGCATGACCTGTTCGGGGTTAACCGAGCCGTCGCGCGGGGCCAGGGCGGTGATCTTCTTCTGCATCTTGTACTCGTGCAGCTCGTCCTCGAGCTGGCGCACGCGGGCGCGGAGCTTTTCGTTCTCGCGCTCGCGCTCCTCGGCACGCTCCTTCATATCGAGGATGCGCACCACGCCGGCAAGGTTGATGCCCTCGTCGGTCAGCTGGTTGATGAGCTCCAGGCGCTCGATATCGGCACGCGAATACAGACGCGTGTTGCCGCCCGAGCGCTGGGGGTTCACCAGGCCCTTGGACTCGTAGACGCGCAGAGTCTGCGGATGCATGCCGGTCAACTCGGCCGCCACGCTGATCATGTACAGCGGTTTATTCCTATTGTCCTCGGCCATGCTACCTGACCCCTTTCCGTCTCGTTATCGTCCATCATAAGCCCGCGGGCGCGGGTGCGCGCCACGACCGCCCTAGTACGTCGCCTTGTAACGGTTGACCTTCTCGCGATAATCGCGCGTGTCGGCCTCGCGCAGCTTGGTCATAGCATCGCGCTCGTCATCGGACAGGTTCGTGGGGACCTGTACCTTGATTTCGACGAGCAGCGCGCCTGTGCGGCCACGGTGCTTAACGTCGGGCGCGCCCATCTCCTTAAAGCGGAACTTCTTGCCCGTCTGGGTGCCAGCGGGCACCTTCAGACGAACCGTCGCGCCGCCGGGCGTGGGCACATCAACCGTGCAGCCAAGCGCCGCCTCGTAGACCGAGATCGGCACCTCCATGGTCACATCGGCACCCTTGCGCTTAAACAGCGGGTGCTCCTCCACATGCGTGGTCACGACCAGGTCGCCGCGCTCGCCGCCGGCAACGCCATACTCGCCGCGACGCTTGTAGCGTAGCTTGCCGCCGTCGACCGCGCCCGCGGGCACCGAGACCGTAATGGTCTGCTGCTCGCCTGTCGAGGGAATGCGATAGGTGACCTTGTGCGTCACGCCGCGAAACGCGTCCTCGGCCGTCACATCGACGGTCAGCGACAGGTCGCCGCCCTTGCGAGCACGGCTGCGACCCGCGCCGGCACCGGCAGCGCCCGCAGCCCCGGCAAAGCCCGAGCCCCAATCGCTGCCCCAGGCGCCGTTGCCGCTAAAGATGCTGTCGAAGATGTCGCCCCAGCCGCTGGCACCCGCGCCGGCACCGTAGCCGCCGCCATACGCGCCGCCCGCGCCCGGCATGCCGCCAAACATGAGCATCTGGTCGTACTCTTTGCGCTTCTTCTCGTCCGAAAGCGTCTCGTAGGCCTCGCTGATCTCCTTGAACTTGGCCTCGTCGCCGCCGGCATCGGGGTGATATTTTTGCGCGAGCTTGCGAAACGCGCTCTTGATCTCTTTGTCGGAGGCGCTCTTGGATACGCCCAGGATGTCATAGAAGGTTTTGCCTGCAGCCATCGTAGCTCCTCTCCTGTTTCATCCGCCGCCCAGCGGGCGGCGGCTCATGCTTTCATATGGCACTAGGCCAGAAAGGGCCCCGGGTGTTGCCCCGGGGCCCTTCTCAATTACTCCTCGGTGCTCTCGGCCGTATCGGCCGCAGCATCCTCGGGCGCCGCTTCGGGCTCCGGTGCGGGGCGTTTCTCGCCGCCGTAGGTCACCGTCACCATCGCGGAACGCAGGATGCGATCCGCCATGCGGTAGCCCTTCTGGTACACGTCGTTGACGGTCTCATCGTACTGCGACGCGTCCTCGACGCGACCCACGGCTTGGTGCTCGAGCGGATCGAACGCCTCGCCCTTGGGGTCGATGGGCTCAACGCCCTCGTGCGCAAACACATCGAGCAGCTTGGCATGCACCGCGTCGACACCGTCGACGAACTGCTTAAAGTCGTCGGCAAGCTCCTGGCTGCGGGCATGGTCGATCGCACGCTCGATATCGTCGACCACCGGCAGCAGCGCGGTGACGAGCTTCTCGGTCGCGCGCTCGCGCTCGGCGATACGCTCATTGGCGGTGCGGCGACGGAAGTTCTCCCAGTCGGCCTGCAGACGGGCGGTGCGCTCGGTGGCGTCCTTTGCCTTGTCCTCGGCGGCCTTCTGAGCCTCTGCCGCAGCATCGAGCTCGTTGCGCACGTCGGCAAGCTCTTTCTGAGCCTGCTCGAACTTGAGCTTAAAGTCGTTGTCGGCGGCTTCCTCACCGGCGCGGATAGCGGCTTCCACCATCTCGTCCTCGGTCATCGTCGCCTCCTTGTTGGAATCCTCTACTTGGTTCTCGGCAGCCTCGGCGGCCGGGGCCTCGTTGGCCTCGGTAACGTCTGCGGCCTCTACGGGAATCTTCACGTCCTTCTCCTCAGAGTCAACGGGGGCGGCACCAACGGCGGCCGCCTCCGTGCGAGCTTTACGAGCGGACATGATTACTTGTCCTCGTCGTCCACAACCTCGTAGTCGGCGTCGACAACATCATCGTCGGCAGGCTGGGCGCCTGCGGCACCGTCGGTCTGCTGCTGAGCGTCGGCGTAGACAACCTGGGCCAGCTCGTAGGCCACGGACTGCAAGGACTCGCCGGCGGCCTTGATAGCCTCGACGTCAGAGCCCTCGAGCGCCTTCTTGGCGTCGGCGATAGCGGCCTCGGCCTTGGACTTCACATCGGCGGAAACCTTGTCGCCCAGCTCGTTGAGGGTCTGCTCGGTGGAGTAGCACAGGCTGTCGGTCTGGTTGCGGACCTCGACCTCTTCCTTCTGCTTCTTGTCCTCCTCGGCATGAGCCTCGGCGTCCTTGACCATACGATCGACTTCGTCGTCGGACAGAGCGGTGGAGCCGGAGATGGTGATCTGCTGCTCCTTGCCGGTGCCCTTGTCCTTAGCGGAGACCTTGACGATGCCGTTGGCGTCGATGTCGAAGGTGACCTCGATCTGCGGCACGCCGCGGCGGGCAGCCGGGATACCGGTCAGCTGGAACTTACCGAGCGACTTGTTGTCGCGGGCAAGCTCGCGCTCGCCCTGGAGCACGTTGATCTCGACGCTGGTCTGGTTGTCGGCAGCGGTGGAGTAGACCTCGGTCTTGGAGGTCGGGATCGTGGTGTTGCGGTCGATCATCTTGGTCATGATGCCGCCCATGGTCTCGACGCCCAGCGACAGCGGGGTAACGTCGAGCAGCAGGATGCCCTCGACGTCGCCGGTGAGCACGCCGCCCTGGACGGCAGCGCCGTCGGCAACGACCTCGTCGGGGTTCACGGACATGTTGGGCTGCTTGCCGGTCATGGTCTTGACGAGCTCCTGGACGGCGGGCATACGGGTGGAGCCGCCGACGAGGATGACCTCGGTCAGATCGGAGAGCTTAAGCTTGGCGTCGCGCAGGGCGTTGGTGACAGGCTGCTTGCAGCGCTCGAGCAGGTCGCGGGTGATCTTCTCGAACTCGGCGCGGGTCAGCGTGTAGTTGAGGTGCAGCGGGCCGGACTGGTTCATGGTAATGAACGGCAGGTTGATGGTGGTCTGCTGGGCGGCGGAGAGCTCCTTCTTGGCGTTCTCGGCGGCCTCCTTCAGACGCTGCAGGGCCATGGGGTCCTGACGCAGGTCGACACCGTTCTCCTGCTGGAACTTATCGGCCATCCAATCGATGACGCGCTGATCCCAGTCGTCGCCGCCCAGGTGGTTGTCGCCCGAGGTGGACAGAACCTCAAACACGCCGTCGGCGAGGTCGAGGATGGAGACGTCGAAGGTGCCGCCGCCCAGGTCGAAGACCAGGATGCGCTGGTCGGTGCCCTGCTTGTCCAGGCCATAGGCAAGAGCAGCAGCGGTCGGCTCGTTGACGATACGCTTGACGTTGAGGCCAGCGATCTTGCCGGCGTCCTTGGTGGCCTGACGCTGGGCGTCGTTGAAGTAGGCCGGGACGGTGATGACGGCGTCGGTGACGGTCTCGCCCAGATACTTCTCGGCGTCGGCCTTCATCTTCGCGAGCGTCATGGCGCTCACCTGCTCGGCGGTGTAATCCTTGCCCTCGATGTCGACGACGGCACGGCCACCCTGGCCCTCCTTGACCTCATACGGCACGGTCTTGATCTCGGAGGTGCACTCGGAGTACTTGCGGCCCATGAAGCGCTTGATGGAGAACACGGTGTTCTTGGGGTTGGTGACAGCCTGGTTCTTAGCGGCCTTACCAACGACGCGGTCGCCGTCGGCACGGAAGCCCACGACGGACGGGGTGGTGCGGTCGCCCTCGGCGTTCACGATAATGGTCGGAGAACCGCCCTCGAGGACGGCCATAGCGGAGTTAGTAGTACCAAGGTCGATACCAAGAATCTTACTCATTAGAAATTCCCTCTCTCTTTTGCGTTCGCGCCGCCTCGACGATCTGTCGCGCGGCGCTTCGGCTTGTCTTTCAGGATGTAGTGTATCCCCTTATGGGCCGGAATATACAAAATCTAAGTCAATTCATATAAGATTTCTTATTGCTGAGAGTTTAGGTTCTTAAATGCGCAGGTAGACGCACTGTTTGAGTTCTCGGCAAATCTATCGAGATCTATGTAGAGATGGCTGAGGTTTGGGCCCGAGGCCGCATGGGGTGGCTTGAGGCGACCCCGGGGGAAAGCGCGACCCGTTTCACGGCTAAATAACGGGATGCGCTTTCCAAAAGCTCGCTCAATAGCTCAATATTTCAAGTCACCTTTAGCTAACATTTGCGCAGCTCAACGGCCCCACCTGCACGTTTTTTAGTAAACCTTGGCATACTCGGCGAACGGTATGAAGATGCCGGCCAGAGGGTATTGCAAACGGTCGCTCCCGTGGTATGTTTTTGCCCGAATCAAACCGGCGCGCATCGTCTGTAGCGTCGGTCAACAGAGAGGAAACTACCATGGCTCATCCCGTAATTGATGCCGACGAGTGCATCGCTTGTGGCGTTTGCGTCGACACCTGCCCCGCTGGCGTTCTGGAGCTCCAGGACGTCGCCACCGTCGCTGACGAGGACTCCTGCGTCGCCTGTGGCGCTTGCCAGGACGCTTGCCCCGCTGGCGCGATCACCGAGATCGTCGAGGAGTAACAACTCCCCACTTGCACACTCAAAAGTACACCGTGCACAAAAAGGAGGCCTCCGCATCGCCGCGGAGGCCTCCTTTTGCTTATGTGGCGCGGGTAGCCACTATAGCAACGCCGCAGGTTGAGCATACGCCAGCGAAAACACCCCATTTGAGGCAAGGTGGCCTGAAAGAGGAGGGAAGCGTACTTTGGTACGCGACCGACGATTGAAGGCCAGATTGCCCAAATGGGGCGTTTGCAGCGTCGGCTACGATAGATCGTCCTCGTAGGGCATCAGGTCTGCCAAGTAGCCTTTCTCCTTGAGTATGGTCTCGATCTCGTCGAGGGTCTGCTCATCCTCTGCCGCAATGCGATGGAAGTGGTAGCCGCTCGTCACCGTCAGCAGCGGAAAACTCTTGCCGCTGGCAATACCTTCCAGATAGCGCTCGATATCGCGACGATTGCGAATGTCCAGATCGGCTGTGATCTTGCCATACACGCGATGGTTGACGATTACATTGAGCACGGCACCACCCGCGTCGACGATGCTCGTGAGCTCGTCACCTGCCTGCTCCACGCCATGGTGCACCTTGACCAGGCGCGTGGGCACGGCGGGGCTGCTGGGGGCCTCCTGCAGCACATAACCACGGTTGGTCGCCACGATATCGTGCCCATCGGCACGCAGCAGGGCGATGTCTTGCACGACAATCTGGCGGCTCACACCCACCTCACGAGCAAGCGCACTGCCCGAGACAGGGTCTTTGGCTCCCTCGAGCACGCCCATGATGGCACGGCGACGCTCGCGGGCGTCCATTATTTACCGTCCAGCAGACGAAGGTGCTTAAGCGAGAGGTCGAGAATCGGCGCAGAGTGCGTCAGCGCCCCCGAGCTGATAAAGTCAACGCCCAGGTCGGCGAGGGCGCGGATATTGCTGGCATCCACATTGCCCGAGCACTCGGTCTTGGCGCGACCGGCGATAAGCTCAATCGCGGCAGCCATGTCGTCGTGGGTCATGTTGTCGAGCATGATGATATCGGCACCGGCCTCAACTGCCTCGCGCACCATATCCAGGTTCTCGCACTCAATCTCGACCGTCGCGGTAAACGACGCATGGGCGCGCGCCATCTCAATCGCGCGTGCCACGCCACCGGCGGCGTCGATGTGGTTGTCCTTGAGCATGACAGCCGTCGACAGGTTATAGCGGTGGTTGCTGCCACCGCCGATCTCGACTGCAGCCTTCTCGAAGACACGCATGCCCGGCGTGGTCTTGCGCGTGTCGACAAGCACGGTCTTGGTGCCCTCGAGCGCAGCTGCCATCCGATGCGTGTAAGTAGCGATGCCGCTCATGCGCTGCAGGTAGTTGAGCGCCACGCGCTCGCCCGAAAGCAGTACGCGCGCATCGCCGCGCACCTGGCCCACGTGGTCGCCGGCGTGCACCTCGTCACCATCGGCAACATCAAACAGCACCGAGCTCTGCGAATCCAGCAGCTCAAAGGTGCGAGCGAACACATCCAGGCCCGCGATAATGCCATCGGCCTTGGCGATAAGCTCCACCGTGGCGGGACGCGCCGTGGGGCACACGCTCGCCGTGCTCACGTCCTCAAAGGTAATGTCCTCGCGCAGAGCCTGCAGAATCAAATCATCGACGACGAGCTTCATGGTAATGGGATTCATGGTCTACTCCTCCACGGCCTGCGTGCCGGCGGCACGGGCCAGATCATCGATTGCAAGGTTATCGGAACTCAGGGCGCGATGGTGCCCATCGAGCGCGGGCTCGCCCGTCTGCTCCACGGCAAGCGACTCGCCGGTGCGCATACGCCAAGCGGCGCGACGACCCCAGACCAGCGCTTCGAGCAGGCTGTTTGATGCAAGGCGGTTCTTGCCGTGAACGCCGTTGCAGGCTGTCTCGCCCGCGGCGTAGAGCTCGGGCATCGAGGTGCGGCCGTCCTTGTCGACCCACACGCCGCCCATAAAGTAATGCTGCGTGGGTGTGACGGGAATGGGCTCGTCCAGGATGTCGCGGCCGTCCTCCAGGCAGCGTGCGCGGATGTTGGCGAAGTGCCCGGTCACCACGTCGCGCTCGACGGGGGCAAAGCTCAGCCACTCGTGCTCGGTACCGTCCTGCTTCATCTGCTCGCGAATGGCGGCGGCGACCACATCGCGCGGCTGAAGCTCATCGGTAAAGCGCTCGCCGGCGGCGTTGAGCAAAATCGCGCCCTCGCCGCGGCAGCTCTCGCTGATCAGGAAGGTGCGGCCCGGTTGCGGCGAGAACAGCCCCGTGGGGTGAATCTGCACGTAGTCCAGGTGCTCCATCTTAATGCCATGCTCTTGAGCAATGTAGCAGGCATCGCCCGTGAGCTGCGGGTAGTTGGTCGAATGGTCGTATACGCCGCCGATACCGCCCGTAGCCCACAGCGTGTGGCGGGCATGGATCTTAAACGGCTCGCCGGCATGCACGCCCTCGGTGGCATTTGCCAGCTCGTCGGCGGGACGAACAGAGCTGTCCTCGTCCACGGGAACGGCGACGGCGCCGGTGCACACCGTGGCGCCGTCACGCTCGCCCGTCAGGATGTCGGTCATGGCCACGTGCTCCAAAATCTGCACGTTATCCAGCTTGTGAACGGCCTGGAGCAGCTTGGTCGTGATCTCCTTGCCCGTAATGTCGGCATGGAAGGCAATACGCGGACGGCTGTGCGCGCCCTCGCGGGTAAAGTCGAGGCTGCCGTCGGCCTTGCGCTCAAAATCCACGCCTATCGCCAGCAGGTCGTTGATGACCGAGCGGCTCGAGCGAATCATGATGTCGACGCTCTCGCGGCGGTTCTCGTAGTGGCCGGCGTGCATGGTGTCCTCAAAGAAGGCATCGTAATCCGAGCCTTCGGGCAGCACGCAGATTCCGCCCTGCGCAAGCATCGAGTCGCACTCGTCGACAGTGCCCTTGGAGAGCATGATCACGCGCGTGCTCGTCGGCAGATTGAGGGCCGCGTACAGGCCCGCCACGCCGCAACCGGCAATGACAACGTCGCACTCCATATCGGGGTATTGTTTGGTTTCCACAGGAATCCTCTCCCTTGTAATGTGACATAAGGGACTGCCCCTCATGTCACATCGTTCTAGCGCGCCGCGTACTCGAGCATGCGGTCGAGCGTAATTTTGGCCTGGTCGGCCGCCTCGTCCGACACGCCGATCTGTACCTCGCCCTCGCCCGTCTCCAGGCATCGCACGAGCTTTTCGAGTGTGATGAGATCCATGTTGACGCAGGTGGGCTGCACCGCGGGAAAATAGAACTTTTTGCCGGTGCCCTCGCAGCGGCGCTCGAGCTCGTAGAGCACGCCGCGGACCGTCACGATGATGAACTCACTCGCGTCCGACTCCTCGGCGTACTTGATGATGCCGGCGGTGGAGCCGATGTAGTCGGCCTCGGCAAGGACGTCGGCCTTGCACTCGGGGTGCGCTAGCACAAGCGCGTCGGGATGCGCCTCCTGCGCATCGACGATCTGCTCGACGGTGATGATGTGATGGCGCGGGCAATAGCCATTGTTGAGGATGACGTGCTTTTGCGGCACCTGCTCGGCTACGAAGCGGCCCAGGTTTTGATCGGGGATGAACAGGACGTGTTGCTGCGGCAGCTCGGACACGATCTTGACGGCGTTGGAGCTGGTGACGCACACGTCGCTCCAGCTCTTGATCTCGACCGTCGAGTTGACGTAGCAGACCACGGCAAGGTCGTCGCCGTACTCGGCGCGCGCCGCGTCGACCGTCTCGCGCTTGACCATGTGCGCCATGGGGCAATCCGCACCCGGCTCGGGCAGCAGCACGGTCTTGGTGGGGTTGAGCAGCTTGGCGCTCTCGCCCATAAACTCCACGCCGCACAGCACGATGGTCTGCTGCGGCAGGCTCTTGGCGAGCTTTGCCAGGTAGAAGCTGTCGCCGACGTAATCGGCAACGGCTTGGACCTCGGGCGCCACATAGTAGTGCGCCAGGATCACCGCGTCACGTTGGGTTTTTAGTTGCTGAATGGCCTCGACGAGCTCTGCGGGCACCAGTGCCGCGCGCTCCGTTGCCGTCGTTGCCGATGCTAGGCCGGCCGCGATATCGCGTGCAAGCTCCGACGCATCCATGTTCGCGCTCTGTGCCATCAAGGCCCCTCTCTTTTGGCGAATCTTGGGGCTTTAGTATGACACCTAGGTTTACAGCTGACAAGACAGCTGTAAACCTAGGTGTAAAGTTGAAATAAAGATTCAATCATGCGACAGGTCCATTTTCGAACTGGCAAGCTGAGGATAGTCGAAAATGGACCTGCCGCACGGTTCGAGCAGCCCGTTTTGTCTTGGCCCGAGAAGCGGTAGGCATAAAGCGGGTCTGGATTGCTCGATCCAGACCCGCTGGGGACTGGCATGCGGTTAAGCGCGGCGCTTCATGGCCCACGCCAGCAGCAGAGCTGCCACACCGGCTGCGAGTCCGGCACCAGCCATGGCATACGTGCTGTCGCCGGACTCGGGCAACGTCTCCTTACCGGCCTTCTTCTTAGGCTTGGAAGTCGTAGTCGTGGTCGTAGTAGTAGTCGTAGTGGTCTGGCCAGGAGCGGGCTTGGCGGCCTCGGCAACGGTGAAGGTCGTCTCGGCAGTGCCCGTAGCCGAAACCACGCTCAGCTTGTGTTCGCCCACGCCGAGCGTCTTTAGGAAGCTCGCCTTGAGCGTCACGATCGTAGAGCCCTCGGTGAGCACGTAGTTCTCGGCGGCGACTTCCCTATCGTCGACCAGCACCTTCTGGAAGTACCTGATCGGCGCGTTCGAGCGGAAGCTCAGGTTCTTGGCGGTGTCGACCGTAATCGCCTGACCCTTACCGTCGATGATCTCGGGCTTCAGAATCGCGATCTCCTCGGTCTTGCCCTTCTCGCCGCAGACGGTGCACTCTTGATGCTTCTCGCCCTTGGCCTCAACGGTCGCCGGCGTATCGACGACCCACTCAAAGGTATGCTCGGCCTTGTCGAGGACTTCGCCGCAGCGGCAGACATGCCAGTGGTTCTTGGCGTCGTGTGCCCAGCCGGAGCCGTCGGGCTCGTGCTTAAGCACGCCCTCGACCGTCACATTCACGTCGTGCTCGACGTCCTTAAGCTCAAAGGTGCCGGCGTCGGAGAGCTTAACGGCCTTACCGTCAACCTTTACGGCGTAGTCCTTGCTCGTAAAGTACGCACCGTCGATGCTGATGGCGAGCTTTGCGGAACCGTGCCAGTCGAGCTCGGTTGCCGTCGAGGTGAGCGTGTATCCCACCTGGTTGTCCGGCAGCGTCACGACGAGCTTGCGGCCCGCCTTCACGGTAACCTCGGTAACGGCAGAGGCGTCGTAGTTGGTCTTGGACTGGTAGCGCACCTCGTACATGCCGGCGGCGAGGTCTTTGAGCTCGGTCACGCCCTCGCCCACGGCCTGGTACTCGGCGGCGCCCTGAGCGCGCCACTCCATGGTGCCGTCGACGCCCGTTATCTTGCCATCCTTCTTGCCGCTCACGGTCTCCGCCTCGGCCTGGACCACCGGCGCGTCCTGCGCGGCATTCTTGATGGAGAACTCGCACGTCAGGCCCTCAGTCGGCAGCGCGTAGTTGCCAGCGGCCTTGCCCGTCAGCGCACCGAGGGTCGCCGTGTAAGAAGTGCCGGCCTCGGTCTGGGAGCCCTCGACGGTCGCGCCGAGGTCATCATTGCCGATAACATTGCCGAGCGTGGCCACAGGGCAGTGCTCCTTGCCGTCATAGGTGAACTCGGTGGTGCCCCACGTCACAGTGAGCAGACGCTGGTTGATGGTGAACATGCCGTCGACGAACGTGATGCTGTAGTTGGGGTTTGCACCCTCGGGCTGCGTCAGCTGCAGAGCATAGCCGCCCTCGCGCACGTTGTCGTCATCTTCGCGCTCGATCTCGAGGCCCTGAAGCGTTTCGCCCGCGACAAGCTCGCCGGATGTGATCGTCCACGTAAACACGGGGTCGGCCTCGCCATAGGTCTTGGAGGCATCGTCGGCCGCAACCGTGATCGGGCACGGCTTGACCTCGAGCGTGACCTCGCCCTCGGCGGTCGTACCGTCGATCGTCACCTTATAGGAAACAGTCAGTGTGCCAACGTCGCGGATCTTGGGGGCCTCGGAGGACCAGTTCTTGCCGTCGGTGCTGTACTGGGCCGTCGCGCCCTCGGGCAGTCTCGTCGCATCGACCGTATGATACGCACCGTCGTACTCGTCGGAGTAGCCAGCGATAGCGGCAGCCGGAATCTCAACTGCAGGCAACGCATGTCCACAGACCGTGCACTGCTGATGCTTGGAGCCAGCCTCGGTTGCCGTGGGCGCCTTGTCGACAACCCACTCAAAGGTGTGCGCAGCCTCGTCGATCTTCTCGCCGCAGGTGCACTCGTGCCAGTGCGCGTTATCGTCGGAGAGCCACTTATCGTTCACGGCCTCGTGCTTGTGCACACCCTCAACCGTGATGGCGGTATTCTCCTCGACATCGCTCAGGACGAACCTTCCGTCCTCGTTCTTCTCGAGAAGCACGCCGTTTGCCTTGACAGCAAAGTCGTCGCCCGCGTAGTAGCCATCGGAGATCTTTACCGAGAACTCCACGCTTTCGTGCCACTGCAGTCTGTTCGGGCTATGCCACACTATCGAGTACGCGTCATTTTTCTCGGACAGGGTGACGTTCAGGTACTTGCCCTTGCCGACATGCACTTCCACAGGCGTGGACGGCATGTAATTATTGGTCTCGGCATACCAGACCTGGTAGTCGCCAGCGGCAAGATTCTCAATCTTACTGTCTTCGGAAACCATGGTCTCGCCATCGGCGTCCCCGGCTTCGGTGCGGAACAGGCGGTAGGCGACGCCGCCGCGCGCGCCTTCGATCTTGCCGTCGCACTTGCCACGGATGGTTTCGGCGGTAGCCTTCAGGCCCTGAGGCTTCTCCTGCTCGGCCTTATAAATCGTGTAGGTATACTCAAGGTTTTCGGTAGGAAGGGCATAGTTCTTGATGACCTCGGGGTCACCGGCGAGGCCCGTCACCTTTGCCGGATAGCTACCGGCATCGATGCCCGTCGCGTTCTCGACCTCATAGGAGACCTTGCCCTCGTCACCCTCGGCAACATTGCTGACCGTGACCTTGGGGCCCTGAGGCTTGCCGTTATAGGTATACGTTCCGACCGTCCAGCCAACACCAATCTGGCGCTTGGTGATCTCGAACGTGCCGGTCTGGAGAAGCGTCAGTTCATAGTTACCCTGCCTGATCTTGTCCACCGTGTTGAGGGGCTCGCGCTGCTCAATCGTCAGCTTATAGGTGCCCACGTTCTCGCCGGGCTCACGGTGAATCTTGAGCCAAGAGAGCGACTCGCCATTGGGGATCGTGCCCTCAACAGCCTCGAGTTTAAAGTTCGGATCGTCATAACCGTACACCTTTGAAGCATCCTTGGGCTTCACCGTCACCGGACAGGGATCGACCTTAAGCTCGACTTCGCCCTTGCAGGACTCACCAGACACGAGCTTTGCCTTAAACTCGAAGGTCTTGGTGCCGGCATCGCGGATGCTCGGAGTCGTTTCGAGCCACAGCGTATCGCCCTTCATGCGGTACTGGATAGATGCGATGGTATTGGTGTCAACCGTCACGCTGTGCCACTCGCCATCGTAGGTGCCCGAGTAGCCCTTGATGCCGAAGGCGGGGATCTCGACAGGCTCGCGCTCGTAGCCGCACGTCTTGCAGCGCTCATGCTTGGAACCGGGCTTATCAGCCGTAGCGGCCTGGTCGACGACCCACTCAAAGTCATGCTTTGCGCGGTCAACGTCCTCCTTGCCACAGGTGCAGGTGTTCCAGTGTTCGGCGTCGTCGTGTTTCCAACCGCTACCGTCGGCCTTCTTAGGGCCGTCCTTGACCTCAACCGTCAGGGCCTCGGAGGCGTTGTGGTTACGGTCGGCCTTAAGACGAACGCTGTATTTGCCAGCGGCGAGGCCCTTAACCGACGTCTCGCCTTCGGCAATCCGCTGATAGTCGCTGGCAACCTCGGCTTTCCACTCGTAGGTGTTATCAATCCCGTCGATGCTGCCGTCCGCCAAGGCATGCCCGGTCGCGGCCGTCGTCTTGACGTCCTTGGGAGCGGCCTGATCGGCGGGGGCGATCTTGATCTTAAGCTTGCCCTGCACCGGCACGTAGTCGGGTGCGGTAATACGGTACTTAATTGTCTCGGCACACACGTTGTCATAGATATCGCGCGTGACATTGGTATAGGAGGGGATTCGGTCTTCGTACAGCAAGCCACCATCGACGCTATATTCGATCTGCATGCCCTCGGGGGCGTTGTCGACCGTCACCGACGGCGAGTGAGCCTTGCCATCATAGGTGCCGTCAAAGCCCTTGGCCTGAACATTCTCGAACTGCGTGCCGTAGATGCTCCAGTAGAAAAACTTGCCGTATGCAAAGTTTCCCAGACCCCAAGCCTGGCTCCTATACGCACCGGGATCTTTCTCCGAAACCGATTCGCCCCAAGCGAGGCGTTCGAAATCGACGCCCTCTTTAAGCTCAATCCATTCGTCACCAAGCTTATACGTCACCTTAATGCGAGGCGTTATCTCCTCACCCGTCCACTTATAAGACGGAACGTCGTTGAGCACGTCACCGTTGCTGAACCTGACGTTATCCTTCAGCTTGTCGTAGCCAATGATTTCGACCTTGCAAAGATCCTTGCGGTTGGAGTCCTTCTCCGCAAGCGAGGCAGGGTTGATCTTGAACACGCGCTCGAGCGTAACATCGTTCTGCCCCTCGACGGCAACCGTCGCCACCACGCGATAGATGCCCGCATCGCACGGCTGCGACCCTTCCATCTCGATGCCCACGGTGTCATTCTCATCAGCGCAACGGTAAAAGCGTGCGCTCACAATCTTTACCTTGCCCTGGGCCACAGCGTTGTCCTTTTGAGACGGCTTAGTCGTAGCAAGCACGGCGTCGCGCTGTTTGCCGTTGTAGGTAAAGCTCAGGTCGCCGCTCTTGGACGACATCAGCGAGATCGTCTCGCCGTCCCTGGAGTAGACACAGTGTGAGGCCTCATACTGTCCGTTGCACGTAGCCGCGATGCTGTACCCATCCTTGTTGGCGGAATAGGTCCACTCGTGCTCGTGCTTGCGATGGATGACCTTGACCTCGCCACCGGCAACGTCGTATGCAAGGTCGGCGTTGGCAAGCTTGAGCCTGCTCGCGAGATCCTCCTGCGAAAGATCGCTCGTGCCGAGGTTCACATATTCATAGTAGTAGTGCTGCTTATTGGATTCGGAATCGAACTTGGAATCGTCGACAGACAGGGCAGCTTCGCCCGTAAAAGACTTATCGACATGAACCTTACCGTAGCTGCCGATTTCGGATGCGTCGACACCCTTCGCCTTGACCGTAGTGACCTTGGTGTTGCCGGCGAGCGTCACAGAACCAAGAGCGTAAACCGCGCAGCGTTTCTCGTCCTGACCGCTTATGTCACGACCGTTGAAATAATCAGAGGGGAACACGAACGAATCGTCGATAACCGTACCGTTTATGGTGCACGACGCATCCTTTGCCACCGCAATGGCACTCGTCATGTGCATCTGATATTGAATATCCCACACCTTGAACATATAAGAGCAGGGTCCATTCCATGACGTGTTATTTGTTGAACGAATGCTGCAGTTATTCAGAGCAACTATGGCATTTTTGACGCCGATATTGCCCGCATGCACATGACCGCTCTCAACCTTCATCTCGTCGCATGCAATCATTCCCTGACTGTTGTTTTCGAACGTGCAGCCGTTCAACGTAACTTTTGGAGTCTTCGACCGCCCGACCACGCTCAAGGCGCCGACGCAATCATCGCTATTATTCTTAAACGTGCAGTTGACAAACGTTGCATCCACCGCGACCTGGCTGCCTCTGATAGTCACAGGCGCCGGCGAGGCTTCGTAAATTTCATTACCCTGGTCAACCTTGAATGCGTTGTTCTTGCAGCATTTCCAACCGCTGACATTCACGTTCGTGAAGCTGGCCGTCTCCCCCGCACCCATGGTTCCATAGAGCGTGATTGCCCGAACGGTATCTTTGTTATCGGTCCTTGAAACAAGCTTGAGGTTTTTCACGGAAAGGTTGAGGCTCTTGCCCGTATTCGGCTTATCGACACCTCCACGCGCTTCGTAATCGTTGCTATCGCTCAAAAACGTTTTTCCATCGCAGCGGACCTCGGTCAAGGCGCCCGAATCACCGATGAACTCGACATAACCGCCCTTAAGCACAAAGAGGGGGTGCTGCGAATACGTAAGGTCGCGCTTGACGGTCAGCGGACCGCCCAGAGACGAGCTGTCGGTGAAATATAGGCGGGTCGGATTCTCCTTGGTGCCGCCCTCGACCTCATAGTGGTCGATATCAACCGTGCCGGCAAACCGATAGTCTTTGCCGCCGGAAAGTTGGATTACATCACTTTCGCCATACGAAAGCTCGCTTTTCAGGTGTTTCGGTTTGATCGCGGCGGACGGATACGCCTCCGCTACCGTAGGCGTGGCGAGCGTCGTCACCGCACCCCCAAGCGCCAGCGCTGCAGCCAGCACGCAAGCAGCAAGTCTGCGCATCCTCATCTTCTTCTCCCTCATCATAGCTCCCCTTACCCCTATGCTTTCGCAATGTTCGTTATCGCCTGGCGCCGGCGGCCGGCATGATTCCCCGTCCGACCGCCGGCATCGATTGACGTGTGTATCCATGGAGTATTGTGCGGTCGTCAAAACTGACGCCCTGCCGCTTGGCGCGAGTTGCACGCCTTGGGGCGCAAATGGGACACGCCTCCGCGGGCGGCGCGCACCCAATGTGGCAAAATCGAACTACTAAGGGGGCTCGAATGCTCAAGATTATCGCCTGCGACGACGACGTCGCTTTTCTAGATAGACTGCACCGGATGATCGACCGCTGGTCGACCGAGACGGGCACGGCAGTCGACGTTGCGCTCGTCACGCGCGGCGAGGACCTGCTGGCCCGCCATGCCGCATCGCGTGCCGACATCATTCTGCTCGACATGATCATGCCGCTCGTCAACGGCATGGATACCGCGCGGGAGCTGCGCCAATCCGACACCGCCGTGCGCCTGGTGTTCCTCACCTCATCGCCCGAGTTCGCGCTGGAGTCCTATGAGGTCCGCGCCTTCGACTACCTGCTCAAGCCCGTAACGTACGAACGCCTGGCGCAACTGCTCGACGAGCTTTCGAGCATGCGACCCGCCGTGACCGATGAGCTCGTGACCAAAACGTCCTTTGGCTACCATGCCCTGCGCCTGTCCGATATCGAATATGCCGAGGCCCGCAACAAGCACGTGGTATTCCACCTGCGCGACGGGCGCGACATCGAGGCGCTCGAGCCGTTCCGCAACATCGAGGACCAGCTGGCCAAAAACGCAAGCTTCTTTAAATGTCACCGTAGCTACCAGGTCAACCTGCGCAATATCGACCACTTCAACCGCACGGATATCGTCATGCGCTCGGGCGCTTGCATCCCGCTGGCGCGCAGCTGCAAGCAGGGTTTCCAGGATGCCTACTTTGCGGCACGGTTCGAGAGCGGGAGGCGCTGATGCTCCCCACGGCCGAGATGATGCTTTGGGCAATTCACCACGCAACGACCCTGCTTTTTGGCGTTTTTGCCTCGGCGGCGCTCTGCGGTATCGAGATCAACCGGCGTCATGCACTTGAGCTCGTGATGGTCAGCGCCGTAACCGGATGCGCATTCGGCCTCGCCAATGCCGTCGGCGGCGAGCTTTTTGCCCGTCAGGCATATCCACTCGTCGTGCATCTGCCGCTCGTCATCTATCTGTGCGCGCGCTATCGCCTGAGCCCGCTGCTCGTTATGTTGGGCGTCACCAGTGCTTATCTGAGCTGCCAGTTCAGCAACTGGATGGGCATCGCCGCACTCGCCGCCACCAACTCGCAAATCGCGTACTACGTGGCACGCATTATCACCACGGCAGTCGTCTTTGCGATCCTGCTGCATTGGGCCAGCGACATCGGTCCGCGCCTGGCGGTCAAAAGCCCTACCGAGCTCGAGATTCTGCTCATCCTGCCGCTCGTCTATTACATCTTTGACTACGCCACCAATGTCTACACCACGCTCTTCCACTCGGGCTCCGTGGTGACGGTTGAGTTTTTGGCGTTTGCGCTTTGCGCGTTCTACCTTATGTTTCTTGCTGTGTATCTGCGCGAATACGAGGCGAAGGAAATCGCCGAGCGCGAGCGCTGGATGCTCGCGACCCGCGACAGCGCGGCCATCAAGGAGCTCGAGGCTTGGCGCCAATCTGGACGTGAGCTTTCGGTCCTCCGCCATGACATGCGGCACTTCCTGCGCGGCCTTGCGGCTTTGATCGAAGAGGGCCACATCGATGAGGCGCTCGAGCGCATCGATGAGCTCTGCGAGACGAACGACCGCACCGCCGTGCGCCGCTACTGCGCCAACGACACGGTCAATATCGTGCTTTCGTCATTTAGCTCCGATATCAACCGAAACGGCATCACCGCCGATTTGCGCGCCGCCGTGCCCGAGAGCGTCCATGTAGCCGACGTCGATCTGTTTAGCGTGCTCTCAAACGCCCTGGACAACGCCATCGTCGCCGCAAGCGCCGCTCCCCAGGGCAAGCGATTTGTCGATCTGGACCTGCGTTGCGAGGACGGGCAACTGCTACTTTTGGTCTCTAACACGTTTGGGCGCCCGCCGCGCATGGTCGACGGCATGCCCGTAGCCGGGCACACCGGACACGGCTTTGGAACCAAGAGCATTAAGCTTGCCGTCGAACGCATGAACGGCAACTGCCAGTTTCGCATCAACGGCGACCGGTTTGAGCTGCGCGCCGTGATGTAGGGACGCGCAGGCTGGCAGCCGCGTTCAACCCGTTGGGGCCGCCTTGCCGGCTCCGGTCCGCTACAGCGGCGCGGCTGCCGGGGTCAGCTGCTTGATGTATGCCCACATGCGCTGCTTGGCGGCTTTGTCAGTGAGCGCCGCCTCAAAACCGTCGAGCGCGAGCACGCGACGACCCTGCACATGGGCGACCAAGCCGGGCTTGAGCATGGCGGTATCGAAGTCGTCGATTGCCACGAGCATGTCGGCATAGGTCTCGCGCATGGTATCGGCCGCGCGATCGTCCAACAGCAGGACCGCCTCGGGGTCCAAGGCCTCGAGCGCCTCGCGGAACAGCTCGCACGGCAGGCCCTCGCCTGTCGCAACCGCCCCATCGCCCGCGCCGGCAACACTTGCCAGCACGCAAAAATCCTCTGGCGCGTAGCCGATGGCGCCGAGCGCTTTGCGCAGCGCAGCACCGTCCGGACCGGCAGCCAGCTCGCCGCCCGCACGTTCGGCATCGTCTAAATCACCTTTTACCAGCACAATCGGCGAGCACGCATTTCCTGCGATACGCACGCCGCGGCCCGCGAGCGATGCGAGCTCCTGCTCGGTCGCCTGGGCGATGGCTTCTTTTTTCTGGCTTTGTGACGTGGGCATGCGCTCTCCAATCGTTTGCGTGCCCACCATTATATAAAAGAGCCGCCTGCGAGTGGTTGCATTACGGGCCGTTGGGTATAAGCACGGTCGTACTGAGTTTTACGCGGCCGAGCCGCGTCGCACTATGGAGGTCACCATGGCTGACATTAAGCAGATTACCCCCGAGAACTTCGATTCCGTCGTTAACGGCAGCCTTCCCGTGCTGGTTGATTTTTGGGCACCGTGGTGCGGTCCCTGCCGCTCGCTCTCGCCCATTGTTGACGAAGTGGCCGACGAGCTGGCCGGCAAACTCGCCGTCGCCAAATGCAACGTCGACGACAATCAGGACCTGGCCATGAAGTTTGGCGTTATGAGCATCCCCACGCTGGTTGTCTTTAAGAACGGCGAGGAAATCGACCGCTCCGTTGGCGCGCTGCCCAAGGCCAGGCTGCAGGCGCTGCTTGAGAAGCACCTGTAATACGCCGGTCATGTGCTGCCGTCCATGAGCGGTTTTGCGCCGCTCACCGGAGAGCCGGGTGCTGCGCCCGCGACCACGGATAGTATGGTAATCACAAACAGCCCCCAGTGAACGGGTGCGGGTCAGACGGACTCGCACCCGTTTTCTTATGCGGCGATGCGCAAAGCGGGCGTAGTAGAATCTGAACCACTGAATAGACCCGTACAAAAGGAGATTTCCCATGCATGACGTCGGAATGAACATGAGCCAGCTTGCCATGAGCGTCAAGCAGGTCGACGACACGATCGAGCTCGCCCACGAGTGGAGCCATCAGCTGCTGCATGCAACCGAGAACTTTGATATGGAGCGCATTGGTGCCAAGCTCGAGGCCGCCATGGCGGCGCTCCACGAGGCGCACGACGCACTCGAGGGCTACGAGGAGGCCATCGAGGCCGACCACAACTCCGTTGGCTCCGTAAAGCTGGTGTAGCGTGGCCGAGCACGAGCACACCTGCGGGCACGAGCATTCGCACGGGCCGACCGGCGACGCGGGCTGCCGTTGCAGCGGCTCCGCCTCCGAGCTGGTCCGTTTTTCGGTCACCGCGCCCGACGACCTGCTGCGCCGCTTTGACGAGCAGATCGCACGCCGCGGTGACGTGGCCAACCGCTCCGAGGCCGTGCGCGACCTGATTCGCGCCTCGATTGCCAAGGAGCAGATGCGAACGCCCGACGAGCAGGTCATCGGGTCGCTCACCATGATTTACGACCATCACACCGGCGACCTGACGCGCCGCCTGGACGAGGTGCAACACGACTACACCGACGAGATCGTATCGACCATGCACGTGCATCTGGATCACCACAACTGTTTGGAGATTCTGGCACTTAAGGGTCGCGGCGAGCGTGTCTACGAGCTGGCTGACCGTCTGCTGGGCCTGCGCGGCGTTAAACACGGCGAGCTCACCTGCGCCGCCACCGAGCAGAGCCTGGGGCTGTAACAGCACACATTTCAACGAAGGAGGGTCGCATGCGACATGCGCATATCCATGTAACGGGCATTGTGCAGGGTGTCGGCATGCGACCGTTTGTGTATCGCGAGGCCATGGCGCACGGCATTTGCGGCTGGGTGCTTAACGCGGGCGATGGCGTGCATATCGAAGCGCACGCTCCAAGCGAGTCGCTCGACAAATTTGTCGCCGCGCTTTCCGTGCATGCGCCTGCGGCGTCTCGCGTGGAGCATGTCGAGGTTGTGGACCTAGCACCCGGCAACTGGGACGCCGCCAACGAACAGGGCTTTCGCATTGTGGCGTCGCAGGATCAAACCGCCCACACGACGCTCATCTCGCCCGACATCGCCACGTGCGACGACTGTCTGCGCGAGCTGTTCGACCCCGCCGACCGACGCTTTCATTATCCCTTTATCAACTGCACCAATTGTGGACCGCGCTTTACCATCATTCGCTCGCTGCCCTATGACCGAGCGGCAACCTCGATGGATCGCTTTCCCATGTGCCCCACCTGCGCCGCAGAGTATGCCGACCCGCTCGATCGGCGGTTTCACGCGCAGCCCGATGCCTGCTTTGATTGCGGACCGCATATTACGTGGCGCGAGGCCAGCGATGCCATCATCGAACGCTGCGTCGAGCTGCTGGCAGGCGGCGGCATCGTCGCCGTCAAGGGTCTCGGTGGGTTCCACCTAGCCTGCGACGCCGCCAACGAACAGGCAGTGTGCGAGTTGCGCCGTCGCAAGCGTCGCAGCAACAAGCCGCTTGCCGTTATGGTGCGCAGTCTTGCCGACGCCGAGTGCCTATGTCACGTCGATGGCGTTGAGCGCAACCTGCTGGCCGGCAGTGTTCGTCCCATTGTGCTGCTGCGTCGCCGCGCAGCCGGCAACGACGTCCACAGCTCGCCCAACGCCCTCGAACTCGCGCCATCCGTCGCGCACGACTTGCCCGAGCTTGGCGTCATGCTCCCCTACACCCCGCTTCAACATTTGCTGCTCGCCGCAGCCGCAGCGCACGGTATGCGAGCACTCGTCATGACCAGCGGAAATCTGAGCGAAGAGCCCATCGAGACCGACGATGCCCTTGCATGGGAGCACCTTGTTGCCGCCGGCATCGCCGATGCGCTGCTCGGTAACGACCGCGCGATTCTGTCGCGCTACGACGACTCCGTGGTACGCGTAGTCGACGGGGTCGTCATGCCCGTGCGCCGCGCACGCGGATATGCGCCGCAGCCGCTGTCGTTGCCGGCGCTCGACAACGCCACGCCCTGTGTGCTCGCCTGCGGGCCGCAGCAAAAAGCCACGATCGCACTCACGCGCGAGGACGCCGACGGCCATGCGGCCTGTTTTGTGTCGCAGCATATCGGCGATGTCGAAAACGGCGCGACTTTCGATGCTTGGAGCGCCGCACGCACGCGTCTGGAAAGCCTCTTTGACCTGGCGCCTGCCGCCTTGGCATGCGACATGCATCCCAGTTATCTGTCGAGCCAATGGGCGCGCGAGCAGGCACGGGAGCACAATCTGCCGCTTATCGAAGTCCAGCACCATCATGCGCACATCGCGAGCGTCATGGCAGAGGCGATTGCCGCAGGCCGGCTTGCGCCCGATGCACGCGTCCTCGGCATCGCCTTCGACGGCACGGGTGCCGGCACCGACGGCACCATATGGGGCGGTGAGTTTCTTGTCGCCCATCTCGCCGATTTTGAGCGCGTCGCGCATCTGCGCACCTGGGCGCTTCCCGGTGGCGCCGCATCCGTACACGATGCCCGCCGCAACGCCTTTGCCCTGCTCAGCGAGCTCGACCTGCTCGAGCACCCGGGAGCCGTGGGGCTCTTGAACAGCCTTGACGAGCAAACGCGCAGCATAACGGCAACGATGATCGAGCGCGGCATCAACAGTCCGCGCACCAGCAGTATGGGTCGCCTGTTTGATGCCGCAGCCGCGATTTTGGGCATTTGCGGCCAGGCAACCTACGAGGGCGAACCCGCCATCGAGCTCGAAGCCGCCGCCTGGCATGCGCTAGACGACGAAATCGCCCATTTTCCCGACGACAGCGCCGGCTATTTCGCATCTGGCCCATCGTGGTTGGACGGCCCTTATGTTCTGGACCAGAAAGCACTCTTTGAGGCACTTTTGGAGGGAATTGAAGCCGGAGCGCCCGCCGACAGGCTCGCACTCGACTTCCATGTCGCCGTCGCGCGCTCCTCGTCGCGCATCGCCACCGAAATCTGCGCACGAGAGGGCATTGGCACCGTCGCGCTCTCGGGCGGCGTGTTCATGAACCGACTTCTGCTCCAGCTCCTCACCCGCGAGCTCAAATACGCGGGCCTTGCTGTCTTGGTCCCCCACACCGCACCCGTCAATGACGGCTGCATCGCCTACGGTCAGGCGGCGGTCGCAAGCGCTCGTCTTGCGCAGATTGCATCGCAGTAGCTCGCCCTCACACGCCGCTGTGCCCAGCCGTCTCACAGGCGTAACGCGTTTGCCCGCAAACCCCGCGAGCGCTACCATCAACTGATGGATTATTGAGCGCCTATCCAGCGCAAAGCGTCTAAAAGGGGAACAATATGTGCCTTGCCGTTCCCGGTAAAGTAGTCAAACGCGACGACGACCTCAAGGCCACCGTCGACATGATGGGCATCGAGCGCCCCGTGTCGCTACGACTCGTGCCGACGGCGCGGGTTGGCGACTATATTCTCGTACACGCCGGCTTTGGCATCCAGATCGTCGACGAGCAGGAAGCGCAGGAGACGCTCGACCTGGTCAACACCATGACCGAACTGGCCGAAGAAGACCAACTGGCCAGCAACCCGGCCGAGGCATACTAGTGGCGGCCGGACAGCCGCCTCGCTCCGGTATCGACTTTTCGGCATTTCGCGATTCCAAGCTGGCCCGCGAGCTCATCGAACGCATCCATGAACTCGTCGGCGACCGCACCATCAACCTTATGGAAGTCTGCGGCACGCACACCGTGAGCATCGGCCGCTATGGCTTTCGCTCCATTATGCCGGCCGGGCTCAAGCTGCTGAGCGGACCGGGCTGCCCCGTCTGCGTAACCGCCAACTGCGACATCGACCACGCGATCGCGCTCGCCAACATAGACGGCGCCATCATCACCACCTTTGGCGACATGATGCGCGTGCCCGGATCGTCCACCTCGCTCGCTGCGCAAAAGGCGGCAGGGCGCGACATCCGCATCGTCTATTCCCCGCTCGACGCGCTCGACATCGCCGAGCAAAGCCCCGATCGTCCGGTCATTTTTATGGGCGTGGGCTTTGAGACTACGACGCCCACCATCGCCGCCGCCATCTTGGAGGCCGAGGCACGCGGGCTTTTGAACTTTTCGGTCTATTGCGCCCACAAGACCACGCCGCCGGCGTTGCGCGCCATCGCCAACGACCCCGAGACCGCCATCGACGGCTTTATCCTGCCGGGCCATGTCGCCACCATCACGGGCTTGGCGCCCTTTAGCTTTTTGGTCGACGAGTTCAATACCCCGGGCGTGGTCACGGGATTTGAACCGGTCGATATCCTGCAGGGCATCTGCATGCTGGTCCAGATGGTTGTCGAGGGCAGGCCCGCGATCGACAACGCCTACCGCCGTGGCGTCAACGCAGACGGCAACCCCGTGGCGCGCCAGCTGGTCGAGCAGGTGTTTGAGCCATGCGGCACCACGTGGCGCGGGCTGGGGCCGATTGCCAACTCGGGCCTTTCTATCCGCCCCGAGTTCTCGCGCTTTGATGCCCGCGCTCGCTTTGACGTGCCCGTTGAGGCGACGGTCGAGCCGCGTGGATGCCGCTGCGGCGACGTGCTGCGCGGGGCCATTACGCCGTACAGCTGCCCGCTCTTTGGCCGCACCTGCACGCCCGAGCACCCCGTCGGCCCGTGCATGGTGAGCTCCGAGGGCAGCTGCGCGGCACACTACCGTTATCGCGACTAGCCCGGACGCACCCGCACGCCGGCACCACCCACGATTGGAGTTTTGGATATGTCCCATAGCACCACCGATAGCACCGTCCTGTTGGGCCACGGCTCTGGCGGTCAGATGATGAAACGCATCATCGATGAGGTCTTTTTGGATGCCTTTGGGTCGCCCGAGCTGCTCGAGGGCAACGACGCCGGCGTCGCCGCGCTGCCCGCGAGCGGGCGCATCGCCATGTCGACCGACAGCTTTGTAGTCTCGCCGCAGTTCTTCCCCGGTGGCAACATCGGCCGCCTTGCCGTGTGCGGAACCGTCAACGACGTCGCGACCTCGGGCGCCAACGTGCGCTACCTGTCGTGCGGCTTTATCCTCGAAGAGGGCTATCCCATGGATAAGCTCCGCCAGATTGTGCAGACGATGGCCGAGACGGCGCGCGAGGCGGGCGTGTCCATAATCACGGGCGACACCAAGGTGGTCGAGCGCGGCGGGGCCGACGGCGTCTACATCAATACCGCCGGCGTGGGCGAGGTTCCCACGGGCGTGGCGCTCAGCGGCGCCAACTGCCAGCCCGGCGATGTCATCCTGGTGTCGGGTACGTTGGGCGACCACGGCATCGCCATCATGAGCCAGCGCGAGGGCCTGGCGTTTTCGAGCACGATAGAAAGCGACGCCGCGCCGCTCAACCACCTGATTGCCGACGTTCTGGCCGCAGCGCCCGGCACGCGTTGCTTTCGCGACCCCACGCGCGGTGGCCTGGCGTCCACACTCAACGAGTTTGCCCAGGCAAGCGGTGTTGCCATGGAGGTTGACGAGGATGCCGTGCCCGTGCGTCCCGACGTGCAGGCCGCCTGCGAGATGCTCGGCTACGATGTGCTGCAGGTGGCAAACGAGGGCAAGATGGTCGCCGTGGTGCCGGCCGAGCAAGCCGATGCCGCGCTGAGCGCCATGCGCGCCGCCCGCTACGGCGAGAATGCCGCCATCATCGGTCGCGTGCTGCCGCTTGCCGAGGGTGCCCGTCCCGCTGTGCGCGTGCGCACCGGCTGGGACTCGACCCGTATCCTCGACATGCTCGTGGGAGAGCAGCTGCCGAGAATTTGCTAGGGCGGAACCGCACGGTCGGCGCGATGCGGCTTGGTATCCCTGGAGATGTTCAGATTCCAAGCACGCCCAACGCGGAAGCCCAGTATTATGAGGTGCGTTTTAAATCCAATGACGGGAGCTTTCATGGCAGCAGCTTTTTCCCATGTGATCTTTGACCTGGACGGCACCATCCTCAACACGCTCGAGGACCTGGCGGCCGCCGGCAACCATACCTGCAAGACGCACGGCTGGCCCACGTTTGCCGTCGACGAGTACCGCTACAAGGTGGGAAACGGCATGCTCAAGCTGGTTGAGCGTTTTATGCCTGCCGAGTATGCGGGCGACAGCCGTATGTTTGAGCAGACGCTTGCCGAGTTTAGGGCTTACTACGGCGAGCACAAGGAGGACCACACCGCCCCCTATGCCGGCACAATCGAGATGCTCGACCGCCTGCGCGCCGCGGGTGTGCAGCTTGCCGTGCTCACTAACAAGGACCACGTCTCGGCGGCTCCGCTTATCGAAAAGTATTTTGGTTCCGAGCGCTTTGCGCTGGTACAGGGCCGTGCCGATGCGTTTCCGCCCAAGCCCGAAGCACCCGTCACGCTGCATGTGATGGAGGAGCTGGGCGCCAATCCGGCAACCACGCTCTATGTGGGCGATTCCAATGTCGATATCCTGACCGGCCACAACGCCGGTCTTAAGAGCGCGGGCGTCAGCTGGGGCTTCCGCGGCCGCGCAGAGCTGGAGGCCGCCGGCGCCGACTACGTGGTGGACAACCAGGCAGAGCTCACGGCGCTGGTACTGGGCGAGTAACCGCTCATCCCTCCCACGGGTAGCTAATGTGGGACGGGACTCTTTTAGCCGCCCCCTGCACCAAAGGAGTGTCCCCAACTACCGGCAGAAAAGGAACCTCCCCAAGTGCCGCCCCAATGACCACCATGGCAACGCCGCAGGCAGAGGACGGACAGCGAAAACGCCCCTAAGCGAGCAAGGTGACGTGAAATGAAAGGGCGCTGACCTTCTGGTCGCGCCCTTGAA
>UQID01000017.1 GCA_900541045.1 uncultured Collinsella sp.
TACGAGATTAGCGAGTGTCTCGTGGGCTCGGAGATGTGTATAAGAGACAGCGACGGACCTCGACATCGGGCAGGTCGGGGCTATCGACCTGCACCTCCTTAATCTCCTTAATAAACTTGGGCGCCACCGGCTCGGGATGCACGCTCTCGAGCTCCTGCAGGTTGCGCTCGTCGTCGGTCAGGCTCTTAAAGACGGTGTAGTTGTTGATGAGGTTGGTGTACATCTGCACCATGTACTCGTCATCGAACGCCAGCGCTTGCTGCTGCACGTCGATGTTGTAGCCCACCTTGTCGTAGCGCTCCATAAACTGCCACAGCTGGTAGCACTTGCGGTAGTTGGGGTCCTTCATGATGAGGTTGGTGCGCTGAATGGGGCTGCGAACCGCGCTGCATCCGTTCATGATCTGGCAGAACGACGCGCCGCGCAGTGCCATGACCAGACGGCGCACGCGGTCGATGCGCATAAAGACGTCCATGTTGTCGGCGTCGTTCTCGGCAAAGCTCTGGCGATTCTTGACCGTCATCTCGACGTTGTACTCGATCTCCTCGTACGCATCGTCGATCTTGCTGTGCATCTTAAAGCGGTTGCGGATCTCGTTGCCCGTCGACCAAAAGATCACGTCGGTGCGCTTGTCTACAAACGTCAGCAGGCGCTGAATCAGGTGGTAGATAAAGCGGTTCTCGTACAGGTCGTACGTCTCGACGGTACTGACGTTGAGGATGCGCGTGGGGTGGACGCCGCCATCGTCGCTCGGCGCCAGGAACTGCGTGTTCTGGCTCAGATGACGGACGCTGTCGGCGCTGATCTTTTTGGCGAGCGAGACCGGCACCACCTCTTCCTCGGTGGTGATGAAGCGGCGCGGATTTTCGATGATGGTGTTGATGGCGTCGAGCGAGTCCTCGA
The DNA here is from genome assembly GCA_900541045.1 of uncultured Collinsella sp. Taxonomy (GTDB): domain Bacteria; phylum Actinomycetota; class Coriobacteriia; order Coriobacteriales; family Coriobacteriaceae; genus Collinsella. Next base: position 904 of record UQID01000017.1, read on the forward strand.
TCATGCTGATCCACTCCTCGTCCACCACCTTGACGAGCTCCTCGCGCTGCTGCTCGATCGTGGTGCCCGAGGCCTGCGCCATCTCAAACAGATAGCGGAAGTAGCGGCTGTCCTCCTGGATAGGCTCCATCTGCTCGGAGAAGCTGGTATAGAGGTCCTGAATGGTCTCGGACATGGGTTACTCCATAGGTTGGATCGATCGGAAAGGGGCGTGACGACACCACACTGGGCAAACGCTACTGATTGCCTTGCCCCACGCCCCGCGCTTACGGCATTAGTAGAAGTTCTGGATCCGCTGCAGATACATGACGGAATCGGACAGGCCGCCCTCGCCAAAGGTCTTCTCGATGTACTCGATCAGGCCCTTCATCTCGTCGCGCACAAAGCTCACGTTCATGGACTCAAACTTCTTGAGCACCTTGCGGGCGATGATGTAGTCCATGCCGCCCAACTCGGTGCCGCCGCACGCCACGTACACGGGGATAAAGTCGTACATCTGCTTGATGATACGGTTGCCAAAGGCCAGCTTAAAGCGGGTCTGCAGGTACTGGTCCAGCTTGTGCATCTTCTCGAGCAGATCGTCATCGATCACGTGCTCGACCTTGGCCTTCTGGAACAGATACTGCAGGTGGTCGGCCGTCACGTGCACGCGCTCGTGCGGCTCGCACTCAAACGCGTCGGCGCGCTCGTTGAGCTCGATGGGAATCGCACGGTCGTACACCTTGTCCGTGATGGTAAAGGTGGAGTCATCGTTGTTGGCCGTGCCGATAAACCACAGGCTGTCGGGAATGGTGAGCTTTCCGTCGTGCAGACCCTTGGGGTCGGCGGCCCACTGGGTAGGCACCAGGTCGAGCACCCACTCGTCGTGGCTGGGCATCTCGAGCACCGACAGGATCTCGGCAAAGTAGTACTCCACGCGGGCGAGGTTCATCTCGTCGAGCACGATCATGGACGGGTCCTGGCGCAGCCCCGCCTCGTACACGGCACGGAGGAACTCTGTCTCGTTAAAGCGCTTGGAAAACTCGTTGAAGTAGCCCAGCACCTCGGTGCGATCGCGAAAACTCGGCTGCACCGACACGATGGTTGCGGGGTTGTCCAGATAGCGGCTAAAGCTGTATGGCAGCGACGTCTTACCGGTACCCGAAATGCCCTCCAGAATCAGCAGCTTGGAGGCGGCCATGCCGGCCACAAAGCGGCGGATGACCTCGGGCGTGTAGTAGAGCTTCATCTGGCTGCAGGCGAACGCGCGGAAGCTGTCGACAAAGTCCTCCAGCGAGATGGCATCGTCGTAGACCGGGGGCTCCCAGTCGCGGTACTTAAGGTCCACAAGGGACAGCTTGGGGAAGCGGTTGGCCTGGGCGATCTCTTTTTCCTCGGCAAGGGTCTTGGCCTCGACGGTGGCCTTGGCCATGGCGGCCGCGGCATCCTTGACGCCATCGCCATCGAGCGCGAGCGACGCGTTGCCCGACACCACGGCGGCCGTGGCGCCCTCGCCCGCAGGCGCACCGGCGCCCGTAGCGGCGCCCACCACGTTGCCCACCGTGGGCAGGTGATCGTCGGCCAGGGCCGAGGCGCCCACGTACGGAATCTGCTTGGTGCCGCCCATGGCATTGACCTTGAGCGCCAGCAGCTTGTTTTTCTCGTCCATAAGGTCGAGCACCTGCTTGTTCAGGCGGCCGATCTCGCGATAGAGCGCTTTGTTGGACGTGTCGTCGCGATGCAGGCGACGGTTGATGCGGTAGCGGTGAACCAGAATGGCCACGATCAGCACGGGGACCGCGATGAGCATGGCAAACAGAATGACCGCGCCGATCTTGCCCACCAGGTCAAACGTGGTGAAGTAGGTCATAAAGATGCTGAAGTACTCAACCCAGCCAAACACCAGCAGATTAAGGATGGAGCTCACGACGGCAACGACGTTGTAGACGACCTTTGCCAGCAGCTCCCAGGCAAATCCCAGAAACTCACTCACCGTCGGTACCCTCCTGCTTGGTCGCGCTCATCGCCGCCTCGGCCTCGGCCTTCAGACGGCGGGCTTCCTCGAGCTTGGCCTCGGCCTGGGCGAGCTGCTCGGCGGCGTTATCGGCCGTGATGGTGGTATCGCCCTTGCCCTCGGCGTCCACGATGGCAGCCGCGGCGGCCAGGCGGTCCTCCTCGGCCATAGCGCGCTTGAGGTTCATGCCCACCACGATGAGGTGATACACCTGGTAGATAAAGAACAGCAGCATGGGCAGCACGATCACAATGAGGAAGCCCATAGAGCTGGACAGGAAGTCCATGACCTTGCCCATCTGCGGCAACGCGAACAGGTACTTACCAACGATGTCGCCGTCGCTGATGATGTGCGTATCGGCCACGTCGTTGTTGTCGCCCTTGGTGGTAAAGCTGCGCATGCCGTTGACCTCGTCGATGGCGGCGATGCGGTGAGTGTTGAGCGCGTACTCGTTGTCGATGATGGTATGGAACGTCACGATGTCGCCCACCTCGAGCTTGGAGGTGTCGCACTTTTGGATGATGATGAGGTCGCCCTTGTTAAATGTGGGCGCCATGGAGTCGGACTGCACGGCGAGCGGGGTGAAGCCGGCGATGTCGGAGACGCTGCCGTCCTCGTGCGTGGCGAGCGTGGTAAACGCATACAGGGCCGCCACCAGGATGATGATCCACATGACGACGCTCAGCGCGATGGATGCGACTTTTTTAACAGATTGCATGATGTCCCTTACTACCGTGTCTGTCTAGGTCGTGCGCGGCCCGGCGGCCGCCGTGCATATCTACTGTTCCTCGATGCCCTCAAAGCGCATCGATACTGAATAGTTAGCTCCCTTTAGCATATTAGTGCAATTTGGGTCCGTTCCCTCGAGCCATATGCGAACGGTTACCGGCTTATCCGTATCTTTTATCAGGTCGAACATATCGCTGGTCGCGGTCGCCTCGCCCGAGCCGAGTCCAAAGACGGTGGCCGCGCCGGATGAGCCCCCGGCCCCGTTGGGGTCGTAGACCCAAGTGTGGCCGTCGGCGGTAAAGCTCATGCGCATGGCGCTGGCCATGCCCTGCGTCTCGGAGCTAAACCGCGTGCCGGACACGCCGCCATTACCATCCTGCCCGGTCAGGCGAACGCGCAAGTCCGTGCTGCTCATGAAGTGCAGCGTGAACTCCAGGTAGGCGCCGGTGGCGGGATCGGCGGTGGAACCGTCTTCGAAGGTGAAGGTCTGGTAGTCGCTCGTGGTTACGGGCTTGAGCTTGGATGCGTCAATGTCCACGCCCTTTTCGCTGGCGATGCGCGCCGAGATCTGGTCGAAGCCCAGGCTGTGGACGTATTCGTCGAACGTGGCGTGCTCGTCCAAGTCAAAGCGCAGCGAACCGTCGGCGTTAGCGTCGATCATGAGCATGCGGGTCTTGGCACTATCGGCGATGGAGAACCAGGCGAACGTTGCCATGGCTATCGCCACCAGCGCAAACAGCCCCAGCACCATGGTGGTGGTGAGCTTGCGGCGAAGGTCGGTGTCGGTGGGCGCGGCGGCTTGTGTCTGGGCGCCGTTGGCGATGGGCCGACGGTCGTCGGGCATGATGCGTGCCATTACGCCTCACCATCCAGCGTCGCAAAGAGCGCCAGGTGCAAGGTGCCCGGATCTTGATAGAGATAGTCGGCGCTATCGGGGTCGGTGCCCTCGATGTAGTAATAGATATCCAGACGATAGGTCTGGCCAAGCCCCAGCGTGGCAAGCGTGTTTTGCGGGCGCGTGGCCGTCTCGCTCGTGTCCAGCGTAAAGGCGGCCGGGTCCTGCGTCACGTTGGCGCCACAAGCGAGCTGGCCGTTTTGCCAACCCAGGAGCATGCCCTCGGTGTAGCCCGCCAGGCCCGCAGGCGCGGTCGCGGGATGCTCGTCGCGATGGCCGCTGTCGGAGCTGTCGAGCTCAAAGATGTTGCTGGCAAGCACCTGGCTGCCGCTCGAAATCTTTATGCCCACGCGGGCTGCGCGCAGCAGCTCGGCATCGGCACCCTGCGGGGCCAGCGATTCGGCCAGATACAGGTTGACCTTACCCGCTACTTTGCTGGCGCCCGTTCCGGTAATGGTGGGGCGCAGGTCGATCCAGCCGTGGTAGAACGCGGAGCCGTTGTCTTTTGCCTGCTCAAACACTGTGGCATCGCCGGCAGAGTTGTTTTGCGCACAGGCAGCAAAGCCGTTGAGGTCAAAGGTCGAGACCGGGTAGAGCGTCACGGCGCCGTTCGCGGTGGAAGTTAGGGAAACGTCGCCCTGCTGCGACCAGCTGCCGCGGTCGGCGTCACCCAGCTCCAGCACCAGCTTGGACGTGTCGCTGTGCACGCTCACCGAGTTGGTGTTGACCTTCATGTTGTTGGTAAACCAGGCGTAGGTCGCGACGCCCAAAGTGGCGGCGAGCGCCACCATAACGAGCGCGATGTAGGCACGCGCGCGGCGGGCGTGGCGGCGGGTGACGACGCCCTCGAGGTGTGAACACTCGGCAGCTGCGCTGGAGGGGGCCGCGGGGCTCTCACTCTGGGTTTTGGCCTCGCGGCTATCTGCTGGCATGTGCTTCTGATCTTCCATGTCGCTCGCCCCCTTACGCCTTGGCCGCGGCAAAGGCAAGCTGCAGCACCACATCGCGGGCCTGGGCCTCGTCGATGCAATTGGCGTCGCAGCCTTCCATGTACACAACGTAGCGAACGTTTGCCACCTCGTTGGCGGCCAGCATGCAGATGGGCGTAGCACCCGCGCGCGCCGTGGGCGTGTCGCCGGTGCCGTCCATGCTGTAGGCGCTTATGGAGCGCGCAGGGTCGGCGGTGTAGGTCCAGCCCGAGGCGCCCGCTGCCACAACCACGCCGTCTTGCGCGGTGGTGCGCCTGCTGGTGGCACCCGCGGTGCTGCCCAGGTCGTCGCAGGTAAAGATATGCGTTTGCGTACCCGACTGGGTCGTAATTACCAGACCCAGGCGCAGCGCGGCCAGCAGCTGCGGGTCGCTCGTCACGCTCATCTGGCCCGGATACAGGTACACGTTGAGCGCGCTGTCGCCGCCCTTAAGGTACAGCGTGCCCGAAAGGGCATAGTCGTCCAGCTGCGCGGTGCAGTCGGCGTAGTCGGTCGTGATGCCCGCGGCGTTTTGGAACGTGCCGCGCCAAAAGCGGGAAAGGTCCGACGTCGAGATGGGATAGAGCGTCTTGTCGGCGGCGGCAAGTGTGGCCGTCGTGTCCCAGGGCCCGTTGGCCGAAAGGCCAATCTGCAGATCGGAGCTCTCGTCGCTTACCGTATGCGCCACGGGCGTCACGTTGGTGTAGCGCGAGTTGCTAAACCAGGCGTAGGTGGCGGCGCTCAGGGCAGCTACCAGCACCAGCATCCATGCGGCCGCAGCAACCATGCGGCGGCGCGAGCTTAGGATGTCTTTGATGTTCGATGTACTCATCCCCGGCCCCCTTACGAACGCTTGCCAGCAAAACGCAGCGCCAGCGATTGCAGGCTGGTGGCGGCCAGGTTGTTGGTGCAGTCGGGGTCGCAGCCTTCCAGCCACACGTACACATCCACGCGCACGGGCATGCTGCGGTTGGCGCCCTTGGCGGCAGCGGGCAGGCTGCAGATCTTGGTCGTGGCCTCCTTGAGGCTCACGACGCCGGTGTCTTCGTTGTAGTCGCAGAAGTTTGCACTGGTCAGCTGGTCAAAATGGACCGTGGCGCCGTCGGAGCGGCTGCTGTCGAGCACCAGGTGGTTCTGCTCGTTTTCGCCGGCGTCCTTGCCATCGAGCGTGTTGTAGCGCGCCTGGGGATTGTGCTCGCCCGAGACCTCAAAGACGTACTGGCCCGTAACGGTATCGCCCTGCCCTGGAGCATAGGCGACCAGCCCCACGCGCAGGGCGGTGGAGATGGGGTTTGCCGGATCTTGCTCGGTAAAGTCGATGCCCGACAGGTACACGTCGGTTGCGGCCGAGTTAGTGGCCAGGTACAGGGAGGTCTTGTAGTAGTCGGAATGCTCGGCCGCGCCAAACATGCTGGCAAACAGCGAATCCTGCGTGGTTCCGCCGGTAAAGCCCATTACCTTTTGAAAGCCGTTGAGCACGTTGTCGGTCGAGACAGGATCGAGCAGGCCCGCAAAGCTCAGACCGGCGTTGGTCTTGTACTCGCCATCGTACTCGTTGGAGATAAGGAAGGTAACGCCCGTGCCCGCGGCCATCTTGACGTCGGTGATATGGCGGTTGGCATTGTAGATGTACCAGGCATACGTTACGGCTCCGGCAGCAGCAAGGGCCACCAGCAACGTGGCGAGCATGCGATTGAACTGTTTTCGCAGCGAGCGCGCGTCCGACATGCCCCTCCCCCAGATGCCGTGTTGTAAACTGCCTGGACACCATTTGCCCATAATGGAGTTATTCTACGCGAATGTGCTGTTCGTCGGGGGTACAAACGCGACTTTCCGCGTGCTGTTCGCGCTACATCGGGGCGGATAGGGTCGCAAATCGCCGCTTTTTAAAAAATAGTTCTTGCCACTGGGCGGGAGCTCCTTTATATTATTCCCTGCGCACTCGCGCACCCTTGATCGGGCGTTTAGCTCAGGGGGAGAGCGCTTCCCTGACACGGAAGAGGTCAGAAGTTCAAATCTTCTAACGCCCACCAAATGTTCGCAGCTCAGAGGCTATGTCCTCTGGGCTGTTTTGTTTTTTGCCACCAAGCGCGCCGCCAAATAAGTCATCAAATATTGATCCAAGGTCCCTACGCGATGGTCTTCGCATCCCGTAGGGGTGCCGGCAGATTGCATGTGTCCTGGCCCATCATGACCGCAACATGTTGGTCAAGCATAATCTTTTGGATTCTTTTGGCGTGAGCGGCTTGGTTTTGGTGCTATTTGGCGGCGGCACGGTTGAGGGGGTTTCAAAACTGCTGTGCAGGTAGTTGGGTTGATAACGTTTTAGCAGTCTGCCAAGAGGCTTTCATTTATAATGCGTCTGCAAATTGACCAATTGCTTTGACCTGCTGAAACACTATATGTTGTGTTTGACCTAAAAAAAGAATACAGGATATAGATGCCTCTTTGTCGTATGATAGATGGCGGACAGAGAACGAGAACCTTATTCGCCCCATTTGGATAGATCTTTGGGCCCCTTGAATGGCTGCGAGGATTGTCCGCATGAGGGCCTATGGTTATCGAGAACACAGATTGCGCGACGGCGCCGCAAGACAGGGGCAAGCCCTGCCGGGCATCGTTTGGCCCTGAAGCGCAATGAGGCTACGATGCGAAAGAGGCAAGAGGATGAAGATCATCAAGCGCAGCGGCACCGAGGTTACCTTTGACATCGATAAGATCGTCAATGCGATCCGCGCCGCAAACTTGGAGGTCGAGGAAGGCTCTCGCCTTACCGACCGCCAGGTGATCTATGCGGCACAAAACGTCGCCGAGGCATGTGAGAAGGCCGGCCACACCGTATCGGTCGAGGAGATCCAGGATCTGGTCGAGGACGAGATTATGCGTCTCGACTGCTACGAGGTCGCTCGCCACTACATCATCTACCGCTATGTTCAGAGCCTGAAGCGCCAAAAGAACACGACCGATGACAAGATCCTGTCGCTGATTGAGTGCAATAACGAAGAGGTCAAGCAGGAGAACTCCAACAAGAACCCGACCGTCAACTCCGTCCAGCGCGACTACATGGCCGGCGAGATTTCCAAGGACCTGACGCAGCGCGTGCTGCTGCCCCAGGAGATCGTGGATGCCCACAACGAGGGCCTGATTCACTTCCACGATTCGGACTACTTTGCCCAGCACATGCATAACTGTGACCTGGTGAACCTGGAGGATATGCTCCAGAACGGCACCGTTATCTCGGGCACGCTGATCGAGAAGCCGCACAGCTTCTCGACTGCTTGCAATATCGCGACGCAGATTATCGCCCAGGTCGCCTCTTCCCAGTATGGCGGCCAGTCGATTTCGCTGACCCACCTGGCTCCGTTTGTCGAGGTGAGCCGTCAGAAGATTCGCGGCGAGGTTGCCCGCGAGCTCGAGGAGCTTGGCGTCTCTGCGTCTGCCGAGAAGGTCCGTGAGGTCGTTGAGGACCGTCTGCGTGACGAGATCCGTCGCGGCGTCCAGACGATTCAGTATCAGGTCGTGACCCTTATGACCACGAATGGCCAGGCGCCGTTCGTGACGGTCTTTATGTATCTCAACGAGGCCCGTACGCCTCAGGAGAAGCACGACCTTGCCATGATCGTGGAGGAGACGCTTCGCCAGCGCTACGAGGGCGTTAAGAACGAGGCTGGCGTGTGGATTACCCCGGCATTCCCCAAGCTTATCTACGTGCTCGAGGACGATAACGTTCACGAGAATTCCCCGTACTTCTACCTGACCCAGCTGGCTGCCAAGTGCACCGCCAAGCGCATGGTGCCCGACTACATCTCTGAGAAGAAGATGCGTGAGCTCAAGCTGTCTAAGGGTGAGACCGCCGGCAATGGCGATTGCTACACCTGCATGGGTTGCCGCAGCTTCCTGACGCCCGACCGTTCGGGCAACGGCTTTAACAATGTTGCCAACGCGCTGAACTATGACCCGACCAAACCTAAGTACTATGGCCGCTTTAACCAGGGTGTTGTGACCATCAACCTGCCCGATGTCGCACTGAGCTCGCACCAGGATATGGACAAGTTCTGGAAGATCTTCGACGAGCGCCTTGAGCTGTGCCATCGTGCCCTGCTGTGCCGTCATGAGCGCCTGATGGGCACGCTTTCGGATGCCGCGCCGATTCTTTGGCAGTACGGTGCCCTGGCGCGTCTGAAGAAGGGCGAGACGATCGATAAGCTGCTCGTGGGCGGTTACTCCACCATCAGCCTGGGTTATGCCGGCCTGTATGAGTGCGTCAAGTACATGACGGGCCACAGCCACACCGAGAAGGAGGGCACGCCGTTTGCCATGGCCGTCATGCAGCGCATGAACGACAAGTGCGCCGAGTGGAAGGCCGAAAGCGATATCGACTTCTCGCTGTACGGCACCCCGCTTGAGTCGACGACCTACAAGTTTGCCAAGTGCCTGCAGCGCCGTTTTGGCATTATCCCGGGCGTGACGGACAAGGGCTACATTACCAACAGCTACCACGTCCATGTGTCCGAGGAGATCGACGCCTTCGACAAGCTTAAGTTTGAGGGCATGTTCCAGCAGCTTTCGCCGGGCGGTGCCATCTCCTACGTTGAGGTTCCCAACATGCAGGACAACCTCAAGGCTGTCATTCGCGTGATGCAGTACATCTACGACAACATCATGTACGCCGAGCTCAACACCAAGAGCGACTACTGCCAGGTGTGCGGCTACGACGGCGAGATTAAGATTGTCGAGGATGACGGCAAGCTGGTGTGGGAGTGCCCCAACTGCGGCAACCGCGACCAGGAGAAGATGAACGTCGCTCGTCGTACGTGCGGCTACATCGGTACCCAGTTCTGGAACCAGGGTCGAACCGAGGAGATCCGCGACCGCGTGCTGCATCTCTAATACCGCTCCGGGGCTGAACCGAGAGGGCCGCTTGGGCATTTGCTCGCTATTTCGGACAGTCCTGCGCAAGACGAAGGCCACATTAAGTGGCCTTCTTTGCGTGCGGAACTCATATCGAGCAAAAGCCCAAGCGGCCCTCTCGGTTCAGCCAAGTTGACGTAGTTGAGATGCAGCATGCGGTCTGCTCACTTCTCGAAGTTCTTAGCGGAAATGAGTTGACTTGCAACAACGTTTTGCTTGCGATGACGGTTGGGCTGCAACAAAGTTTTTATTGGACCTCGAACCCTATACTCGATGTTCGCTTCGTTCATTGAGTTACCCTTTGCATGAGGCCGGGACATATCGTCCCGCCCGCAGTTTCGCAGGCCGCAGGCCGAGAATGTTTGAGGACGGGATGATATGTCCCGGCCTCCCGGGAGAGTTACCTATGAACTACGCGAACATTAAGTATTTCGACATTGCTGATGGGGAAGGTGTTCGTACTTCTCTGTTTGTGAGTGGGTGCCGTCGTGGGTGCAAGAATTGCTTTAACTCTGTCGCGTGGGACTTTGCTGCGGGCGAGCCGTTCGATCGCGCCGTCGAGGATAAGATTATCGAGAGCCTCGACCATCCCTTTATCGATGGCCTGACGATTCTGGGTGGCGAGCCTATGGAGCCCGAGAATCAGGCGGGGCTTGTTGACTTTATCGAACGCGTGCGTGCGGCCTATCCAGTGGGATCGGGGAAGACCATTTGGTGCTTTACTGGCGACGTACTCGAGGAGCTTATGCCGGGCGGTCGTCATCATACCGAGGTGACGGACCGCATCCTAGCCTGCCTCGACATGTTGGTGGACGGTCCGTTCGTTCAAGACCTGTACGATATCTCGTTGCGTTTTAGGGGCTCGAGCAACCAGCGCGTGATTGATATGAACGCTACGCGCGCCCGCGCTGAGCGCGAGGGCGTTGCGCTTTGTGATGCGGTTGAACTTTGGCGTGATGATCCGGTCTATTCGACCCATACTATGTAGCTTGTGGCCGATGCCGGAGGGCGTGGTACCATAGCGCGAACGCAAAATCGGAAAAGTGAGGCCCAGATGGTCGATCAGGAAAAAGTCGAGGCCGCCATTAAGCTGTTGCTTGAGGGCATAGGCGAGGACCCAACTCGGGAGGGCCTGCTGGAGACGCCGGCGCGCGTTGCCCGTATGTATGGCGAAATCGCCGGCGGTATGGACCAGAGTGCCGAGGAGCACCTGTCCAAAACGTTTGCCGTCGCTTCGAACGATTTGGTTATCGAGCGCGACATCACGTTCCACTCGCTGTGCGAACATCATCTGCTGCCGTTTTATGGCAAGGCTACCATTGGCTATATCCCCAACGGTCGTGTCGCAGGGCTCTCTAAGCTTGCTCGCACGGTTGAGGTTTATGCCCGCCGTCTGCAGCTGCAGGAGCAGCTGTGTGCGCAGGTTGCCGACGCCCTCATGGATTATCTCGCTCCCCAGGGAGCGATTGTGCTCATGGACGCTGAGCATATGTGCATGACCATGCGCGGCGTGCAAAAGCCCGGCACCAAGACCGTGACGCTCGCTCGCCGCGGCGTCTTTGAGACCGACCCCGCGCTCGAAGAGCGTTTCTTTAGGATGCTGGGACGCTAACTATGAGAGTCGTCAACGACTTTACATCGAATACTGACGAGGGAACGCCGCGTCGCGGTTTTATGGCTTCGGGCCTGGCGCCTTTTGGCGTCATGCCTCGTATCGATTACATCTGTGCCAACGGCCTGTTCCGGCGCCACCTGGGCAACATTGCTCAGCTGGAATCGGGGCGCATCTTCTGCCGCCACGGTATCGACCATCTGCTCGATGTCGCTCGCATTATGTGGATTAAGAATCTCGAGGAAGATCTCGAGTTTGACCGCGAGGTCATCTACGCCACGGCACTTCTTCACGATATCGGCAAAGATGAACAGTATGAATCGGGTATATCCCATGATGTTGCAAGCGAACGCGTCGCTGATGCAATTCTCGGCGGCATGCCTGATGACGTGGCGTTTGAGCCGGCCGATGCCGCAGCCATTAAGACGGCCATTCTGGGCCATCGAAAGCTGCGCGTGAACAGCCAACCGCTTGAGCGTTTGCTCTATGCAGCCGACAAAGCGTCGCGCGCCTGCTTTGCATGCCCCGCGCGCAATGCTTGCAACTGGAGCGATGATAAAAAGAACCTGTCGATTCGCGTGTAGTTAGTTTGCGCGGTCGGGGTTCTAAACGAAGGAGACGATCGCGATGAGCAACAAGAAACTGCCCGAGAATGCAACCAAGACTGAAGGCGCCGAGCTCGCCCGCCGTGGAAGGGGCGAAATATCCACCGCAACGGCGGTTCCCCACGTGAGCTATGACGATCTGCGCCATGCCGACCGTATTGCTATCGACGGTCTCGAGGTCTTTGCCAACCACGGCGTGTATCCCGAAGAGAACGCGCTGGGCCAGAAGTTCATCGTGTCCTTGGTGCTCTATGCCGACCTGCGTGCAGCGGGGGAGCACGATAACCTGGACGCTTCGATTGACTACGGCTCGGTGTGCCACGATGTCGATGGCTATCTGCGCGAGCATACGTTTAAACTCATCGAGGCGGCAGCCGAGGGTGTGGCCCAGATGCTGCTGCGTCGTTACCCCTTGCTGCTTGGCGTGCGTGTTAAGCTCGATAAGCCTTGGGCGCCCGTCGGTCTTCCCCTGGCAAGCTGTGGCGTCGAGATCGAGCGCGTGCGCTAGCTGACGCTAAAGCTCGTTGGCGGGCGGTTTTTTGAGCCGCTGCGACAGCGCTCTATTGTTGGGGCAGTACCTGTCGAGCAGGGCGTGAAACCGCTGATTGTGGCTTGGCTCGAGCAAGTGGACGAGCTCGTGGGCGACAACCATGTCGAGACACTCGATGGGATAAGCGGCAAGTTCGCGTGCGATGCGAATGGCTCCGGTCTTGGGCGTGCATGATCCCCAGCGCGTTTTCATGCTGCGCACGGAGATGCGGGAAACGGCGACACTCATTGCAATTTCGTATGCGTGCACGATGTCGCGTAGCGCTGCGGTGACCTCGGTCGTATAAAGCTGGCTGATGTGGGCTTGGAGCTCGTCGGACGTTAGGCCGTCGAGGATTACGCGCCGCTTGGCCTGTGGGCCTTCGTCCGATTCGTCGGTACCCATAAAGCTTGCGAAGGTGGCCTGCTTGGGCCGCGGCGCGGGTGATGCAAAGTTGTGATCGAGTGCATCCTGTACCGTGATGGGCTTGCCCCAAAGTGCAATGACGGACGAGGTGCTGAGCGGCTCTCGCGCCGTCGCCTGATGTTGCTCGCGCTTGGCAAGTCGGCTGACAATCCAGGTGCTGTTGCGCTTCACAAATGCCTCGATGCGCTCGCGGCTGGCGCCGAGCGGTGCGCTGGCGTGGACCTCACCGCTTGATGTGACGCGTAGGTTGAAGTTTTTGACGCGCTTTTTGGTAACGACGACGGAGATGGGCGTCCCATCCGGTCGGGATATGGAAATCGTAAATTGCTGCGTCAAAAGCGGTCCTTCAGATTGGGGACGGGCCGGCATGTCGACCGTTCGGCATGCCGGCCCGCTCAAGGGATGTGAAATTAATAACGCTCAAAGAAGGCAAGCGCGTTGTCGCTACAGAGCTTCTGCATCACGGTCTTGCCAAAATGCTTGGAAAGCATGTTCTGGAACTCGGGCATCATGCTGGCATCGGAGAGGAAAGCGGGCACCGTGGCACCGTCCCAGTCGCCGCCGAGCGCGATGACGTCCTCGCCGCCCAGGTCGAGCCAGTGCTCGATATGTGCCGCCAGCTGGTCGAAGGTGACGTCTGCGGCGGTCTTGTCGGTTGCGTCGTTGGATAGGAACTCGCTGCAGTAGTTGAGGCCGACGATGCCGCCCATGTCGCGAATGGTGCGGAACTGGTCGTCGGTGAGGTTGCGCTTGACGCCGCAAACCGCACGGGAGTTGGAGTGGCTGGCGACGAAGGGGCGCGTGGCGTGGGCGACAACCTCGTCAAAGCACTCATCGTTGAGGTGGGAGACGTCGAGTACCATTCCGGCGTGCTCCATCTGCGTAAGTGCCTCGATGCCGGCGGCGGTGAGGCCGGCGTGGGTATCGTGTCCGCTCGCGAGCGGTCCCTGCGCGTTCCAACTGAGTGACGACATAAGCACGCCCAAGCTCTTGAGCACCTCGATCAGTGCGGGGTCCTCGGCAAAGAACGTGGCGTTTTCGATGGTGTGGATGCAAGCGACCTTACCGTCCTTGAGCGCGGGGCGAATGTCTGCGGCGCTGCGTACGTTGACCATGCGGTCGTGGTTGAGCATTGCCTGGCCGCTCATATGCGCCATGATTTGCGCCTGGAAGCGCGCGGCGTGGGCGGTGGGAATCTCGTCGGGGACAAACGTGGCGAAGCACTGTGCCCACGGCGTGTTGCCGATCTTTGCGAGCGAGATGGCGCAGGCGTTGCCCTCGATGAGGTCGAAATCTTGCGGATGCGTTTCGTCGCCGGGGAAATAACCGTCGGTGCCGGCGGTAAAGCGCAGGTCGAGATCGAGCGTGGCCCAGCCGATTCGGTCGGCGGTGTCGCAGTGTAGGTCAAATACGGGATATGCCATGGTTCCTCCGGTTGCAGCGTTTCTTTGCAAACTGTCATTGAATTGTATGACTAGGGTATAGTTAGCGCCATATGTTCACGGCGGCCTGCGTTGTGCGCCGCCCTTATCACGGAGGTTACCATGTCCAACCAGGGCAAGAAGGTCAAGACCCATTATCGCGGCACGCTCGACGACGGCACGCAGTTCGATAGCTCCTACGATCGCGGCGAGCCGCTGGAGTTCACCTGCGGCGCCGGTCAGATGATCAAGGGCTTCGACGCCGCTGTTGTCGACATGCAGGTGGGCGAGAAGAAGACCGTGCACATCCCGGCTGCCGATGCCTACGGCGAGCACAATCCTGAGATGGTTATTACCTTCCCGGCCGAGCAGGTTCCCAACATCGAGCAGATCGAGAAGGGCATGAAGCTCTTCCTGTCCACGCCGAGTGGCATGCCTGTCCCCGCCGTCGTCATTGACGTGACGCCCGAGGCCGTGACGCTCGACGCCAACCACGAGCTGGCCGGCAAGGACCTCAACTTTGATATCGAGCTCGTCGAGGTCGAGGGTTAGAGTATGCCTGAACGCTTGGTTTCGACGACATGTTTGGGAAATCTCAACGATCCGTCCTATGAACTCCTGCTTCGCCGGGAGTTGGGCGGTGTCTTTGAGGCCGATGAGCTACTGCTCGATTGGGACCAGGCCGATGTATGTGCGTTTGTGGGCGCGACGGAGCTGGGGCGCACGGTCGATGTTCGGCTGGATACTGCCGACGGCGGTCGTCTTGCCGACGGCGACGTGCTCGCCATTGACCGTTCGGGCGTGGTGCCCGTGGCGGTTGTCGTGCGCCTGCGCAGCGCCGAGGTTTATTTGGTCGAAGTCGACCGCATGGATCAGATTGCGCTCGCGCATGCGTGCTGGGAGATCGGCAACATGCATGCGCCGCTCTTCCGGGGCGACTCGGACGAGCATATCGTGCGCATGTATACGCCGGTGCAGCCTGTTTTGGGCCGCATGCTCCGGGGTGTCGAGGGTGTTCGGCTCTCGGTGGTCACACGTGAGCTCGATGCCAGCCGGCGCTTTGCGTCGAGTGCGGCGGAGGTCGTCGTGAGCATGGCTCCCGACTTTACCATCGTAAAAAAGACGCGCGGCTAAGCGCGCGTATGCGCAAGACGGGCTTTGAGGGGCGACCAATCAAGGTCCGTCTTGCTGTTGATAGGAGGCTTTGGGGGAAGCGTATGGGTCTTGAGGGAATCAAGCTGATCGCCTGCGATTTGGACGGCACGTTGCTGCACCCGGGGGAGCGCGAGCCGCGTTCCGAGGCCTTTGAGCTTATCGATGAGCTGCATCGTCGCGGTATCGTGTTTATGCCGGCGAGCGGCCGTCAATATGCGAGCTTGCGCTACCTGTTTGCCCCGGTGGCCGATGAGCTCGCCTATGTATGCGAAAACGGAGCCCTGGTGATGAGCGAGGGGCGTGCCGTCGTCAAGCGTTCCATGGAGCGTAGCCTTGCTATGGATATCGCGAATGCCGTGGTTGCGTATCCCCATGCCGACGTGACCCTTTCGTGTGAGGGACACCTCTACACCATGAGCGGCAACGATGCGTTCGTCGACCATTTGTGCTATGAGGTCCACTGCGATGTGGCGGTGGTCGACCGTCCCGAGGACATCGACGAGGACGTCATTAAGATTGCCTTCCAGACGCCCGAGGTGGATCAGCCGGCGGCCCTGGAGTATTTCGAGCGCCTCTTTAGCGACCGTGTCGACGTGATGACGTCGGGAACCGAATGGACGGACTTTATCGGTTTCGGTTCGGGCAAGGGCTCCGCGCTTGCCGATTACGGTCGTGCCCTGGGGATTTCGCCCGATGAGATGATGGCGTTTGGCGACAATGAGAACGATCGCGACATGCTCAACGTCGTGGGCCATCCCTATCTGATGGAGAGCTGCAACCCCACCATGCGAGGCATCAACGACCGCGTCCGTTACGTGCGCACGGTCGAAGAGGAACTGCGCCGTCTGCTCGCCGAGTAGGTTTTCGGGACATACCTAGAAATCTACTTTTTGCTGTAGCGGATGGGCAAGTAGATTTGCGGGCATGCCACTAAGGGCTACCGGCAGTCGGGGCAGAGACCCTCGAAGATGGTGTAGTGCGACGTGACGTGCCAGCCGATTTGCTCGGACGCCTTGGCGTCGAGCTGGGCATCGAAGGGGAGCGGTACGTCGATGACGCGGCTGCACGAGGTGCAGATGATATGTGCGTGCGGCTCGATGGTGCGATCGAAGCGGCTGCCGCCCGGCGTCTTGATGGAGAGGATCTCGCCGGCGTCGGCCAAGAGATTGAGATTGCGGTAGACCGTACCGCGGCTGATCTTGTCATCCTGTTCGCGTACGGCGTTGTAGATTTCGTCGGCGGTGGGATGGTTATAGCTTTGGCGCACGGCGTCAAGAACCAGCTTTCGCTGCTTGGTATTCCTTCTTTGCACCGCCATGCGCCTCGCCTCTTTTCTGTAAACGGTATGAAGCAAATGATACCTTATTTAGAACACAATACTAATAGTAAGGACTAAAACCATCCTCGTTGGCAAGCGGGGTGCGAGTTTTGGCGTCTACGAGGCGAAAACGCGTCCCCATGCGCTCGTAGGAGGTATGAAGCGCCTCGAGATGAGACAGGATGTTTGCCGGAGCTCCCTGTATCTCCATCTCGACTGAGCCGTCTTCCATGTTACGCACCCAGCCGGTGAGCGCGCGTGCCTGCGCGAGGTTGGCGTTGGTAAAGCGAAAACCAACGCCCTGGACTTGCCCCGCCCAGCGCAGGAAGTAGCGCAGGGGAGTGTCTTGAGTGGCCTCGTCGCTTGCGAGCACGGTAAGCCTACGGCGCAGCTCGAGCTCGACGTTTGACGGTTTTTGAGGCTCTCGACTGCCGCCGGTGACGCTGGAGAAGAACGTATCGAAGAGGCCCATCGCTATGCCTGCTTGCCTGCGTCGGCCGGGAAGGTTATGCCGGCCTGCTGGCGCACGGCATCCATGATGCGCAGTGAGACGAGCGTGACATCGCGGTAGTGGCCAAGCTCGTGACGTCCCGCCGGGGTCTCCCAAATCTCTTCCTTGACGTTATCGATGCCGCCGATGGCGGTGATAAAGTCTGCGAGTTCGTATTCCATGGTGTTGCTCGATTTGGGCAGGTCGAGCACGCGGCCGTTGTCGCTCTGTTCGCGCGGCGCCTCGGTCGCCGAGCCACGTACGACGTCGCCGCGATAGTCGATGCGGACGTTGCGGGGCGTGGACAGATGGTCAATCTGGATAGTGCCACGCTCGCCTTCGATCTGCGAGGGCAGTAGGTCATTCGTAATTTTGGAGTGCGCGAGCTCGACGGAGATACGGCCACCGCCGTAGCTGGCGAGGATGGAACCGCAGCCATCGATGGGGCCGTGCGTGAGCTGTCGCGTGGTGGGGTCGAGCAGAGTAGCCATGCTCGTAAGGCCGGAGGGCATGCCGAAAATCTCGACCATGGGCTCGACGGTGTAGACGCCAATATCCATGAGGGAACCCGAGGCCATATTGCAGTCGAAGATATTGGTGGCGCGTCCCGCGAGAATCTCGTTGTAGCGCGAGGAATATTTGCCAAAGCGCAATGAGGCGCGGCGGATGGGGACGATCTCGCCCAGGGCGTCCTCGATGGCGTGGAAGGCGGGATCGTGGAGGGGACGCATGGCCTCGAGGGCCACGACACCTGCTGCCTCGGCAGCGCGGAAGACTTCCAGCGCCTGCGCCTCGGTGGCGCAGAAGGGCTTCTCGACGATGACGTGCTTGCCACCGGCGATGCAGGCAAGGGCCTGCTCGTAGTGAAGCGCATTGGGGCTGCCGATATAGACGGCGTCGACGTCGGCGGCTGCCGCGAGCTCATCGAGTGAAGTAAAGTTTCGCTCGCCACCGCGCTCGGCGGTAAAGGCGGCGCCGCGATCTGCATCGCGCGAGAGCGTGCCCACGAACGCGGCTTGGTCGTTGGCGTTGACGACCTGGATAAAGTCGTCGGTAATCATGGATGTGCCGATGGTCGCTATACGCAACATGTATCCCCCTCGTGCTGTTCGGTTTACAGGATGAGTGTAGCGCGAGGGGGCAGGAAATAGCGTGCGAAAACGCCGTTACAGGTCGCTCTCGTTAAAGCCGGCGTCGATATCGAGGTTGCTGCCGTCGGCCGCCGTGGTGGCAAGCTCGTCGCAGCGCTCGTTGAGCTCATGACCGGCGTGGCCCTTAACCCAGATGAACTCCACTTTGTGCTTGCTCTTTGCGGTGAGCAGGCGCTCCCACAGATCGCGGTTCTTGACGGGCTGCTTGTTGGCGGTTTTCCATCCGCGCTTTTTCCAGCCGTCGATCCAGTGCTTGTTAAAGGCGTTGACGACGTACTGCGAATCGGAATGGACTTCGACGTCGCAGGGGCGGTTGAGCGCCTCGAGCGCCACGATAACGGCCATGAGCTCCATGCGGTTGTTGGTGGTCTTGGCGTAGCCGCGCGAAAGCTCGGAGGTGAAGGTCTTGCCGGCGGGGTTGGTGTATTTGAGCACGGCGCCGTAGCCGCCGCGTCCCGGATTTGATCGGGCCGAGCCGTCGGTATAGATGATGACCTTCACATGGTTCCTTTCGTTGGGTATGTTTCGTGCGAGTGACCATTGTAGCGCCATGCCAGCCGGGGGCTAGCAATCTGCGATTTCTACCCCGTCTTCCGACAGTTAGTTGGCATGGATGATGCGGTTGAGCTCATCGAGGTATTGCTGCAAGAGGGGAGAGGGCTTGAGCTCGTCGTGCATGATATAGCCTACGTGCATCGTTGGGGCGTCTGCTAACGGGATCGATGCCATACCCCATTGCATTTCGTTGGAGAGGACTCCGGTCGACAGGGTGTAACCGTTCGACGTGATAAGTAAGTTGGTAAGTGTTCCGCGGTCCGAGATTCGTATGTTGCGGTCGCAAGGGATATAGCTAAAAGGTTCCTCGGCGTAATAGAAGGAGTTTGAGGTTCCCTGCTCAAAGCTGTAGCGCGTATAGGGCGTGAGATCGGCAAGGGACAGCTGAGGGCGGCGGGCGAGCGGGTGGCGCTCGCTAACGAAGACGTGGACCGTCGCGTCGAATAGGGGATGGAAGCTTGCACGGGCATCGGCGAAGGCCTTCTGCAGAACGCGGGCGTTAAAGTCATCCAGATACAGAATGCCGATATCGCTGCGAAACGCACGGACGTCATCAATGATCTGCGATGTGGTGGTCTCGCGCATGATGAACTCGAACTTGCTGTCGCGGCAGCGCTCGACTACGTTGACAAAGGCCTCGACCGAAAACGCGTAGTGTTGGGCCGAGACGGCAAGGCGGGCCTGAGGTGTACCGCCGTCCTCGTAGCGGGCCTCGAGCATGTCGGCCTGCTCTACGACCTGGCGTGCATAACCCAAAAGCTCGGTGCCGTCGTTGGTGAGTGCAACACCGCGGCTAGAGCGCGTAAAGATTTCGATATGAAGTTCCTGTTCCAGGCTTTTGACGGCGTTGGAGATATTGGACTGTGCGGTATAGAGGCGCTGAGCTGCGGCGTTGATTGAACCGGACTCTGCCACGGCGATCAAAAAGCGAAGCTGCTGGAGGGTCATCGGCGCCCGTCCTTTCGATAGTTATCTATAAAACCGATAACAGGCTAGCGCTTTTAAGTGATTGACCGAGGGAAACAATGCTCGTACTATTCAAAACACACAAAGGCGGTAGGTAATTAAGCCAACCACGGAACCGGGATGCGAAAGGAGGCCCGCATATGAATTGCTTACCAAGACGAATGCCGGGCTCCTGTTTGCGCCCGTCGGCGTGATCAGGAGACAGCGACTTACTTCTCTTTTTTTATTTACTTTTGTTCGATCAAGGAGATCATCATGAGCCAGTTCATCAACAACCCCGAGCACACCTTTGGTTTCGATACCCTGCAGCTGCACGTTGGCCAGGAGAGCGCCGATCCTGCATCCGACTCCCGCGCCGTGCCTATCTACCAGACCACGAGCTATGTGTTCCGCAACTCCCAGCACGCCGCCGACCGCTTTGGTCTTGCCGACGCCGGTAACATCTACGGCCGTTTGACCAACTCCACCCAGGGCGTCTTCGAGGACCGTATCGCCGCGCTCGAGGGTGGCGTAGCCGGTCTTGCCGTCGCCTCCGGTGCCGCCGCCATCACCTATACCCTGCAGGCACTTGCCCAGGCCGGTGACCATGTGGTTGCCCAGAAGACCATCTACGGTGGCTCCTACAACCTGCTGGAGCATACGCTCTCCCAGTTTGGCGTCGAGACCACGTTTGTCGATGCCCACAACCTGGACGAGGTCGAGGGTGCCATCAAGGACAACACCACGGTCATTTACCTCGAGACGCTCGGTAACCCCAACTCCGATATCCCCAACATCGACGCCATCTCCGAGGTCGCCAAGAAGCATGGTCTTCCGGTCGTCGTCGATAACACCTTCGGCACCCCGTATCTGTTCCGTCCGTTGGAGCACGGTGCCAACATCGTCGTTCACTCCGCAACTAAGTTCATTGGCGGCCACGGTACCTCGCTGGGCGGCGTGATTGTCGATGGCGGCAACTTCGATTGGAAGGCGAGTGGCAAGTACGCCCAGATCGCTGAGCCCAACCCCTCCTACCATGGTGTCTCGTTTGCCGAGGCTGCCGGTCCCGCCGCCTTCGCAACCTATGTCCGCGCTATCCTGCTGCGTGACGAGGGCGCCTGCATCAGCCCGTTCAACGCCTGGGTCCTGCTCCAGGGCACCGAGACTCTGTCGCTGCGCGTTGACCGTCATGTCGAGAACACCAAGAAGGTCGTTGAGTTCCTGGCTGGTGACAGCCACGTCGCCAAGGTGAACCACCCGAGCCTGCCTGAGCATCCCGATCACGAGCTCTATCAGAAGTACTTCCCCAACGGCGGTGCCTCGATCTTTACCTTTGAGATTAAGGGTGGCCAGGAAGCTGCTTGGAAGTTCATCGATCATCTGCAGGTGTTCTCGCTGCTCGCCAACGTGGCCGACGTCAAGTCGCTTGTCGTGCACCCGGCTACGACTACGCACTCCCAGCTCTCTGCCGAGGAGCTCGCAGAGCAGAACATTACGCCCTCCACGATCCGTCTTTCCATCGGTACCGAGAACGCCGAGGACATCATTTGGGATCTGAAGCAGGCCTTCGCCGCGCTGGACGAGTAAGGCGACTTGTGCAAGGACCCCTTGCGACTCGATAGGTATAGCTGCATAAAATGCCTGTTCAAGGCGCCTGTGCGAACAATGTTTGCGCAGGCGCCTTTTTTGCATAGGCAGGGCGCTATTACAGGGTTTTTGGCATGCTTTATGCAATCGAGATGTGGAAAACTCCTGTTGAGAGGATGTGAGTTTTACGCAAATGACGTGCACCTTTTGAGAAAAACCGCAGGTCGCGATTTGCTCGGGGTACTATGCAGCGCGATCGAATCACACGCAGCTCAAACACAGCAAAAACGCACTACGGAGGTTTCCAGCTACATGAGGATTGATTCACGAAAACCGAAAGCCGCCGCCCTTTCCGCCGCTCTGACCGTGGCGCTTTTGGCGGGCGCCGGCGCAACCGATGCCCACGCGGCAACACTGTCCGACACGGTCGGATCCACGCCGTCCGAGGCGACGCTGATGCAGCCCGTCGACTATCGCGGCGACGGCTTTGGCTCCATGCAGGAGTGGAACGCCTCTATGGGGGCCAAGCGCGATTCCCTAGAGGTTCGCGCCCAGATCATCATGAACATGTACGGTGACTATGCCACCGATGACGAGCGCGCTGTACTGCAGGGTTGTATCGACGGTGCGGGCAGTCTTTTGACGATGGAGGAGGTCGACGCGAAGTCGGCCGAGCTCGACGAGCTTCGCTCCACGCTCGAGGATGCTAAGCGCGAGGCGCTCGAGGCTGCGGCCGCCGAGGCAGAAGCTGCCGAGGCCGCCCAGGCGTCATATGGCAACGCAGGCTACGTCCCGTCCTATACGGCAGCTGCGTATTACGCGAACGGCTCGGGCCTGACGCGCTCGAGCGGCGTCAATAACTATAACGGCCGCCGCGAGACTTATTACAGCAGCAACGTGTTGTATCACCACCGCACGGGCGAGTGGACTCAGGATTCCGAGGGCTTTTGGCGCGATTCCGATGGTTACTATGTCGTGGCCGCGGGCGATAAGGCTCAGGGCTCCACGTTTACCGGTTCCAAGGGCGAGTGCAAGGTCTATGACTCCGGCTGCGCAGCCGGAACCACCGACTACTATACCGGTTGGTAATCTGCCATAAGCCGATAGGACATGACGGGCGGGCGTCTTTACCGAGCCTTTGGGCAACGTAAGGGCGCCCGTTTTTTGTGCGTGCTTGAGTTAACAGAGCGCTTACCGTGGCAGTACGCCGCGCATATGGGCGCGGGGCACACTAAGTCACGAGAAACAAAGTCTTTCTCGTGGAGGAAGTGGTCTTGTGAACGCTCGAGATATCGCCGTTGCCGCCGTTGCATTGACGCTTGGTTGCCTTGGTCCTACGGCCGCGCTCGTCGCGGGTATGCAGGGGTCTTGTGGGGCTGCCTCTATCGTGGTCGGTGCGTTGATCGCGGCTGCGCTGCTGGGAAGTGCGGGTGTAGTTCTTTGCCGCGATGGCGAGGACGAGGTGCCTGAGTCGCAACGCTAACTGTTGTGAGGTTGCCGCCGGTCATAGACGAAGATGAAAGCCGCCGCAGGGGAAAGGTTCCCTTGCGGCGGCTTTGCTGTTGAGCCTGTTGACGTGGTGAGCCGGGCGCTACCAGCTTTTCTCGATATCGCGGATGCGTTGATAGAGCCAATCGTTTTGCGGCACTTGGATATCGTGTTTGACGGCCAGGCGGCAAATGGTGCCCGCGAACTCCTCGACTTCGGTTTTTCGTTGCGCGATGCGGTCCTGCGCCATCGAGGGCATACCGGTGGGGTCGATTCCCTCGATGAGGTGCACCATCTGCGTCAGGTCTGCCTCGGTCAGCTCAATGCCCTCGGCGTTGGCGACCGCAAGCGTTTCGCGCATGGCGGAAACAAAGCAGCGACGCTGCTCGGAGTCCGGCTCCGTGGCGCTTCCGTAGGTCCCGCCGTAGGCCATGCACGTCTGGTTGATGCCGTCGTTGAGCATGAGTTTGGCCCACATGCGGTGCGCAACGTCGCTCTCGACGGTATGGGCGATGCCGCAGCGCGTGTAGAGCTCGTCGATGGCGGTGACGGTTGCGAGCTCGGTGCCGGCCGCCGCGCCAAAGCGGATTTCGCCCGCATTGGTAAAGGTGAGCTCTCCGTTGAGGAACACGGCGTCCATGCCCTGGCAAATACCAAGAACGGTATGCTCCCAGCCAAAGCGCTCGGCAATCTTCTGCTCGCTCGTAATGCCGTTACACAGCGAGGCGATGAGCGTATTGGGTCCCACGACGCGCTCCATAGTCTTGAGTGCTTGGTTGAGTCCAGTCGTCTTGACCGTGAGAATGACCAGATCGGCGGGCGTTGCCTCGCTGGCGCGGACGGACTTGAGCACACAGGGTTCGCCGTTGACGGTGAGTGCGTCGTTCGCGTGACGCTCGAAACGAGCATCATCCATGACGTATTCGACGGCGTCGTTGCCGAGCGCCCTGGCGATCATGCTGCCGTAGAGCAGGCCGACGCCGCCCTTGCCGATAAAGGCGACCTTGTTGATCTGCATGCGAATCATCTCCTCATATAAAAGGCGCCCGCGTAAGGGGCGCCTGATGGATTGTATGCCGCCAGCGCACCTTGTGCATGCAGGGTGGCGATTTTTAAATGAATGGACGCGTGGAGCTTACGCTGCGGGGCAGACCGCGAAAACGCGTGCGGGATATCCAACGCCATCGCGCACCTTGGGGAAGGTGCAGAAGATGACGGCGCCTGTGGCGGGAAGCTCGTCCAGATGGTCCATGACCTCGATCTGATAGCGGTCGACCGAGAGGATGTACTGCTCGCCGGGGTAGGGGTAGGCATTCTCGTGTGTGGTCACGGTCGCCTCCTTTCATCGGGCTTTTTGCTGATGTTAAAGCGGTGTCGTGACGGCTCGATTTCTGCTACGTTACGATACATTCTCGATTGCGATTCCACGATGTTTCGGCTGCGTGACCATTGTGTTTCGCCTTGCCGGGGCGCTGATGGCGAAGGGAGGGGCCGTGCAATACCGTGTTGACCCCAAAAGTGGTAACCGAATATCCGCTCTGGGTCTGGGCTGCATGAGGTTTCCCGGTGCGCCGGGACACCCCGATGCGAAGACGGCCGATGCCATCATCTCCCGTGCGGTAGAGCAGGGGATTAATTATCTGGATACCGCGTATCTTTATCCCGGTAACGAGGTGTGCGTGGGCGCCTCACTTGAGCGCTTGGGGCTGCGTGACCGGGTGTTGCTGGCGACTAAGTTGCCGCACGCTTCGTGCAAGTGCGCAGAGGATTTCGATCGGTTCTTCGACGAGCAGCTGCGCCGTTTGCGGACTGACCATATCGACTATTACCTTATGCACAACATCACCTCGCCCGCGCAGTGGGAGCGCGTGGTAGCGTTGGGTATCGAGGACTGGATTGCGCACCAAAAGGCTGCGGGGCGTATTCGCCAGATAGGTTTTTCGTACCACGGCAGTGCGGCGGACTTCCTCACGATGCTTGACGCGTATGACTGGGACTTTTGCCAGATCCAGTACAACTACGCTGGAGAGCGATACCAAGCGGGAACGGCGGGACTCATGGCAGCCGCCGAGCGCGGGCTCGCGGTGTTTGTGATGGAACCGCTTTTGGGTGGACGCCTGGCGGGCAAACTGCCTCCGCGGGCCCGCGCCGTGCTCGATGACGTACGCGATCCGTACCTGAAGACGCCGGCTGCTTGGGGCCTTTCGTGGGTGTGGAACCATCCTCAAGTCACGATGCTGCTTTCGGGCATGACCGATACCGCGCAGGTGGACGAGAACGCGGCATTGGCGGATTGCGCGCTGCCGGATTCGATGACGACAGAGCAGCTCGATACCATCGCGCGTGTGCTGGGAGAGTTTGAAAAATCGAATCGCGTGCCCTGCACGGGATGCAGCTACTGCATGCCGTGCCCCAAGGGCATCAATATTCCCGGTTGCTTTGGCGCCTACAACGCGAGCTACGCACATAGTTGGTTTACGGGGCTGTCTCAATACTTTACGGCGAGCGCGGTGCGGACGAACGAGCCCAAGCTGGTGAGCAATTGCGTCAAGTGTGGCAAATGCGCACGTCACTGTCCGCAGCACATTGATATTCCCGAGCGTCTCGACGATGTGCGCCGACGTTTCCAGCCTGGCCTCGTAACGGCCGCGCTTAAAGCCTTTTGCAAAACGCGCTCCTGATGCCCCTTTTATAACTTGCGGTGGAATAGTTCCTGTTTGCGGCAGAATAGGGGCCAAACAGGAACTATTCCACCGCAACTGAAGGGGGCTGTCGTGGGCCATCGGGATTCATGTGATGATTTACGTGAGGTTCGTTGGGGCGTTTTGGGCGCTGGGCGCATTTCGCATCGATTTGCATCGTCGCTCAAGGAGGTGGACGGGGCACGGCTTGTGGCTGCCGCCGGTCGCACTCCTTCGCATGTTGAGGAGTTTTGCAGGGCGTTTTCGATTGATGCCGCGCACAGTTATGCCACGGCTGACGATAGCGGCGATGCGGCTTATGATGCGCTGATTGCCGACCCCGATGCCGACGCAATCTACTTGGCTCTTCCGCATGGCATGCATACGCGTTGGGCCTGTCGCGCGCTGCGCGCCGGAAAGGCCGTGCTGTGTGAAAAGCCGGCCGTTTTGAATGAAGAAGAGGCTCTCTCGATTGCCTCCACCTCTCGCGAGCACGGCGTGCTGTTTATGGAGGCGATGAAGAATCGGTTTTGCCCGATGCGCACTCGCGTGAAGGACTTGCTTGCGTCGGGTGAGCTTGGCCGTATTGTCTCGATTGAAAGCGTGCAAAAGCTCGATTACGGCGAGTCTCCTTCGGGCTATCTGCTTGATCCGTTGCAGGGCGGCTGTCTATACGACATGGGCTGCTATGCGGTCGGGTGGTTTGAGGATCTGCTTGCGGGCGCGTGTGAGGTTTCGTCCCGTGAAGTTCGCTGGCGTGACGTATCAGGCGGCCGCGTCGATTGGGCCGATGAAAACCGTATGAGCGTCGGCGGCATACCCATTCATATGGTGTGCGATGGCAAAGCAGCATATGAAAGCCGCTTAACGATTGTCTGCGAGCGGGGCTCGTTGGAAATCGAGCGCCTCCATCGCCCCGAGCTCGCCCATGTGAAGTACTCCGACGGGCGAATGCTCGAAATAAATGCCCCGTTTGAGGTTGATGATTTCTACGGCGAAATCCAGCATGCGACCCAGCTCATCCGGGCGGGGAAGCTCGAGAGTCCCGTCATGCCCCTTGCCGCCACACAGCGCCGCGCGCGCATTATCGATGGAATCCGTCTAGCCCGCTAGGACTTGGCACTGACGCGTAGGGGATCATGACGCCGGCGCCCGTAGCCGTAGTGCTTGGTGGCCCGCATCTCTGATGACCCTTTTATAACTTGCGGTGGAATACGGTCTGTTTGCGCCAAAATAAGGCACCAATAGACCGTATTTCACCGCAACTGATGAGGGGGAGCTGGAGATGCTGACGATTGGGTGTCATCTTTCGACGACGAAGGGCTATCGGGCGATGGGGGAGACGGCGCTATCCATTGGCGCCAATACCTTTGCATTCTTTACGCGCAACCCGCGCGGCGGCAAGGCGAAAGATCTTGACATGGATGACGTGGCGGCCCTGCGCGAGCTTATGGAGCAAAACGACTTTGGCCCGCTCGTGGCTCATGCCCCGTATACCTATAACCCCTGCTCGGCCAAAGAGCGGGCGCGCGAGTTTGCCCTGGAGGCCATGGCGGAGGACCTGCGGCGCATGGAAGCGCTTCCCGGCAACTACTACAACTTTCACCCCGGTGCACATGTGGGGCAGGGTGTCGATGTCGGTATTCAGATGATTGTCGACACGCTTTGCCAGGTGATGTTTGAGGGGCAGCAGACATGCGTGCTGCTCGAGACCATGGCTGGTAAAGGCACCGAGGTGGGCCGCAGTTTTGAAGAGCTGGCACGCATTATCGAGGGCGTAGTCGCAAGGCGTCCCGAGCTGACGGATAAGCTGGGCGTCTGTCTTGATACCTGCCATGTGAGCGATGGCGGCTACGACATCATTCACGATCTTGACGGCGTGCTCGACGAGTTCGATCGCGTGGTGGGTATCGAGCGTCTGCGTGCGGTGCACATCAACGATTCCAAAAACCCAACCGGCGCCCATAAGGACCGCCACGAGTGCATTGGCAAGGGCTACCTTGGTAGCGAAGATCTCGGCGGCGGTATGCAGGTTATGCAGAATATTGTATCGAATAGCCACCTGCGCGCATTGCCATTCATTTTGGAGACGCCGAATGAACTTGCAGGGTATGCAGCAGAAATTACCCTGTTACGCTCATTGGAGCAGTAATGACTGTCGCAAAGTAGAGTGCTTCATTCACGTTATAGGTTTGTTTCAATCAGTTTTCTAATTGCAGATTTGCAATTACGGGTGCATAATAGCCAACAGTTTTTGCAGACCTCTGAATCAAACGGGGTCACCGGAAGGAGACTGATTATGAAGCTCAAGAAGCTTGGCGCATTTGCCGCCACGGGCGCCATGGCGCTCGCCCTCGCACTGACGGGCTGTGGCTCGTCCAACGCCACCTCTGGTTCCGATGCCGGTTCCAGCAGCTCTGACGACGCTAAGGTCGAGAAGGTCGACGGCTCCAAGGAGTACGCGCTCGTCAAGGACGGTACGCTGACCGTCGGCACCTCTGCCGAGTACGCTCCGTTTGAGTACAAGGATGACAACGGCGATTATCAGGGCTTTGACCTTGAGCTTATCAAGGCTATCGGCGACAAGCTGGGCCTGGATGTCGAGTACGTCAACAATGACTTTGACACGCTCGTCCCCGGCGTCGCTTCGGGCGCCAAGTACGACGTCGCCATCGCGGCTATCACTGACACGCCCGAGCGAGAGAAGGAAGTCACTTTCTCCGATTCCTACTACATGGACGATCAGGCTATCGTGACCAAGGTCGATAACACCGACATCACGGCCGACAACTACAGCGAGAAGCTCAACAGCGCCGACGCTACCATCATCGTCCAGTCTGGCTCGACCGCCGAGGCCTTTGCCCAGGAGAACTTCCCCAAGGCCAAGATCGTCCCCTACAAGGACGCTACCGAGTGCTTCAGCGCTCTGCAGTCCGATAAGGGCGACGCCGTAGTCACCAACCGCTCCGTTGCCAGCCAGCTGACCGCCGAGCAGTTCAACACCTGCCAGACCATCAAGCAGATCAGCACCGGCGAGGAGTACGCCATCGCCATCAACCAGGGCAACACCAAGCTCAAGGACGACATCAACCAGGCCATCAAGGACCTGACCGACGACGGTACCGTTGACGCCCTCATGGCTAAGTACAATATCAAGTAAAATATCTACTTGATTGTGCGCGGGCCCTTTCCGTTTTGGCGGAGAGGGCCTTTGCGCTTCTCTTGACGGAGAGCATTTCCGTCTCGTTTTGCCGGCAACTTCTACGATAGGAGCCACCTTGTCTCGACTGAACAAAGGGGCCGCGGAGCAGCGTTTTCCACTGCCCGCCTTGCTCCAAAAGCTAGCCTGTGTCATGGCCGTGGCGCTCGCGCTGGTGTGCGCGGGGGCATATGCGCCCACGACCGCCCAGGCGCTTGAGACCGCAAAGATTACCGCCCGACCCAACACCGGTTCGGGCAGCGCTGTGGTCGGCGGCACCGAGACGCGCATTACCTGGGAAGTTCAGGCCGACGCCGACGAGGAGCTGAGCGGTCTTTCGCTGACGTTTGTCGACGGCACGACGTTTGGTACCGATGACACGCGATTGACGATGCTCTCGGGCGAGGACCTCATGGATCGTACGCCCATGAAGCCCACGTGCAAGGCTGACGGCCAGACGCTCAAGATCGACTTTGGCGAGACGGCGCCTGCCGGCGGCTTTTTCCGTGTCGAGGTTTACGGCGTGACGTTTCCCGTCGAGGGAGGCGATGAGGCCTTCAGCGGTACCTATACGCTCGCCGACGGTTCGACCAAGAAGATTTCCAAGATTCCTTCCGTCGAGATCAAGGGCGTGACGGCATTCGATAATTTCCTGGCCGATCTTAAGGAGCAGCCGTGGGTCGAGGCCTGGAACTCCAATATGTTCCTGCGCCTGTTCTTAAACCCGGTCATTTTGGTCCAAAGCCTGCCGATCGTCTTTAAGGGCTTCCTCATGTCGCTCTCGATCGTGCTTGTGGCGTTTCCGCTGGCAATTCCCTTTGGCTTTGCCTTGTCTCTCATGCGCATTTCCAAGTCGCGCATCCTTCGTTGTCTTGCCGGCATCTATGTGAATATCATCCGCGGTACGCCGGCGTTCCTGCAGATCTACATCGCGTTCTTTGGTCTGCCGCTGGCCGGCGTCAAGGTTGACGACTACGTCTTGGGCGTTATCGTCATGGCCATGAACTCGTCTGCGTACCTGTGCGAGATTTTCCGCGCCGGTATTCAGTCGATCCCCAAGGGCCAGAACGAGGCCGCGCGCTCGCTGGGCATGAATGCCTTTCAGACGCTGCTCTACGTTATGATTCCGCAGACGTTCCGCAATGTCCTGCCTACGTTGACCAGCGAGTTTATCCTGCTCTACAAGGATACGTCGCTGCTCGCCGCCGTTGGCGTGGTCGAGATCGTCATGAACGCCCGCACCATCGTTGCCACGACGGGGTCCATCACGCCGTATGTGGTTGCCGCCCTGTTCTACCTGGTCATCACCCTGCCGCTTGCGCGCTTGGTGAGTGGTCTTGAGGCGAGACTGCTGGGGACGGTCGAAACCAAAAAGAAGCGTCCCACCAAGAGCGCCGGACAGGTCGTCGCGACGCCCGCCGATCATATTGCCGGTCTGTAAGGAGGTTCTATCATGAGCGAAACCAATAACTCGAACGAGGTCGTCGTCAGCATCAAGAACCTTCAGAAGGCTTTTGGCGATAACGTGGTCCTGCGCGATATCGATCTGGATGTGCACAAGGGCGAGGTCGTCGTAGTCCTGGGTCCTTCTGGCTCGGGCAAGTCGACGATGCTCCGCTGCATCAATCGTCTGGAGCATCCCACGAGCGGCTCGATTGTCGTTGAGGGCGTGGACGTGTGCGCCAAGGGCGTCGACCTCAACAAGGTACGTACGCATCTGGGCATGGTGTTCCAGCAGTTCAACCTGTTCCCGCACCTGTCAGTCAAAAAGAATGTCATGCTTGCGCAGCAAAAGGTACTCAAGCGCAGCAAAGAAGAGGCCGAGAAGATCGCCATCGAGGAGCTGACCAAGGTCGGCCTGGCCGAGCGCATCGACTTTATGCCGAGTCAGCTTTCGGGCGGCCAGCAGCAGCGCGTGGCCATCGCCCGCGCCCTGTCGATGAATCCGCACGTGATGCTCTTTGACGAGGCCACGTCAGCGCTTGACCCCGAGCTTGTCCGCGACGTTCTTGGCGTCATGCGCGACCTGGCACGTGACGGTATGACCATGATCGTCGTGACGCACGAGATGGGCTTTGCCCGCGACGTCGCCGACCGCGTGGTCTTTATGGACGGCGGCGTTATCGTGGAGGAGGGCTCGCCGAGCGAGGTCTTTGACCATCCCAAGAGCGAGCGCACCAAGGCGTTCTTGGGCAACATTTCCTAGATTGCATTGATATTTGAGCATAGTTTGAGTTGACGGGCCAAGGCGTTGCTGCCGCGGCCCGTTTTGTATTTTGGTAAAAGTCAGCCGTTACCCCCAGTGGACGCTTAAGACGCATGTTTGGTGAATTCTGTGGACGCGGTACGGGGCGCGTGTCAACCATGCGGCCTTTCATACAATTGCATGTTGTTTGAAAAGAAGCCGGACCGTGGGTGCGCTTGGCGCATAAAAGGGAACTGGGTGGGAATCCCAGACAAGGCGGTTACTGTGTGCGGGGATGTTGTCTTCGCGAGTCAGATTACTTGCCCACCGTCTTCTCGTGTCGAGGGTCTTTTGGAAGCCGCTGGATTCCGGTGAACAAGAGATGACATCATATATTGCTCCTATGCGTCCCGCCTGTTGTGCGGGCCATTGTTGTGTGCTGTCAGGTGCGGGCGCCCCGCTGTGTCTCGTTTCCCTTTACATGATCGGCCTCGATTCTTGTTGAGGTAATGATCTTCCAAATCAAGGGGGAGTGGGATGCTCAAAAACATCCGAACTGTTGCGAGGAAATTCCTCGTGGTGTTCATGGCGTTTATCTTTGCCAGCTCGAGCACCGGAATGACTGCATTTGCCGAGGAGGTGGGTGCGGGCGTAGCCGTGATGGCTGATCAGGTTGCCGCGGCGACCGATGCTGAGCAGGGTGCATCGAGCGAAGATGAACCTTCTGCCGATGCTGAAATCGGCGTGTCCGATGACGGCGACAGCGCACAGGAGCAAGAAGGCTCCGATACTGCCGTGCAGTCCGTTGTGTCCAACGGGGAGAATTCGGCCGCGCAGGCCGAAGTGGTCGGAGCTTCTACTGGGATAGCGCGCTCGGGCGAGACGGTTGTCGTCAACGACGCGGTCGATATGCCTTCGACCATCGAAGCCGGCGCTACCGTAAAACTCGGTGCGAACATTTCGATGGGTGCCGACCAGCAGATTGAGACCGTTGCCGGCGTGTTGGACGGTCAGGGTCATACCGTCACCATTAGCGGCAAGGCCGTCGCGAACAACGTAACGGGAACTATCCAGAACCTAGGCGTGACGGGCTCCGTCTCGAATAGCGATAATGTGGGCTCCATCGCCATGACGCTTTCCGGTACCGTTCAGATGTGCTGGTCCACGGCGAGCGTGAACCTGAGCGGTTGGATGGGCTATGCCGGCGGCCTGGTCGGCGGCATGGCGTCCGGCAAGATCGTCAATTCCTATTTTGCCGGTTCGGGCGTCGAGATGAATGGCGGGCTGGTGGGCGAGGCCCGGGCTGGCTCGCTTTCGAATTGCCTCTATACCGTAGGTTTTTCGCCTGCCGAGATGAACTATAGGGGCTTTGATAAGGGTAATGCTGCGAAAGCCTCTGACCTTTACCTTTCGTCTGCCGAATCTCTTACCGTGCTCAATGCCAATGCGCCGGCGACCGGGTTTACCTGGACGTCCAACGGCGGCCTGCCGATCTTGACGAGTGGATCTGCTCCCGTTGTCGTTAACAAGGATGCGCTCGCCGCTGCCATCGAGTCTGTCGAGGCGCTCAAGGAGTCCGACTATACATCCGATTCGTGGTCTGCCCTAGCCTCTGCCCTTGCGGACGCAAAGGCCGTAAACGACAATGCCGATGCCTCCCAGTCCGATGTAAATGCGGCGGTCAAGGCACTCAATGCGGCTAAGGATGCCCTCGAGAAGAAGAAGCCGACGGCCCCCGTCGCCCAGCCCGAGAGCGTCAAGCACATTAAATCGCAGGACGACTTCATTTCTATGAACGTCAAGGACGCGAACAACTACTATGTGCTCGACAACGATATCGTGATTGATGATGAGTATTTCTTTGGTCCTTCGGGTGAGCTCAACTGCACGTTTGACGGCCAGGGCCACACCATTACCTTCAACAATGGCGGTGGCGTCAAGTCGCTCTTCGCGAGCGTCGGCTCCATCGGCGTTGTCCAAAACGTCTCTTTTGCCGGCGAGCTTAAGAAAGCGGTCGACGGCAAATCGTTCGGTCCGCTCGGCAACCAGATTAGGGGCGCCGTTCTCAACTGCTCCACGTCTGTTACGGGCAAGGGCGTTGTGGGCTTTGGCCGTACGCTCGAAGGCGGCGTAATTTCTAACTGCGTGTCTACCGCTGCAGCGACCGGCGGCGTGCTCTTTGCGAGTTATGGCTCCGGTCAGCTCGTCAATACGTACTGGCAGGAAGGCCTTACCAACAAGGCTCAGTTCCCCGCGACGGCGCTCGTCAACTCCTATGCTGTCGATGCCGACGACATGAAGACGGCGACCTTTGTCGAAAACCTTAACGTCAACCGTGGCGAAAACGGTAGCGCATGGGGCATGGGAGCCGATGGCTTGCCGTATTTTGGTGAGGACCAGGACTACGAATCGCCCGAGAGCCCTGCCGCAAACAATAAATACGAGGTGACGTTTACATCTGCGCGCACCGGCAGGACCGTGACTGCCGCCGATGGCATGCTCTACCCGTCTCCCGACGATGTCGTGGTGGGCGAGAACGGTGCCGCCTGCGTCTCGGGCACGCTTGCGCTCAAGGGTTTGTCTAAGGGTGCTAAGGTGACTTGGGGCACTCCGGACGCTAACAGAGGAGATATCGCCGTTAACGAGGAAACGGGCCTGCTGCACGTATACAACGATGCCGTGGGTACGGTGACCGCTACGCTTCATAAGGATGACGGCACCACCGAGAACGTTGCGACCGTCGTGGTGAAGGCGATCTCCAAGCCTATTGATGACTTCCAGATTTGGTACAACGGCGAAAACGTGACGGGCGGCACTATTGCGGTTACGGGCTCCGAGGTCAAGAACCTCGAGATCCGTGTTCATTACGCCGACGCCGCTGAGGGCGAGTACACCCCTGTTTCCTATACGCGTTTTCGCTTTGCGGGTACGCCTTCGAACGTGCTCTATTCCAATCCCGGATCGGCATGCTTCTACTTTAAGCAGGCGGGCGAGGCCACGATTTCGGTCTCCTCGCGAACGAACGTCGACCTTGCCGATAAGAGCGTAAAGGTTACCTCGACCTATGTGCCGGCGACGAGCATTTCGCTTGGCTACAACGAGGACGGCAAGACTGTTTATCTGCATGGCCGTAATCCGCTTGCCAAGGGTGCTTTCCTGACCGACAAGGCTGCACCGGTTGTGGGCCCGGAGTATGCGAGTGACCGTGCAAACTACACGGCCACCTCGAGCGATAGTGCAGTCGCCGAGTACACTACAAGCGGCGATATTGGATTTACGCCGTATAAGGCCGGCAAGACGACATTCGAGGCGACGGTCGAAAACCAGGACGGCAGCGTTATCTCCTCGGGCAAGCGAGAGGTTACCTACGCTTACCGAAACCCGCTGAAATCGGTGACCATCGCAAATGCTCCCGCGTCCATTAAGGCCGGCAAGACGGTCGGGCTCGACCTGAGCTATGTGGGCGAGAACGATGCCGAGGGCTGGAGTGTCTCCGAGCCCGGCATGATATGGACCGTGACGGGCGCAGATGGCCAGGATGCGTCGGATGCTGTGAGCATCGACCGTCGTGCTCTGGGTGACTGGAAGCACGTTGACGGTGCTCCCGACGACGGGCTGTTTGTAGCGAGCGGAACCTATGTTCTAACGGCCAACAAGGCCGGTACCTATACGGTGACGGGTACTCCGGTCGACCAGACTGCCGGCGCCAAGGCCGTCTCCTTTGAGATTACGGTTGACGGTATCGCCGCCTCGCCGGATAACGAGGCGCAGGCCGATAAGGGTGCCCTCTCTGCCGCCAAGTACTTTGACGCCAACCGCACGACCGATGTGTACACCTATGGCCAGGAATGGGAAATCTACGCCTTCGCAAAATCGGGGCGCAAGATCGACGACGCGCTTATCAAGAATTACAAGAAGTCTCTTGCCGACCATAAGGCCGAGTGGGCCGGTAGCACCGCCAAGGTAACGGATTGCGAGCGCGTTGCGCTTACGTTGGCTGCACTTGGCGAGAACATTACGTCTTTTGATGGCGTTAACCTTGCTGCCGTCATATGCTCGCACGGCGACCTTGCGGCTTCGGCGAATAACTTGGTCTATGCGTTGATCGCCCTTGACGAGGCGCGCGTTTCGGATGAAGCGCTGTCTGCATTCGGCTCGTCCTGGACACGTGCTCAGCTTGTTTGCACGCTGCTCACGTTCCAAAACTCGGATGGCGGCTTTACCATTGATACGGCTGGTGCAAGCAACGTCGATATGACCACCATGGCGCTGCAGGCGCTTGCGCCCTATGTTGACGGCGACGCATGTGCCGCTGCCCTGGCTTCGAATGGTCAGCTCTCTGTTGCGTCCGCTGTCGACAAAGCGCTCGGCTTCCTTAAGGGGCGGATGAACGGTCTTTGCGATTTTGGGTCTGTTGAGTCGAATGCCCAGGTGCTGCTTGCTCTTGTGGCGCTCGGCAAGGACCCCGCAAATTCCAAGAACGGTTTTGCGACGGGCGCAAATAGTCTGATTACCGCGATTGCCGCCTATGAAGTTGCTGACGGCAAGGGATACGCTCACACCATGGGATCAGACGGCAAACCCGGCAATGCCAACGCGCTTGCCACCGTGCAGGTCTTGCGGGCCCTTTCGGCCTATAAGTTCGCGGGTGCCGGCGTGAGTTGGACCAAGATCGGCAATGTGAAGGCCGGCACCGTCAAGCCGAGTGATCCTAAAGAGCCTGTGACGCCCGAGGTTCCCGTACCTACGGTTCCGACGAAGTACCCGACACCTGCGGTTGTGCCGCCCGCCTCGCAGGATGGCAACGGCACCGGTGGAAAGCAGGGCGCTACCACTTCGCAGGATGGCGCGAAGCCGGAGACGGCGGAGCACGCGGATTCCGCCAAGAGCGAATCCGGCAAGGAGTCTAGCTCTGACAAATCTTCTGGTTCGAAGGCGAAGACCGCTACTGCCGCCGCATCGCGCAAGGATGCCTCGGCTGGGCAGAGCGGCGTGAATCCTGTTGCCGTTGCCGGTGTCGTCGCTGGCATCGTGTGCCTTGCGGTCATTGGCGCGTGGTTCGTGCGTTCTCGTAAGAACGCGTAGCAATTCAATGCGCATTGCGCCCGCCGTTTGACGCGCGGGCGCGACTATGCCGCCTGTGCGCGGCTTAATAGATGAACGGGCCCCGGGTCTTGGCGACCTGGGGCCCGTTTACGTTGCGGTTGGCGTGGCGATGGGTAGTTTTAAGCCAGCTCGGCGCCCAGGGCCTTACAGGCGGCTTCGGCCTCGTCGTCAGGCGCGTCGAAGCAGATGACGGAATCGACGACATTGACGCCGGCCTCATCGGCGTCGGCCTTCCAATTGTCCATCCACTCGCCCTCGGCCCACGAATAGGAGCCAAACAGGACGACCTTCTTGTCGCCCAGGTTCTCCTTGACCTCATCCCACATCGGCTGGAACTCGTCGTACTCGAGTTCCTCGGAGCCCATGGCGGGGCAGCCGAAGGCGATGGCGTCGTAGCCGGCGGTCTTGTCGGCAGAGAAGTCGGCACAGGGGATGACCTCGGCCTCGGCGCCGGCGGACACCGCGCCCTCGGCGACGAAGTTTGCCATGGCCTCGGTATTGCCCGTTCCGCTCCAGTAGACGACGGCGATCTTGCTCATGTTGAGTCCTTTCGGTTGTGCGGCACGCGGCCGCGTTTTGTATGTTCTATCGGGCTGCCTGAACAAGCTGTTCAAGGGTACAGCCCTGCTGATAGATGTAGGTAAGGTATTGCGTGCATGCGCGATAAGCGTCAAAGGTCGCAAGCGCCGCCTCGACGTTTGAATACACCTTCCAAGCACCAAAAACCTTGTAGTTTTGGCCGTGCTGGGCAATAAACTGATGCACGTCTTCGTAGGGGTAGCCCAAAAAATACCCAATTTCGTGAGGAAACTCGCATGCGCAGCTCTTATCGCACGCTTCGTTCTGAGCGAGAACGCAAGGTCCGCTGTCGCAGGCGCTTTCCGCAACGTTGCTGCTCGCCAGCGTAATGCGTGCGGCTAGATGCACAAGGGATGCGGACAGGTTGCCAACGTCGTAGCCTTCGGTGGCAAGAGCTGCTGCGGCTCGAGGGTCGGATAAGTAGCGCATGAGGGCGGCGGGGCAGTACACGTAGATCAGCGCTCCGCAGGGACGCCAGACCAGGACGCTCATGTGGATGCCGAGTGGCTCGAGCTCGCGGTTGCATTGGGCTATGACGGCAAGCAGACGCGTGCGACGCGCTTCGATATGAGGGTTGCCGGGCTGTTCGTTTTGGTTTGCGTAGGGACCGGGATAGGTAAAGAGTGAAGCGGGTTTGATACCCGCGAGCGTGGGGGAGCAGTTGCGCACGACGGTCGTTTGAAACGTTGGAATGTCGATGGTTCGAGTCACGGTGCTCCTTTCAGTCCCTCATCTGTTAGCCTAGGAAAACTTATACACGAAAGTAAGCCTTGGTCAACTATAAAGTTTGAAAAGGGAAACTATTTGACTGAACTGACACGAGATTGGAGTAAGATGGGTGACACCCCATGGGGGTATTTGGCTAGAACTTTATAGGAAGAGGAGCACATGGAAGACCTGCTTAACCCTGCAAATCTTATCGTGCTTGCCGTAATTGCCGTCGGCATGTTTTTTGGATTGCGACGTATTGTCGCGTCGACGCACGGCAAAAGCTGCTGCAGCGATGGTGCGTGCGGTAAGAAGGCCAAGAGAGCTGTGGTGACCGATACCGATGAGTCTCACTACCCCTATAGCGAGGAGCTGCTCATCGGAGGTATGAGCTGCGACGGCTGTGCTCAAAACGTTGCGAATGCTTTGAATATGCTGGATGGCATTTGGGCCACGGTGACGTATGCCGATCACACGGCGAACGTGCGCTCTAAAAACCCAATCGATCGCGAGGCGCTCGAGGGCGCCGTGAAGGGCGCAGGCTATTACGTCATGAAGCTATAGGGTCGGACGTATCGCTTGCGCCTAGGCACGGCCGCGCAGCTCGATGTCTTGGATGTCGTCGAATTTGATGGCGATGTCGCGGAGTTTGAGCAGCTTGAACGCGGGAAGCACCTCGTCGAGAATGCCGGTGCGGGCACGATAGCCATACGTATCGTAATAGGTGACGCGCACCAGGTCGCCGCGCTTGAGCCCCTCGAGCTTATTCGAAAGCTCGAGGGCTTTTTCTTCCGTCAGTTCACATTTGGGCTCAACGGTAATCTCTTGCTTGCGTACGAGCTCGTAGTATCCCGTGAGAGCGGCGAATGGCATAAACTGTGCGGCGCGGTTGGCGCGAACGGCGCCGTTGGCGGTGAGTTTGGGGTCGGCGGTGCGACGCCTTCCCTCGGGGTCTGC
The DNA here is from genome assembly GCA_900541045.1 of uncultured Collinsella sp. Lineage (GTDB taxonomy): Bacteria > Actinomycetota > Coriobacteriia > Coriobacteriales > Coriobacteriaceae > Collinsella. The sequence continues at coordinate 39,097 of UQID01000017.1, forward strand.
TAGACGTTCGAAGGGAGTCGGCGGGCGCATTGGCTGTTGTTTGGATTTAGGCACGATGTCCCCCTACCTGGTCGTTGCGTTCGCGCGCGGTGGCACCGGCGGTAAAGCTTAGTCCCTTAACCAGCGCGTTCTTGCCGTATTTGCCTTTTACAGCCAGCACGGCGCGTGCCAGGTCACGCTCGCGCTCATCGGCCTCGACGTCGCTAAACAGATCGATGGTGGCAAATTCTTCGGGCATAAGGTTTCCGAAGCCCAGGTTAATACGTTTGACAGGTCGTTTTGGATCGACGGTCTGCGCCCACAGGTCATCGAAGTAGCCCATGATCTTCTTAAACGAATTGGTTCGTTCGGGTAGCTTTCGAGACGCGTTGGAATGGGCAAAGAGCGCGGCATAACCGCCACGCGGCTTACCGCCGTGCTCGCCCACGAAGATGCCGTCAATCGCCTGTGCCTCGCGAACCATGCGACGGCGCTCATCGTCGCGCTGGACGGGCTTGGGCGCGCGGGGTGCAAGTTCGGGGCCATCGCTTGCGGTCGGCTCGACACCTGAGGTGCTTGAGCGTAGGTGCCCGCAGCCGTCGATGTATTGCGCTGTGCCGCTGGCATCGAGCCGGCGGATATCAGCACGCTCGCTTGCATAGCCCACAAACAGCGAGATGCTGTCGCAGACCACGTGCTTGTCGACCAGGTCCAGTACGGCTGCATCAACCATCTCGCGCAACACCGTATAGGCCTGTTCGTAGGCATAGCCCTTCGAGAGCACCTGTCCGGTCGTGGTCGAGGTTGCCTGGGGGCGATAGGCCTGGATGTCGGCGATGGTTGTCGGTTCGCGCCCAAAAGCGTGGTCGATCAGGTACTCGGCATTGACGCCGAGCTCGTCATAGAGCAGGTTCTCGTCGAGGGCCGCGACGCCCATCAGGTCGTAGACGCCGTACTTTTCGAGACGCGCCGCCACGCCGGGGCCAATACCCCAGATGTCGGTGATGGGGCGATGCGGCCAGATCTCCTTGCGAAAGGTCTCGTCGTCAAGTTTCCCGATACGGCTGGGCGCGTGTTTGGCGGTGATGTCGAGCGCCACTTTTGCTTGGAATAGGTTGGGTCCGATACCGACCGTTGCGGTGATGCCGGTACGGCGCAAAACTTCGTCGCGCAGCATGCAGGCAAAGCCTTCGTCATCGGTGTGATAGAGGTCCAAATAGGGCGTGACGTCGATAAAGCACTCGTCGATTGAATAGACGTGGACGTCTTGCGGGCTTACGTACTCCAGGTAGATACCGTAGATCTGCGCCGATACCTCCATATAGTGCTGCATGCGCGGTACGGCTTTGATGTAGTCGATGCCGTTGGGAATTTCGAACAAGCGGCAGCGGTTATGGATACCGAGGTCCTTCATCGCCTGTGTGATGGCCAAGCAGATCGTCGTGCGGCCGCGAGACTCGTCGGCCACGACCAAGTTGGTGGTAAGCGGATCGAGCCCACGGTCGACACACTCGACGCTGGCGTAAAACGTCTTAAGGTCGATACAGATGTACGTACGCCGACCGTACTCCACCGGGTCCTCCTCATCAAACACATGTTCCTATCGAATACTTGTTCGATAATACCAGACCTGCCAAAAAGGGACAGGTTTATTTTGGTCGGTAAATCGCTTGGCCTATCTAAAAGAAACCCGTCCTTTTTGGTAGGTTTACGGGGCGCTTACGCTAGGTCGTTAACCTTGATGTGATGGATACGCTGAAGGGATATGGATGACCGCCGATATGGGTGATCTTGCGCTTTTGGTACTGGCCGTGCTGTGTCTTGCAGTCTTTGCTTGCCTGCTGGTTAAGGTGCTTAAGCGACAGGCCATGAGAATCGACAGGTTGGGCTACGCGCTTTTCGTTGAGAAGCTTCGTTCGCCGGCGTTGACGGTTGCGATGAAAGCCGTTTCGAACATGGCATCGCTACCGGTTGTCGTGGGCGTGCTGGTCGCCACGTTTATATGGGCGCCCTGTCGGATTCAGGTTATGTGCGCCGCTGTCAATGTCGGCGTCATCAGTGCCATCGATCAGCTCCTTAAGGTGTTGGTGCGCCGCCCTCGCCCCCAAGGATATCGGCTTGTGGAGGCTCCGGGACTCAGTTTTCCCACGGGCCATTCGATGGCTGCTATGGCGTTTTACGGATATGGCATATGGCTCGTGCAGGGAGGAGCCGGCGGCCTTTCGTCTAACGTGTTTGCCGCGATGGCGCTTGCGTGCGTCATTCTCGCTGTTGGTGTCAGTCGCATTTATCTGGGGGTGCACTACGCTTCTGATGTACTGGGTGGATTTTGCCTGGCGCTAGCTTGGCTCATCTTATTTGTGCGCCTGGTGCCTCCGTTTATCGCGGCATAGCCATCTGTGCGTCCCGTTTTGATTGATTCGGGTTTTAACGCAGCCCTTAAGAGCACGAAACAGCTCGGAAAACCTTGCTTCGTAGCATGAGCCTAACGATCTGTTTCACCTCAAAAGCATGGAAGGGTTGTGGGGTAGATGGTCAACTATGGGTTTGGTATGCCAACGCGCCTTGTCGCGGATGGCGACGTGGCACGTTGGTGCGGGCGCCTGGTCGCCCATTACGGCGGCACCAAGGCACTGGTAGTGCTGGGCGGCGACAAGCATACGCGCGACGAGCTCGTTGCGGCGGCGCTTGGGTCGCTTGACCGGGCATTGTTGGAGCGCGCGCTGTTCCGTTGTGGCTCGGTTGAGGGCGAGGGGGGAGACGAGCTGGTCGATGAGGCTGTTGCCTTGGCCATCGACGAAGGCGTCGACTTTGTGCTTGCGATTGGGGATGCCGACACGGCTGGATTTGCGCGCGAGGTTGCCCGTCGTATGGCGGTGCTCGATTCTGGCGAGGACGGTTTTGTTCCCCATGGCTGCATTGTCTCGGAGGGAAAGGTGCCTGCGGCTGTGGGTAGAGGCGAAGTGCCCGTCTTTGCCATTATCGCGCCTGAGCTCCTGGATGGCATTGGCTCTCCCTTGCGCGAGTTGCTCGCCAGTGTGTGCGCCACCGCATAGTTTTGATAGGTAAAGCGTTTGACCTGCCAAAATAAACCTGTCCCTTTTTGGTCGGTCGCCGTTTGGGGGCGGATTGATAACGCTCGCTGATTACGGTCTTGACCTGAGCTAGAATAGTGGCATCTGAATGTCCGGGCGCATGGGGGACACGCGCCCGTATGCTGAGGAGGACTTTATGGCAACTGTTGCCGCACCTATCGACGCCACGTCGACCGCCGCTTGGAAGGCGCTCGAGGCTCATCAGGAGAAGCTCGAGGCCGAGGGCATCGACCTCAAGGCCTGGTTCGCCGCCGATCCCGAGCGCGTGAACAAGCTGAGCTTTGACGCCGGTGACCTGCATTTCGATCTATCCAAGAACCTGGTGACCGACGAGACCGTTAAGCTGCTGTGCGATTTGGCCCGCGAGGTTAAGCTCGAGGAGCGCCGCGAAGCCATGTTCTCCGGCGAGCACATCAACACTACCGAGGACCGCGCCGTGCTGCACACCGCGCTGCGCCGCCCGGCGAGCGAGAAGGGCCAGCTCATCGTTGACGGCCAGGATGTTGTCGCCGACGTGTACGAGGTCCTCGACCGTATGTATGCCTTTGCCGAGCGCGTGCGCTCCGGTGAGTGGAAGGGCGTTACCGGCAAGAAGATCGAGCACCTGGTGTCCATCGGCATCGGCGGCTCCGATCTGGGCCCGGTCATGGCCTACGAGGCCCTGCGTCCCTACGCCGACGCCGGCATCGACTGCCGCTACATTTCCAACATCGATCCCAACGACCAGGCCGAGAAGCTCAAGGGCCTGGATCCCGAGACCACGCTCGTGATCATCGTCTCCAAGACCTTTACCACGCTCGAGACGCTTACCAACGCTCGCGAGGTCAAGACTTGGATGCTCGAGCAGCTCAAGGCCCAGGGCGCCATCGACGGCTCCGATGAGCAGAACGCCGAGGCTGTGGCTAAGCACTTTGTCGCCGTCTCTACCGCACTCGACAAGGTCGAGGCCTTCGGTATCGACCCGGCCAACGCCTTTGGCTTCTGGAACTGGGTCGGCGGCCGTTACTCCGTTGACTCCGCCGTGGGCCTGTCCCTGATCGTCGTGCTCGGTCCCGAGCGCTTCCAGCAGTTCCTCGAGGGCTTCCACGCCATCGACGAGTACTTCTGCAACACTCCGCTCGAGCAGAACGCCGTTGCGCTGATGGGCCTGCTCAATGTCTGGTACGTCAACTTCTTTGGCTCCAAGAGCCATGCCGTGCTGCCGTACTGCCAGTACCTGCATCGCTTCCCGGCTTACCTGCAGCAGCTCACCATGGAGTCAAACGGCAAGCATGTCCGTTGGGACGGCAGCGCCGTGACCTCCGATACCGGTGAGATCTACTGGGGCGAGCCCGGCACCAACGGCCAGCACGCGTTCTATCAGCTGCTGCATCAGGGCACCGTGGTGGTTCCGGCCGACTTTATCGCCTTCGCCAACACTGCTAACCCGGCGACCGACGGTGGCCAGGACGTCCATGAGCTGTTCCTGGGCAACTTCCTCGCTCAGACCAAGGCGCTTGCCTTTGGTAAGACGGCTGACGAGGTCCGTGCCGAGGGCACGCCCGAGCAAATCGTCCCGGCTCGCTGCTTTGAGGGCAACCGCCCGACGACCTCGATCTTCGGCGACACGCTGACCCCGTTCGCGCTTGGTGAGCTCATCGCCCTGTACGAGCACATCGTGTTTGTCGAGGGTACGGTTTGGGGTATCGACTCCTACGACCAGTGGGGTGTCGAACTGGGCAAGCAGCTTGCCAAGCAGATCACGCCTGCCTTCCACGACGACGCTGCCAAGGCCGAGCAGGACGCTTCGACCCAGGCACTCATCGAGTTCTATCGCGCTCACCGCAAGTAGTCTTTGTCTGCTGAGCTAGCTCATCGAAGAAAGGGCCCGTATCTGTTGGGATACTGGCCCTTTGCAATTTGCCATTTGTCCGCAATCGTTCGGTGTGTTTTGCATTCGTCCTCAATTAATCCGTGTGAGGGACGCCCGCCTCGGATATGATGAAGCGTGATAAAAGCGATGCAGGGAGGCATATATGGCAATCAAAGCCATCGCGATGGATATCGACGGTACGCTCACCAACGATCAGAAAGTGATTAGCCCGCGTACGCGCGAGAAGCTGCTCGCGGCGCAGGAGTCGGGCATTAAGCTCATTTTGGCTTCGGGCCGTCCCGCATGGGGGCTGCACGCCTTGGCACAGGAGCTCGACCTTCAAAACCATGACGGTCTGCTGGTGGCCTTTAACGGCGCTCACGTCGTCGATGCCCAGACCGACGAGGTGCTGTTCGATCAAGCTATGCCTGCCGACGAATTGCATCGCCTGATTGATCACCTGCGTAATTTTGACGTGATCCCTATGATTTCGCTCGGTCGTAATCTGCACGTCGAGGACTCGTACCATTGCATGATCACGCTGCCTGACGGCTCGCAGAAGAATATCGTCAAGTATGAGCGCGACGCGTGCGATCTTAAGATTCGCGAGGTGGAGAGCCTGCATGAGGTCGCTGATGCTTATCCCGTGGACAAGCTACTCACTGCGGGCGACCCGGCCTATCTGCAAGCGCATCACGAGGAGATGTACGCGCCCTTTACTCAGACGCTTTCTGGTATGTTTACGGCCGACTGGTACTTTGAGTTTACGGCGCCCGGTATCGACAAGGCCCGTGCGCTCGAGGGTGCCCTGCCCAAGCTCGGCATCGATGCCAGCGAGGTCGTATCGTTTGGCGACGGCCAGAACGACAAGTCCATGATTGAGTGGGCGGGTACCGGTGTTGCCATGGGTAACGCCGTCGACGAGGTCAAGGCTGTGGCCCAGATGGTGACCGCCAATAACAACGAAGACGGTATTGCGGTGGCGCTGGATAAGCTGCTGGGTTAGAATCGCCGATAATGCATGGTTCGGGCGCCTGCTTACAGGCGCCCTTTTGTTAGGGAGGGTGCCGTGTCCGCATTTCCGTTCGACGCCGTTATCTTTGACATGGACGGCGTGATTGTCGATACCGAGTATTACTACCTGGGCGAGACTGCCGCGTTTGCCAAGGAGCTTGGGCTTAATCTGACTCAAGAGGAGTTGAATGGGCAGGTCGGTACCTCGCATCAGTTCTTCCTGCATATGCTGGTCGATTGGTTTGAGCGTGCCGGTAAGGGGCATTTTACTGGCGAGGAAACGTTGGCCCGTTGGGACGAATGGGCGCATAAGCGTCCGCGCGACTATCAGGCTTTGATTAACCCGGGCGCCGTGGATACGATTCGAGAGCTGCCGCGCCGCGGCGTTCGCGTGGCGCTTGCCAGCTCGTCTCCCATGGTTAGCATCGAGGAAGTGCTCAATGCATGCGGGCTGTCGGATGCCTTTGAGTATGTGGTGAGCGGCGAGCAGTTTAAGGAGAGCAAGCCCGAGCCCGACATCTACCTGCATGCGCTGGACCTGCTGGGGCTGCCCGCGAATCGCTGCTGCTGCGTTGAGGATTCGGTGCCTGGCATCACTGCCGGCAAGCGAGCCGGCCTGACAGTCATTGCCAAGCGCGAGGAGCGCTTTGGATTTAGCCAAGATGCCGCGGACAAGATTATCGACCAGCTGCCCGATTTGCTGAAGCTTGCGTAGGGCCAGGGCGGCACGGCGGCCATTACGGCGATCTCGTTAGGACGAGAAAGGGACGGCGCTATGACATTCAACGTTAACGCTCTTGGGTTTGGCGACAACGTCGTCGACCGCTACGAGCATATCAACACAATGTATCCGGGTGGCAATGCGGTGAACTTTGCCGTGTATGCCAAGAAGTGCGGTGCCGCGCGCTCCGCGTATATGGGCATCTTTGGTAATGACGCTGCTGCCGAGCATGTGATTGCGAGTCTTGAGGATGAGGGCGTTGAACTAGCCAAATGCAAGCAGCTCATCGGCGAGAATGGTGCGGCACGCGTTACTGTGGTCGATGGTGACCGTGTCTTCCTTGGCTCCAACGAAGGCGGTATCCGTGGCGATGCGCGCTATGTCCTCGATCGTTTTGATCTTTCGTACATGAAGCAGTTCGATGTGGTTCATTCGGGCAACTATTGCTTTACCGAGCGCGAGCTGCCTAAGTTGAAGGCAGCGGGTATTACCGTTTCGTTTGACTTCTCGGACGATTCGACCGACGAGTACTACGAGCAGATTGCTCCCTACGTTGACTTCGCGTTCTTTAGCGCGGCAGACGCCGCGAGCGAGGACGAGATTCGCAAGCGTCTGGCATGGGTGAAGAGCTTGGGTCCGCGTTTTGTATCGGCCACGGCTGGCGCTGAGGGCTGTACTGCCTATGACGGCGAGCGTTACTATCGGCAGCATGCCAAGCCAGTGACAGATATGAAGGACACCATGGGTGCGGGTGACTCGTTCCTGACTTCGTTTCTGATGTGCTATCTCGATTCCGCCAAGCGTGGCGAGGATGGTGCCGAGGCCGTCGAGCGCGCACTCGACTTTGCGGCGGGGTTTGCTTCGACCGTATGCGGTATGGAAGGCTCCTGGGGCCATGGAGCGCCAATTTCCGAATAGGTGAGCAGTCTCGGGGAGCTGTATTGGTGCCTTCCCGTGACTCGGTGGTCAAAAAAAGCCAAATATGAGTACTGTGACTAATTTAGTCGCAGCAAAATCGACCCCTTCAGACGTGATTTGAGCGTTTGGAGGGGTTTAAGATTGCGAAAATGCAGGATGAGTGACTGTGAAAGTGTTAGTTAATGGACAATCGTAGATTAATCTGGTGGCCGGAAAGCTCAAAGTAATGTATCCATTTCGCTAGCAGTACTCATATTTGACGTTTTTTGACCACAGGGGTCAGCGAAGGCTAAAAACAGAGCGTGCATTTGCTAAAACCGCTGACTCAATATGCTTTGCGTCACAGTTTTTGAGTGAGGCGATGCGTTCTGAGGTCCATGCAAGCGATCTGATGAGCGACTGCGCGCTTGTTTCTGTGTTTGGCTCGGTCGGCGCATCGGTCTCGAGCAGTAAACGGTCGAGTGGAATCTGTCGTGCGTATTCGCGTCCTCGTTTGGACGCGAGCATGCGTTCGTTGACAGAAAAATAGCAGCCCGCATTACGCGCGCGGACGAGCTCGTCTGAGGTGCCGCTAAACCAGTGGAAGATGATAGCGGGGGAGTCGGGGTTTGGGATGAGTAGCCCGTGCGATTCTAGGGCGTCCAGCGCAGTTCCTGCCGAACGAACGGCGTGAATTGATATCACGCGCTCGGCAAGAGGACGCTGCACGAGCACATCGCAGAGCCGGTCAAGTGCCTGTATTTGCAGCGACTCGCTTCCGGCAAAGCGCTCGGAAAAGTCGAGTCCGACTTCGCCGATGTGGCGCTCTTGGGCGGCAACTTCGCAAAGCAGATCGACTTCGGTAGAACCACAGCGGCCGTCGGCGAGCCACCAGGGGTGAAGCCCAATGCCGGCGATGATGCCTGGTTGGCGACGGGCACGCTCGTTTGCGGCCGAAAAGTCGCGTGGATCGACGCCGCAATCAAATAGACCCAAGCCCAGTGCCGTCGCCTCATCGGCAACGGCGTCCGGGTGAGCCATTAAATCAAGATGGCAGTGTGCATCAATTAACTGGGGCCCCATCTCGGCGCGCTCCACTAGTCTAGGCGCTGGCCATCGGCGCGCACGCGTTCGGTACCACGCCCACTGATCTGGCGGATAACCTCGCCGGCGATCATCTGGCCCATGATGGGCGGCATAAAGCTGGCGGTGCCCAACTCGGTACGCTCGTGGATATTGGACGGGTCGCGGGGTTGGGTCTTAACCGATTCCTCGCAGCTAAACAGCACGTGCAGGCTCTTGATTCCGCGCTTCTTGCATTCTTTGCGCATGATGCGGCTCATGGGGTCACGTACCGTATCGAAGATGTCGGCAAAGCGGAGGCACTCGGGATGGAGCTTGTTGGCCCCGCCCATGGAGCTAACCAAACGGATGTCGTGGTCCTGAGCATATTTGGCAATGGTGAGCTTGGCCGAGATGGTGTCGATGGCGTCGACGACGTAGTCGAACTTGCCGTCCGTCTGCTCTAAAACGCTCGCAAAGAACTCGTCGATGTTATCGCTCAACAGGTATTCAGTTCGCTTGATGACGGTGGCGGCAGGATTGATATCGTGGATCATGGCCTCCATCACGTCAACCTTGCGCTTGCCGACGGTGCTGTGAAAGGCGATGGCCTGGCGATTGATATTGCTGGGCGCGATGATGTCCTTATCCAGAATGACGAAATGTCCGATGCCGCCGCGGGCGAGTGCCTCGCAGCAGTTGGAGCCCACGCCTCCGCAGCCGAGCACCAGTACCGTAGCATCGGCGAGCTTGTCGAGTGCCTCGCGGCCCATGATGATTTCGAGCTTGGTATCGCGCGTCTCGACGAGAGCAGTAGCGTTTTCGGTCATAGACATCCTCCGATGGGGAAGCGAATCGTGTTTAAGCTATCGTCATTATAGGTATTATCGCGATTTCATTTGAGCCCTTGGGGTTTGTTGAAATGGGATCGGGATTCGCATAAGATTGAAGCAGATGGCACCCGTTGCAGCGGGTTGGCCAACTCCGAAACACGTTTATGGCGTGAGAAGTGGCCGTCTTCGCATTACGCGGGGGCGGCTATTTCATTCGACCTCCAATGTGGATGCCGAGCTCCACAGCCGCGATTACAAGCAATAACAACGTCAGGACATCGTCAATACTCATAGTCCATCTCCTTCTTGGGTAGAGGGAGCTGGCCCATCTGCTTCAACTTCCATTGTAACTAAACACGAACGAATGTTCTATAGATGTTACTGTATTTGACAGTTAGACAAACATCTAAATATCCAGTATAGTGTGCGCGTCATGAGGGGCGCTGAGAGGAGGTCTTATGCCGGGAGAGGGTTTTAAGGCGCTGGCCGATCCTACGCGGCGGCGCATTTTGGAACTGCTGCGCGAGGGCAATTGCACGGCGGGGGAGCTTGCCGAGCATTTCGATATCAGTAAGCCGTCGCTGAGCCATCACTTGGCGACGCTCAAAAACGCCGGGTTGGTGACCGACGAGCGCCATGGCCAAAACATCGTATACAGCTTAAACACCACCGTCATGCAGGACTTGATCGGTTGGTTTATGGGCTTTACAAACACGGAAGGTGATAAGGATGAATAACGAAAACAAGGGTATTCACGCCACGGGGGTATCGCGGCGTGTGTGGATTGCGCTGGTCGCTCTGTGCGTCGCCAATGTCGTAGCGCACCTCATGGTGATGCCGAGCTTGCCTGCGCAGATTCCCACGCACTGGGGCGCGAACGGCGCTGTCGACGGTTGGGGTCCTAGCTGGATGGCCTCCGCGCTCGGCGTGCTGCCTCTGGCGCTTCTCGCAATGTTCTGCGTGGTGCCGCGCATCGACCCCAAAGGTGAGGCATATCGAACCTCGGGCAAGTTCTATCAGGGCTTCGTAATCGCCTTCACCTTGTTTATGTGCGCCATAAGCTGGTTGGGTGAGCTTACGGTCTGGGGCGTGGTGCCGGCGGTCGGTTCGGTCAACGTGCTGATTTCCGGTGCTGTCGGTCTGCTGTTCATCGGCGTAGGCAACTACTTGCCGCGTGTGAAGCGGAACTATACACTCGGTATCAAGACGCCCTGGGCGCTTGCCGATCCCGAGAACTGGCGCCGTACGCAGCGCTTTGGCGGTGCCTGCTTTATGGTGCTGGGTGTTGGCCTGATTGCGATGGGCGTGGCGGGCAGCGTGCTTTCGAGTGAAGTCGTCGCCGCGGTGATTGCGGTTCTGGCGTTTGGTTCGGTCGGAGCCGTCTACGTCTACTCGTATCTGCTGTGGCGCAAATCGCAGCGAGCCGCTCGTTAAGGTTGCGGAAAACTAGCGTACGCAGTTCATAGTATGTTCCGGGTGACTTTTCCCAGGTAGTATTAGGGGGTATGGGCAACCATGCCCCTTTTTTCGTTAAGTTTCAGAGCTGGTTTCCTCATTTCGTTTCCACTAAAGCGAATCAAGAATAGGGAAACAGCAGGTAGAAAGGATAAAACAGGCAAATGGCAGAGTTCATCTACCAGATGTATCAGGCTCGCAAGGCCCATGGCGACAAGGTGATCCTTGACGACGTGACCCTGAGCTTCTACCCCGGCGCCAAGATCGGCGTTGTGGGTCCCAACGGCATGGGTAAGTCGACCCTGCTCAAGATCATGGCCGGCATCGAGGAAGTCTCCAACGGCGATGCCAGACTCACCCCCGGCTACACCGTGGGTATTCTGCAGCAGGAGCCGCCGCTCGACGACGACAAGACCGTCATCGAGAACGTGCGCATGGCATTTGGCGACATGATCGCCAAGGTCGATCGCTTCAACAAGATCGGCGAGGAGATGTGCGACCCGGATTGCGACATGGACGCTCTCATGGCCGAGATGGGAAAGCTTCAGGACGAGATCGACGCCGCCGACGGCTGGGATATCGATTCCAAGCTCGGCCAGGCCATGGACGCCCTGCAGCTGCCCGATTCCGACATGCCGGTCAACGTGCTTTCCGGCGGCGAGCGCCGTCGCGTGGCCCTGTGCAAGCTGCTACTTGAGGCTCCTGACCTACTGCTGCTCGACGAGCCCACGAACCACCTGGACGCCGAGTCGATCCTGTGGCTCGAGCACTTCCTGCACAACTACCAGGGCGCGGTGCTTGCCGTCACACACGATCGCTACTTCCTGGATAACGTTGCCGAGTGGATCTGCGAGGTCGACCGCGGTCACCTTTATCCCTACAAGGGCAACTACTCCACGTATCTGGAGACCAAGGCCGCCCGTATCGAGGCGCAGGGCAACCGCGACGCCAAGCTCGCCAAGCGCATGGAGGCTGAGCTCGAGTGGGTACGCAGCTCGCCCAAGGCTCGCCAGGCCAAGAACAAGGCCCGTCTGGCTCGCTATGAGGAGATGGAGGCCGAGGCGCGCGCAAGCCAGAAGCTCGACTGGACCGATATCCGCATTCCCGTCGGGCCGCGTCTGGGCAACAAGGTTCTCGAGGCCCATCATCTGCACAAGGAGTTCGATGGCCGCGTGCTCATCGATGACCTTTCGTTCACCCTGCCGCGCAACGGCATCGTGGGCGTCATCGGCCCCAACGGTGTCGGTAAGACCACGCTGTTCAAGACGATTGTGGGTCTGGAGCCGCTGACTTCGGGCGAGCTCGAGGTGGGCGAGACCGTCAAGATTTCTTACGTCGACCAGAACCGTTCCGGCATCGATCCCGATAAGAACCTGTGGGAGGTCGTCTCGGACGGCCTGGACCACATGATGGTCGGCGAGACCGAGGTTCCGAGCCGCGCTTATGTGGCGAGCTTTGGCTTTAAGGGCCAGGACCAGCAGAAGCGCGCTGGCGTACTCTCCGGCGGCGAGCGCAACCGTCTGAACTTGGCGCTTACGCTCAAGCAGGGCGGCAACCTGCTGCTTCTCGACGAGCCCACGAACGACCTCGACGTCGAGACGCTGTCCTCGCTCGAAGCGGCGCTGCTCGAGTTCCCGGGCTGCTCGGTGGTCATTAGCCACGATCGTATGTTCCTGGACCGCGTCGCCACGCACATTCTGGCGTGGGAGGGCACCGACGAGAATCCGGGCAACTGGTATTGGTTCGAGGGCAACTTCGAGGCCTATCAGGCCAACCGTATCGAGCGCCTGGGCGAGGACGCAGCCCAGCCTCATCGTATCCACCGCAAGTTGACGCGTGACTAATTTGTTACGCGGTTTTACCAAACCGCGTAACTGCTCGACGCTGCGCGGGCCGCAAGCACCCCATCTTGCCGTTCAAACCGTCGCTCGCGTACCGAAGTACGCGTCGCTCCTCTTTCACGGCAACCTGGGGCACTTGCGGCCCGCTCGCTGTTGGTCACGGAACATCGATGAATGCTAATAAAAACGGCTCAAATCCGGGTTTGGATTTGAGCCGTTTGTCGTTACTGCTCGGGTTCTTCGACTTTGTCGATGGCCCAGGTGGCTCCGAGACCGCCGGTGGTGTTGCGGCGGATGCGCACGGCAACCTCGCGGCGCTCGCCGGCCTGCGTGTAGCGGAGGGGGAAGATTGCGCGGTTTCGCGCGGCCTCGATGGTGCCGCGTTCGCGGGCGATCCAGTAGTACTCGCCGACGATGCCGAGCGTGTCGGCGCCGTAGGGGAGATAGGTCGACAACTGGTGCAGAAGCGGGCCGGGGCAGAAGACCTCGGTTGCGAAATCGATGGGGAAGTCCTTGGGGATGGTCGGTGCTGCGGGTGCGGGGGCCGGTGCTGCAGCGGGGGCCGGAGACGGTGCCGGTGCGGGAATTTGGTCGCAAACAGCGGCGGGCACGGATTCGATGACGGGTGCGGGCTCCGGCGTCGCTTCCGGCTTGATCGTGGAATCTGCGGGCTCCAGCGTCGTCTTCGGCTTGGTTGTGGAATCTGCGGGCTTCACGGTGACGGGCGCGTCTGCAACTGCGGTTTCAACCTCAACCTGCGTCGCGTTCTCGTTCTCGACGCTCGACTTTGCCTCGATGGGCGTGGATGCCATGGTGGTGATGCCGGCGTTTGCGTTCTCGGGGTCATAGACGACCGTGAGCGAGATGGCGGGCTGCGGCGTCTCGGGCTCCGGCGCCGACTCGGTAGCGCCTTGATCGGCGGGCTCGTCGGACTGATCGTCCTCGGCCTCGCTGCCAAAGACATCGCTGTTTTGGAACGCAGGTGTCTCGGGCTGGTCAGCGGCTTCTTCGGTTGTCGACTTGGGAGCTTAGTTGAGCT
>UQID01000018.1 GCA_900541045.1 uncultured Collinsella sp.
GGACTTGCAGCGACGGACCTCAGGACACTCTTACACCACGTCTGCGCGCGCGACCATTTTCGACGTGAATTAGACCGGCTTAAGCCCAAAACACGCCCGCAGCGTATTAAGCAACGCCTCTTGCTTCTTCCTGCGGGCATCGACACGATTCCGGTACCGCTTACCCATACGCTGGTGGATGCGCCATGCGAGCGCTTCCATCGCTTCCATGTCACAGAGCATTTCGCTATTGACCGTCGCGACCTCGATTCCCATAGTAATCAAGCCCGTGTTGCGCTTTTCATCATGGATACGTCCCCTCCGAGAGGAATGGCCCAGCTCACCGTTGTATTCCAAGTCAAACCGGGCTGCCTCTTGATACGCATCGCAAACTGCATGGGGCATCCCCGAGATTGCCTGCGCACGGTCATCGAACTCGATCTTATAGTCGGCCTTAAAAGGTCCGCAGGCAAACCCGCCATAGGAAAACGGAAGCGAAAACAGGGCGAGCATGATGCACTCCATGGGTGAGCGCAGGTTTTCCGAAAGATAGGGACACAGACGCTGCAGTTGTTTGGCCGTGTTCCCCTTGTATACCGCGAGATAATCTGCCAGACGATCGGGCATCAGCGCCGGCTCGACTTCAAAGTAGCCCACGTCTGCTGGCTGGTCCTTGTCCTTTGCAAGTTTATTCGTAACAGGCGAGGTGTAGGGAGGCAGATACTTCCCGCGGTCGCTCAGTGAAATCTTAGAGCACAGCTCCTGGGCCAGGGCAAACGCCTGGATGCAGCCGACCTCGCGCGCAACGGCAACACAAAGGGCCTCGGGAGATAGGCTGTACACCCCCGGTTCCACCTCTAGAATCGAGCCGGCGGGCAACCCGGAACACACGGACCAGCCTACGCCAGGCATGCGGCGGCGCTGCGCCGCAGATCCCACCAGCAAGCACAGATCTTCTTGTACCTCGCCACTTTTGGCTCCAATTCGCACCAAGTCGGGAAGATAGATATCCTCGGTCGAGGGCGACGACGTGCGCAGCACACGGCGCTCTTCATCGGGATTAAGGTCCTTCCAGCTGATATAGCCCATCTGCCGGCGCTCGGCGCGCATCATGCGCAGCGCTGAAGCGCCTGTTAGGATTACGGAAGCCGCTAGCTGTTCGCCTGTCGGCTCGTTGCGCCGCTCAATCTTCACTGCCACAAAACCACCCCTACCAAACACGTGCGATAGCAAGGCCATCGACCGCTGCGGCGCCGGCACGCTTGAGCTCCGCCGAGGCTGCTGCCATGGTCGCGCCCGTGGTAATGACATCATCGATAAGCAGCAGGCGGCGGCCGTGCACGTCCTCAACCGTCTCGTACATGCCCCGGGAACGCTCGCGGCGCTCCTCACGACCGAGTTCGCGCTGGTCGCCATGCCCGTACTTGACGAGGGCATCGAGCAGGGGAACACCCGACAGCTCGCAAAATGGGCGCGCAATGGCCTCCATATGATCAAAGCCACGCCGCCGAAACGCTGCCGCCGTCGCAGGCACAAACACCACCGCATCCGCACCGGACAGCACACCTCCTAAGCGTTCGGGCGCTACGACCTGGGCATGCAGGGCGGTGTCGTAAAGCAGCTCCGCCAGATACGGCGCCAGGCGTCGCTCGCCCGCGTCCTTGTACGCTTTAATGATGCGCGGCAGCGGATGCGCATAGACGGAGCACGCCAGGCAGCGGTCGAGCGCCTCCGCCATTGCCGAGGACGTGCCCTCGACCGAACACTCAGTGCACAGCAAATCCCCAAACGGGGCGCCGCATCGGGTACAGCTATGACGTGGGTCGATGAGCGTGAGCGCGGCCAGGCAGTCTTGGCAAATAAGCGCACCGGCGCGCTCGCAGCCGGCACATCGTGTTGGCGACAATACCTCGAGTGCCTCGCGTGCCGCCCGCTCGGCAAACGGCAGCAATTCGTCCGCAAACGGTAGGGCGCCGGCACCCTGCAGACGGCTCAATTTGTTCAGATGGCTCTTCAAGACACAACCCTCCCTACGTTCGGTCGCAGGGAGGGTTGTTGATTCAGCGCTATGGTACCCCGACGCGATTGGGGTAAGGCGGGTTAAATCCGCTCGTGGGCGTTATTCGCCGGCGGGCGGTCGTGGTGCGGCCGAAGACGGGGTCGAGCCCTCGCCACCATTCTGGCGCGGCTTGCGGGAACGGCGACGGCGACGGCGCTTTTGGCCCTGGTCGGCCGAGCCCTCGCCACCGCGATCTTCGCGCGACTCGCGCTCGTCGCGAGCGGCGCCACGCGAAGCCTTGGCAGCCGCTCCCCCGCCATCTCCGGGACGACGGCGCGTGACCTTGACCTCGCCATCCGAGACCTGATCGGCAACGGAGGGCACTGAGGGCTTCTGTTGCGTGCCCGAGGAATGGCGACGGCGCGGACGCGGCGCGCGCTCATCCTCGCCACGTGACTTGCCGCCCTTGTCGGCAGGCGCATCGGAACCCGAGGGACCCTTGGAAGCGGCACCAGCCTCGCGAGCAGCTGCCGCGCGGAAGGCATCCTCGCGCTCCTCGCTCGACAGGTGACGGCGGCGACGGCGCGTGGGGTTCATGCCACCGCCGCGGTTTTGCTGCTGAGGCTGCTGAGTCTCGCGCTCGCGGGAGGAGTTCTTGTCTGCAGCTGCAGCCTCGCCGACATCGCCCGAGCCCGCGCGCTTGCGACGACGACGGCCACCGGCGGCCTCCTCGGCCTCAGGCGTTGCGGCATTGCCACGGCCCTTTCCGCGGCCACGACCCTCGCCCTGCCCCTGACCGGCGCGAGCATCGGATTCAGCATCGCGACGACGGCGCTTGGGCATCGACGTACCGGCCAGACGGTCGGCGCTCGACAGGCCATCGCCCACGTCGACGCCGTTCTCGCGGTCGAGCTCCATGAGCGCCAGGCGCATCTCGGGCGACTCGATGCGCTCGAGCACGTCGCGCGTCACGCAGTCGGGGCGGCAGTTGCAGCCCTGCTCGGCGGCCTTCTTTTTGCAGCCCTCCGAGCAGGTCATATCGGCTAGGTTGACCTTAAAAACCTTGCCGTTCTCCAGGCGCAGCACCAGCTGCTCACGCGGCGTGTCATATTCCTGGATACGCGCCTTGCCGAGCGGCGTATCGATGAGCGTCTTCTTTTTGGGCGCGCGGCTCTTAAAGTCCTTGTACGCCTCGAACTCATAGCGCAGGCAGCACATCAGGCGGCCGCAAACGCCGCTGATCTTGGAGGAATTGAGCGGCAGGTCCTGCTCTTTTGCCATGCGGATCGAGACGGGCTCAAACTGTCCGCCAAAGCGCGTGCAACAGAGCTCCTGGCCGCACTGGGCATAGCCGCCCACCAGGCGAGTCTCGTCGCGCACGCCGATCTGGCGCATGTCGACGCGAATGTGCAGCGTCGAGGACAGATCCTTGACGAGCTGGCGAAAATCGACGCGCTCCTCGGCCGCAAAGTAGAACACGGCCTTCTCGCCGCCAAACAGGTACTCGACGCCGACCGGCTTCATCTCGAGGTCGAGTTCTTTGACCAGACGGCGGAAATCGATCATGGCCTCGTCGCCCTGGATGGCAAGATCGTCGGCAAGCTGCAGGTCGATGTCGCTCGCCACGCGCAGCACGGGCTTGAGCGGCTGACCGATCTCGTCTTGCGGCACCTCGAAGGGATCGGCCGTGACCAAGCCGATCTCGGTTCCGCGCTCGGTAGAGCAAATGGCATAATCGGCCTCGAGGATATCCAGGTCCTGCGGGTCAAACCACAGGTCGCGCGAGGCGTAGGTAAACTTAACGGGTACGACTAACGGCATTTCAGTGCCTTCCTGATATCGAACAGCATGACCTCGATGGCCAGCTGGGGAGTAACGTTTCTGGCGATGTTGCGCTCGGCGGTCGCGACCGCCTCGAGCGCCTGGGTGGCACCCGCAACATTGGTCGCGGCGGCAAGCCGACCGATCGTGTCGCGCACATCCTCGTTCACCACGTCGGCTGCCTCGTCCTGAAGTGTCAGCAGCACATCGCGCATGAGCGTCCGCGCGCTCGCCAGCGCTTCCATGATACCCGAACGCTCGCGCGCGTTGAGTTCGCGCTTGTTGCGGTCCTCAAGCTGCTTCAATGCTCCACGCGACAGGTAGTCGGCGTTTTGCTCGAGTACCTTTTCCTGCGTGGACTTGACCTCGGCGAGCGGCGCCTTAACGGCGACAATGAGCGACTTGGCGCGACTGAGCACGTCGGCCTCGTCGGCGGCAATGAGCGAGTCGATGGCACGGACCATCTGACGGCGGGCGTCCTGGCGCTCGGCGCTCTTAAGAAACTCGATGCCGCGTGTGGGGCTTCCCGCCACGGCGACCGCCATGCGGCAACGCGCAGGGTCCTGACCGGTGGCGCGGCTCACGGCCTGCGCGGCGACGGCGGGCGATACCAGCCGAAACGGCACGCACTGGCAACGACTCACGATAGTGGGCAGCATCACGTCGGCCGAGGTACCCAACAGGATGAACATAACGCCCTCGGGCGGCTCCTCGAGCGTTTTGAGCAGCGCGTTGGCGGTGTTGGCGCGCAGCTGCTCGGCACGGTCGATGATGTAGACCTTTGCCTTGGCGCGGATGGGCGCCAGCGGCACGTCATCGAGCAGCTCGCGGGTCTGGGCAATGAGGTAACCCGTGGCGCTCTCGGGCGTGTAATAGTGCACGTCGGGATGCGTATGCCGAGCAACGCGCACGCAGCTGTCGCATGCGCCGCAGCCATCCTGCTCGCACAGGAAGGCTTGGGCGAGCGCCCACGCGGCGTCGAGCTTGCCCGCGCCGGGCGCGCCCAAAAACAGGTAGGCGTGCGACGCGCGACCGCTAGCGACGGCATTGGTCAAAAAGTCGCGCACGCGCTCTTGGGTGTCGAGCTTGGCCAGCAGGCTTGCCTGAGCGGGGGCCATGTTACTCGGCCTCCTTGGCAAGCGCGGCGGCGACGGCTTCCCGCGGAATGTCGAGACCGTACGCGCGAACCTGCTCGACCGTCTTCTCGAAGACTTCCTCGACGGTCGTAGTGGCGTCGATGAGCTTTACGCGGTTTGGCTCCTCGGCAGCAATTGCGCAAAACCCCTCGTAGACACGCTCTTGGAATGCCATGCCCTTGGCCTCCATGCGATCCGCCGCGCCACGGGCTGCCATGCGTAGCGCCGCCTGCTCGGGCGTGATGTGGTAGACGAGTGTGAGCGCCGGGTGCGTTCCCGCGACGGCCAGGTTGTTGGCGTCGCGCACCATCTGGCGATCGAGGCCATCGGCAAACGCCTGGTAGCAGGTCGTGGAATCGTAGAAGCGATCGCACAGGACCACCTTGCCGGCCGCAAGGGCGGGGGCTATGACCTCGTGCACCAACTGGGCGCGCGCCGCCTCGTAGAGCAGCAACTCGCAGGTGTCTCCCATCGCCGTGTTGGCGGGGTCGAGCAGCAAAGCGCGAATCTTTTCGCTGATGGCGGTGCCGCCCGGCTCGCGCAGGCTCACAACCTGGTAGCCAGCGAGTTCGAGCGCGCGGGCAAGCAGGCGCGCCTGCGTGGACTTGCCGGCGCCGTCGACGCCCTCGAGCGTGATAAAGCTATGTTGAGCAGGCTCAAAAGCCATGGGCGCAGCCCCTTCCTACAAGGCGCGTAAATGCGAGTTATAGCAACCAAGCCATGATACCCCAGTGCTCGGCGCGTCCCCAATGGCTAAAGGCGCCTTTCCAAAGTTGCGGTGAAATAGGGACCGATTGAAGCTCTGAGACCGCCAAACAGTCCCTATTTCACCGCAACGTATGATGGGGAATTTTGGATGCTGGGTATAATCGTCATATTGCATTGAAATGTGGCGAAAGGAGTGGCAATGTCTCGGTATTGCGCCTCGTGCGGCAAGCTTCTTGCAGATGATGCCAAGTTCTGCACCTCGTGCGGTGCACCCGTTGAGCAAACAGCCGCGAGCGATAGCCAGCCCGCTTTTGAGCAGACCGGCTCCCTTGATACGCCGCAAGCCAAGGCGGACGACTCCCTCGCCTATAGCCCCGACCCCGCCGCAAGCCCCGCGGCCGTCGAGACCACGCAACGCATACCCGTCGCGAGCGGCTCGTCCCAACAGCAGCCGGCTCCCGCATACGCTCCCGCTTCGCCACAGACCCCCGCTTCCAAAAAGAGCGGCACCGGGCCGCTTATCGCCGTTATCGTTGTGCTGGTGGCGATCATCATCGCCTTGGTCATTTTCTTTGCAATCAGACCGTTCGACAACGCCGCCACGCAGACGACTGCCGAGGTAGCTAAGCTGCACCATGACGTCGACGACGATGACCTAAAGCCTCTCGGCGATCCCAACAGCCTGTACGACGATGATGACGATGACGACGAGGATGGCGGCGAAGCAACGCTCTCCGAGCAGAACCTCTACCGTCGCCTGAGCGAATACTACGACCTGCTCGAAGATCTCGACAGCCAGGTCCGTGGCTGTGCGCAGAACTTCAACGGCAACTATCTGGAAGAGGATCGAACCACCCGTCAAAATCTCGCCGACGTCGCCGAGCGCACGGAAGACACCATCGAGCAGTATTACGACATCATCGAGGACCTGGACGTCCCGACGAGCTCCAAGAACTACAGCTCCTGGAAGGACATCATCGCCCTGTACGACGACCTGGATCACCGCATTGACGCAATCTGTGATGCCTGGGAGATCAGCCTGAAATACGCCAAGCCTGCGGACCACAAGAATGAGATCGTGGCGCCGCTGTCGCGCGACAACGTGGCGGGCACCAATGACAATAAGTACCGCCTAGACTTTGAGGAGCGCTATCCCGGCGCCAAACCCGTCGAGGTGAACTAGCGCTTTGTCGTTCCCGAGCCGGCAGTTAGGGACGTTCCTAAACTGCCGGCAGAAAAGGAACGTCCCTAACTGCCGGTCAAAAAAAACGAGCGAGGATCATGGGACCCTCGCTCGTTTTTTGGGCACTGTTTCGACTGCGCCGTTACTTGTCGGCGGCTGCTTTCTTGGCAGTCGACTTCTTCGCGGTCGTCTTCTTGGCGGCAGTGGCTTTCTTAGCCGTCGTCTTCTTCGCAGCCGTGGTCTTCTTCGCCGCGGTCGTCTTGGTTGTGGTCTTGCGGCCGCGGGCGGGCTTCTTCTCCTTGGTCGGGCAGTCCATGTTCACGCAGATACGCCACGGGCCGCGCGCCGTGTTGACCACCACGATGGGGGCACCGCACTCGGGGCAGGTCTCGCCCGTCGCCTCGAGCTTGCCGCGCGCCGGCAGCGGATAGCTCACGCCGCAGTCATCGTAGTTGGTGCAGCGGATAAAGCGCTTGCCGCTCTTCTCGCTCTTGTGTGCAATCAGATCACCATGGCGTCCGGCCTCGGCGCACACCTTGCACTCGCCCACCTTAAGGTCGGGCTCGTAGTTGGTGGGGCACGTCGGGTTCACGCAGATCTCGAAGGCCTTCTGGCGGAACGGCTGGCACTTAATGCGCGGTGCACCGCATTCGGGGCACACGGCCGCCTCGCCCTCGAGCGGGCTCACCTTGACGCCGCTCGGCACCGGATAGGTCACGTCGCAGTCGGGCCAGCCCATGCAGCCGATAAAGCTGCCGCGGGTCTTGGCGCTCGTCTTCATAACCAAGTCCTTGCCGCACTTGGGGCAGGCGCCCACGCGCGCATCGGCCGTGACGGCGTCGCTGATGGCGTCGCCCAGCTCCTGCGTATGCTTGAGCAGCTCGTCGAGCACGCCGGCCAGCAGCGCGCGTGAGTGCGTCACGACATGCTCTTCGGTGTCCTCGCCGCGCTCCACACGGGTCATGTCGCCGTCGAGCTCGCTGGTCATATCGGGGCTCGTGATGCGCGGGGCAAACTG
Source organism: uncultured Collinsella sp. (assembly GCA_900541045.1). Lineage (GTDB taxonomy): Bacteria > Actinomycetota > Coriobacteriia > Coriobacteriales > Coriobacteriaceae > Collinsella. The sequence goes on from UQID01000018.1 coordinate 7,845, forward strand.
CGTCAGTGCGTCGATGATGGCGATGCCCAGCTGACTCGGCTCCACGGGATCATTTTTGAGATAGCGCACGGCATACAGGCGCTCGATGATGCTCGCGCGCGTTGACTTGGTACCCAGGCCGCGCTTTTCCATCTCCTGCACGAGCTTGCCCTGGCTGTAGCGCGCGGGCGGCTCGGTCTGCTTGGCCTCGAGCTTAATGTCGAACACGTCGACCGTATCGCCCTGCTCAAGCGGCGGCATCTGCTCGTCGCGCTTGAGTCCATACGGGTACGCCTCACGGAAGCCGGGGGTCACGAGCACGTCGCCCGAGGCCACGAACGGCTCGCCGTTCACGTCGAGCTCGAGCTTGGTGTTCTCGATGGTCGCGGGACCCATGAGCGTTGCCAGGAAGCGACGGGCGATGAGGTCGTAGAGCTTGCGCTGGCCACCGTCGAGCGTGGACGGATCGCCCTCGCCCGTAGGATAGATAGGCGGGTGGTCGGTGGTCTCGACCTTGCCGCGCGTGGGCTTCATGGGACCGGCGAGCACCTTTTTGCATACGGGCGCCAGCGCCGGGTTGATCTTTGCCAGGTCGCTCACCACGGCGCCCAGATCGAGCGTCGCAGGGTACACGGTATTGTCGACACGCGGGTAGCTGATGAGACCGGCCATGTAGAGGGACTCGGCGATGCGCATGGTACGCGCAGGTGAGATGCCCTCGGCTGCGGCGGCAGCCTGCAGCGAGGTGGTCGCAAACGGCGTGGGCGGCTGCTGCTTGCGCGAACGCTTGGTCACCGCGGCGACGGTTGCCGTCGCAACGCCGTCGACATGGCCGTACGCCGCCTCAGCAGCATCCTTGTCGGTAAAGCGCGCCGTCTTGTGCGCAATCTTAAAGCGGTCGTCCTCGGCAGCACCCTGTGCGGCGCCCATGCCGCGGATCTGCCAATAGTCCTCGGGCACAAACGCCATGCGCTCGCGCTCGCGCTCGACCACCAGGGCAAGCGTCGGCGTCTGCACACGGCCGGCAGAGCGCACGTTACCAAAGCCGCCAAACTTGGCGAGCGTCAGGTAGCGCGTGAGCACCGCACCCCAAATGAGGTCGATGTGCTGGCGGCTCTCGCCGGCGTCGGCCAGATTCTGGTCGAGCGAGACGAGATTATCGAAGGCCTGCGTGATCTCGGCCTTGGTAAACGAAGAGTACTGGGCGCGGGCAACCGGCAAGTCCGGCGCCACCTCGCGCACCTTGTTAAGGGCGTCCGAACCGATTAGCTCGCCCTCGCGATCGAAGTCCGTGGCGATAATGACGCTATCAGACTTTTTAGCGAGGTTCTTGAGCGAACGAATGAGTTCCTTCTCGGCCGGTAGCTTAATGACGGGCGCCCAGGTGAGGTAAGGCAGGCTCTCGAGCTTCCAGCCCTTAATGGAGATACCGTCGGCAAGGAACGGCTTGCGCTTGGTGTCGTAGGGCGGACGGGCCAGGCCATCGGGTATGTCGGCCGGCAGCATCTCGCCGTCCTCGGTGACCGAATACCAGCCCAGCTTTTTATCGAACAGCACGCTGTCGCAAAAATCGGGCGCTAGGATGTGACCGGCAAGGCCGATGGTCACGCACTCCTCGCCCTTCCACTCAAAACGGTAGATGGCGGTGTTGTACACCTTGTCCTTTTTGGGCTTACCCGTGGTCAGCCGCTCGGCAATCTGACGCGCGGCGTCGTTTTTCTCGGCGATGATGAGCTTCAAAAGAGGCTCCTATCTCGTATCTCTGCGGCTACGCCCGCCCGTATGGCGGCCGACTTACGCCCTTGCTTGCTCAATCTGCCCGATGAGCCAATCGCACCAGGCATCCATGCCCTCGCCCTTGCGCGCGCTCACGGCAAACCGCGGCGCCTGCGGATTGAGGTCATCGAGTGTCTTAGTATACCTATCCATGTCAAAATCGAAAGCCGGGGCCACATCGACCTTGTTGAGCAGCTGTGCGCCGGCGTGCTGGAAGATGCCCGGGTACTTGATGGGCTTGTCGTCGCCCTCGGGCACCGAGAGGATCATGATAGACAGGTTCTCGCCCAGGTCAAAGTCGACTGGGCAGACCAGGTTGCCCACGTTTTCGATAAAGATGACGTCGATGTTTTCCAGACCCACAGCCTGGTCGAAGGCGTCAACGGCCTCCATGATCATGTTGCCCTCGAGGTGGCACAGGCCGCCCGTGTTGATTTGGATGGCGGGCATGCCGGCTTCCTTCATGGTGATGGCGTCGACGTCCGAGGCGATATCGCCCTCGATGACGGCGCAGCGCAAGCCGGCCTTGTCGCGCAGGCGCTCGTTGGTGCCCAGAATCGTAGTGGTCTTGCCCGAGCCAGGGCTCGACAGCACATTGATCACATAGGTGCCTGTCTCATTAAATCGCTGACGCAGCTGATCTGCCAGGCGCTCGTTGCGCGACAGGATCGGCGACGCGATATCAATCGTTTTCTCGGCCATACTTAGCGCTCCTTACTTTAGCCCCTTTGTACCCTGTCCCCAGGTGGCTGGCGGGTTAATCGTCGGGGGTTTCGATTTCGATACTGGCGATGTCGAGCTCGCGGCCGTGCAGCAGACGCACGTTGGCGCCGCCACACTGGGGACAGCGGCAATGGAAGCGGTCGTGCTCAAAGACCTCGCCGCAGTCCAGGCACTCGCTTTGTGGATGGACTTCCTCCACAGCAAGCTCGCAGCCGCGCGTGAGCGGGTCCTCGTCGCGAAACGTCTCCCAGGCAAAGCCGAGCGCCTCGCGCACGACCTCGGTCATATCCCCGATACGCAGCGTCACCAAAACGGCGCGCGAGGCCCCCGCCCCACGCGCCGCGCGAATCACTGTATCGAGTATGCCGTTGACAATGCCAACCTCGTGCATACCGTTTTACTCCTCGTCGTCCTCGTCGTCCGAGAACAGGTCCAGACGGCTCACGAACAGGCCCTCTTTGCCCTCGCGCGCGGTAATGACCACGCGGGCGATAGCGAGCGAGATCTCGTAGAGCGAAAGCAGAGCACCGTACATAAGGCCCAGGGTGACGGGCGAGCCGTCGGGCGTGATCACGGCCGAACCCACGAGCAGGCCAACGTATACATAACGCCAGGCACCGCGGAAAGCAGCGTAGGACACGATGTGGAAGACGGACAGGTAGAAGATGATGAGCGGCAGCTCAAACGCCACGCCAAAGCCGATCATAAAGAGCAGCTCCATGTTGACGTAGTTCTCTAGATCGGGCAGCGCCGTAGCGACGGCCGAGGTCTCGCCGATGAGCCACTCAAAGCCCGCAGGAATGATGATGAAATAGCAGAAAATGGCGCCCAGGAAGAACAGCACCGTCGAGGCGAGCACCGTGGGCACGACCCACTTGCGCTCGTTGGGGCGAAGCGCCGGCAGGAAAAACGCCAGAATCTGCCAGATGATCATGGGCGTGCACATGACAACGGCCATCTTGATGGCCAGCGAAAAGCGCAAACCAAAGCCACCGAGCGTGGTGGTGATGTAGAACTTACCGTCCGGCACAAAAGAGCGGATGGGGTCTTCCAGGATGTCGAGCACCACAGGCGTGGCGAAATACAGCACGATAGCGGCGGCAAACACCGACACGACCACGATGGTCAGGCGGCGACGGAGCTCTCCCAGGTGATCGAAGAGCGGCATTCGCGCAGGTCCGATAGGCATTACTCATCGCCTCCCTTCGGGGCGTCGGCGTCAGCAGCGTCGTCCTCGGCCTCGAGCTCGCGAGCGAGCTGGTCGACGACGGCCTTGCGCTTACGGGGACGACGGGCGTAGAGGTCAGCCGTCGTGGGCTCTGCCGGCTCGGGCTCGGGCTCCGGCTCTGCAGCTGGCTCGGGTTCGACGGCGGCAGCAGCAGGCTCGGCCTTGGCGGGCTCGGCGCTCTCGGCCTCATCAGCAGCGCCTTCGCCCTCGGTGGCACCCTCGCTCGCAGCCTTCTCGGCGGCAAGGCGGGCACGGCGCTCGGCAAAGGTCTCCTTCTTTGCGGGTGCAGCCGTCCCGGCGGCATCCTCGTCCGCATCGGAATCGTCATCGACGGCAGCCTTCTTGGGCTTGACCGGGGCCGACGCGGCTTCGCTTACCGGATCGATGATCTCGGACTGAACAACGGCCGTCATCTTTTCCTGCGTCTCGCGGAACTGACGGATGGCACGGCCGATCGTGCGGCCCATCTGCGGGAGCTTATCCGGGCCAAACAGCAAAAAGCCGAAGACCACGATGATCGCGAGCTCACCCTCTCCAATACCAAACACACATACCTCCAAGGCTCGATGTGAGTCGAGCCCGCACCGCGCCATTCGGCCGGAACTCGTCTATTCATTCGGTCAAGTATAGCGCCCGGACGCCAAAACGTCCGAGCGCATCACAAACATATGCCAAACGGCACGCCCTTTTGGGGGCAAAGATTATGCCGCCGTGATCGAAATCTCCTGGTCGACGCCCAGCAGCTGAACCACGCGCATCACCTGGGGCTGCACATTAGTGCAGCTAAAGCGCTTACCGTGGTCGACCGCGTGGTGCGCGGCGCCCACGAGCACGCCAATGCCCGTCGAATCGATGTAGCTCACCTGGGCAAAATCGAGCTCAACGGCCTCAGTGGGCTGCTCGAGCGCCAGGTCGATAGCATTGCGCAGGCTATCAGCGTTAGAGATATCGATCTCGCCGGTTACCTTAATGGTGTAGATCTCCGGCGTGGGGTTGGTGGAAATACCCAAATCCATGTATACGCTCCTTTACGTATCGAAAGTGCGGATAGTACTGGGCGCGGACTTGCGGGGCCCTAGGCGTTAGGCGCGCTCGGCACGAGCAAGCTCGGCAGCGACAAGCTTAACGGCCAGCACCAGCACGTCGAGCGCGGCCTCCAGGTCATCGACCGTGGGATAGCTCGGCGCAATACGGATGTTGGTATCGCGCGGATCCTTGCCATAGGGCCAGGTGGCACCGGCCGGCGTGAGCTTGACGCCCAGGTCGGCGCAAAGCGCGGCGACCTTCTGGGCCGAGCCCTCGGGACCATCGAAGCTTACAAAGTAGCCGCCGCGGGGGTGCGTCCAGGTGGCACAGCCCGTATCGCCCAGGCCCTCGGTGAGCTTGCGCTCAACGGCCTCAAAGCGCGGACGCAGGAACTCGGCATGCTTTTTCATGTGCTCCTTGACCGCCTCGATGGTGGGAAGGAAGCGCACGTGGCGCAGCTGGTTGAGCTTGTCGGCGCTGATGAGGCCGGCCTTCAGGCGCTTGGAGAACTCGGCGATGACCGCGGGGCTCGCACCGATGAAGCCGATGCCGGCGCCCGGGAAGGTAATCTTGGACGTCGAGGCAAAAGCCACCACGCGGTCCTCGGTGCCCGCCGCGCGAGCGAGGTCGAAGATATTGGCGAGCTCGTCGGTCTCGTCGTACAGGTCGTGCACGCAGTAGGCGTTGTCCCAGAAGATGCGGAAATCGGGCGCGGCCGTGGGCATCTCGACCAGGCGACGCACGGTGTCCTCGCTAAAGGTGATGCCCGTGGGGTTGGAATACTTGGGCACGCACCAGATGCCCTTGATGGAGTCGTCGGCGGCAACCAGACGCTCGACCTCGTCCATGTCGGGGCCGTTGTCGGTCATCGCGACGGGGACATTCTCGATACCCAGGTCGGCGGTGATGCCAAAGTGACGGTCGTAGCCGGGAACAGGGCACAGGAACTTGACTTTCTTGCCGTCGTGCGCGGCCTCGTAAGCCTCCCAAGGCTCGCTGCCGCACGAACCGCAGCGCCAAAACATGCCGGCGATATCGTGCTCGATCAGAAGGCTCGACGAACCCAGTACGAGCGTCTGCTCGGCAGGGCAACCCAGGAACTCCCCCGCCAGCTTGCGTGCCGAGGGAATGCCCTCAAAGCAACCGTAGTTTGAGCAGTCGACGTTGCCGTCGTGCAGATCGGCATCGGCATTGAGGATATCGAGCATGGGTCGAGAGATGTCCACCTGGGAGGGCGACGGCTTGCCGCGGGCCATGTCGAGCGCCAGGCCCTTGGCCTTGACCTCGGCGACCTCGGCTTTGAGCGCCTCGATGGCGGCATCGAGTTCGGTGGTTTCCATCTTCTGGTAGATCGTCTGCATGGGTGCGACCTTTCGCGAAGCGGGACGTTGCAGTTCGTCTAAGTATAGACCGCCACCGCCGCAACGGCATGAAGCCGTGATAGATTAAGTTCATCGCAATGAATTATGAATCGCCGCGCATGCCGGCGTGGGGCGCCCAAGGAGGCACTATGGAATACGGATCGTTCCAGGCCGAGGAATTCGGCGACCTGCAGCGCCTGGTCGACGGGCTGTTTTACGACCGCCGCGCCATCGACCGCCTGGATCTCATCGTACAGGCCGAGATCTTGGACCTGGCGCCCGACCTCATGGAAATCGTCAACCTGCTACCGCCCGGCTACTACGACCGCCAATCACTTTGCGACCAGCTCAACTCCGCCTTGGCCGCCCACGGCTGGGGCGCCGTCTACGGCACCGTGGAATAAACCTAGTCATTTAAGAACGTCCCCATTGACTAAAACGCCGCTTGTGATGGTGTCCACAGGCGGCGTTTTCAAACTTGTATATGCTTTTACTTGTCTTTGGGCGCGAGGTGTTTGCAGACCACACTCATGTAGATCATACCGAGCACGGCAGCGGTGACCGAACCGGCAAGGATGGCGGCCTTGGCGGCCAGGACCTCAAACTGGGCCGTCGGGAAGGCAAGGCCGCTGATGAGGATCGACATGGTGAAGCCGATGCCGCCCAGAATGCCCACACCGGCAATCATGTGCCAGTTAACGTTATGCGGCAGCTCGCAGACCCTAAACTTAACCAGGGCAAACGTCATGCCAAAGATACCAATCGGCTTGCCCAGCAGCATGCCAAAGTACACGCCGAGCGTCACCGGATCGGTGAGCAGCGTGCTCATGTCCACGCCCACTAGGCGAACCTGTGCGTTCACGAACGCAAAGATCGGCAGAATCACAAAGTTGACCGGCGTGGAGATCAGACGCTCCATGCGGATGAGCGGCGGGGTCACGCGGTGCATGACGCGCTCGACCCTGGTGGTCGAGACGGTAAAGTCATGCTGGCCCAGGATGTGTGCCTCGTCGTCGTAGCGGTCATCAAGCAGCGGCAGGCACTCGCCCAACCAATCGGTGAGGCTATCGAGCTTGACGCCGCACTTGGCCGGGATGGTAAAGGCCAAGATGACGCCGGCGAGCGTGGCATGTACGCCGCTCTTGAACATGCAGAACCACAACAGCAGACCCAGTACCGAATACGGGGCAAGGCGGTAATGCTGCGTCTTGTTGAGCCACACGAGCGCGCAGGTCACAAGCGCAGCGGCGCCCAACCAAAACGGATTGGGGCTCTGACCGTAGAAGATGGCGATGGCGGCGATGGAGATAAGGTCGTCGGCGATGGCGAGCGTCGAGAAGAACACGCGCACGCCGTTGGGCACGCGGTTGCCCAAAAGCGACAGCACGCCCAGCGCAAAGGCAATATCGGTTGCCATGGGGATGGCCCAACCGTTGCGGGCGCCGGCATGGTTAAAGATCAGGTAGATGCAGGCGGGAACGACGACGCCGCCCACGGCCGCCAGCATGGGAAGCATGGCCTGACGCGGATTCTTGAGCTCGCCGACCGTCATCTCGTACTTAAGCTCAATGCCCACCAACAAAAAGAAAATCGCCATGAGGAAGTCGTTGACGAAAAGTTCAACGGTAAGACCGGCCGTAAGGTTGCCCAGACCCACATACAGCGGGGTCTCCAAAAAGTGATGGATGGCCTCGTAGGCATCGGTATTGGCGCAAATGACGGCGGCGATGGCGGCGATGACCATAACCGCGGCGGAAATCGTGCCGTTCTCGGCGATGCGCTCCCAAATGTCGTGGCGTTCAAAGCGCTTGCGCTCACGGACGTTGAACAGCTGCTCGGTTGCTGCCATGGGCGGCTCCTTTCACGGGAAAGCTCCCGTCTTAAAAAAGCACGGCCCGCCCAAGTGGCGGCGCCGCGCTCTAACGTATTACGCTTGCATCTAGCCTACCCTGCACGACAAGCACGCAGGCGTGGCCGAAAAGCGGAACCACAGGTTGAACATTATTTGCTCAACGGCACGGGCACGCCTGTCCAAGAGACGACGCGGCGCATGCACAAAAAACGACCGGAGCGCGGGGCGTCCGCGATCCGGTCGTGGCGTTTGGTCAACTAAACCTAGCAGGCGGCCATGATGGGGGCAGCGACCTGCTTCTTACGGGAGAGGACGCCCGGCATCCAGACGCCGTCGTGCTCGTCGGCAATGCCCAGGCCCTTCTGAGCAGCCTCGGTCTCGCCCTCGAGCAGGACCTGCGAGCCCTCCTCCATGATGTCGGTGATGCACAGGACAATGCCGTCGGCACCCTTCTCGGCGGCGTAGGCGCGCATGGCCTCGCGGATCTCGTCAATCATGCCAAGCGCACGGCTCTTGTCGACGGTCTCGTACTGGCTGATGAGCAGCTTCTTGCCGGCGGGCTCGAACATCTTGATGTCGTTGCCGACCATCTCGGCAGCGGTGAAGGAGCCGGACGGGCGGGTAAGGAAGACCTCCATGCCAAACTTGACCGGGTCGACGCCCACCTGCTCGCCGAGCTTGGCGGCGACGGCGCGGTCGACATCGGTGGTGGTGGGGCTCTTGAGCATGAGCGTGTCGGTCATCATGGCCGAAAGCAGCAGCTTGGCCTGGACGTCGGAAAGCTCAACGCCGAGCACGCCGGCGAGCTTGGTGACGATGGTGCAGCTGGAGCCCCAGGGCAGGCAGATGTAGTGCAGCGGGCCGGCGGTCTCGAAGTCGCCGATGCGGTGATGGTCGACAACACCAAAGACCGTGGCGTCCTTAAGGCCGGCGACGGACTGGGCGGACTCGTTGTGGTCGGTGAGGACGACGAGCTGACCGGCCTCGACGGACTCGATCACGCGGGGCTCGGCAATGCCGGCATCGGCGAGCAGCTTGGCGGACTCGGCCGGAAGCTGGCCCAGAGCGCAAGCCTCGTAGGTGTTGCCGGCATACTCAACCTGGTTAAGCAGCTGGGACAGGACGACGGCGCTCATGATGGCGTCGTTATCGGGGTTCTGGTGACCAAAGACAAGAACGTTTGCCATGGATATCCTCCACTTGATATGTGTACTTGGACGTAGCTATGGTAGCACGCCGATGCCGAGCCTTCGCAGACGGAAGGGCCACGGCATATTTTGTGGCAGGTATGGGGGCCAAGGCTGTCCCTTTTGCACCATGTTGGTGCAAAGTAACCTGACCCCCTTGCACCAGCTATTTACCGGCGGCGCGCAGGGCTACGTAGGCGGCACCGATGATGCCGGCGTCGTTTCCGAGCGAAGCGACCTTAATGGGCGTCTCGCGCGAGGCGGAAAGCGCGTAGCGCTGGAAGTGCTCGCGAACCTTATCGAGGTAGACATCGGCCGAAGCGGACGCGCCGCCACCGATCAGGAACATCTCGGGGTCGACCACGTTGGCGATAAGTGCCAGAGCACGACCGAGATAGTCAGCCATGGTATCAGCAGCTGCCAGCGCGAGCTTGTCGCCCTCGCGGCAGGCCTGGAACACGTCCTTGGAATCGGAGGGGCCGGTGAGCTCGATGGGCTCGACGCCCGCCTTCTTGCACTCGGCCAGGTAATTGCTCACCACGCCGGTGGCGCTGGAATACTGCTCCAGGTGGCCATGGCCGCCACAGCCGCAGGTGCGCTCCTCGGCCGGGTTCAGGCACATGTGGCCAATCTCGCCGCCGGCACCCACAACGCCCGATACCACGTCGCCGTTAACGATAACGCCGCCGCCCACGCCGGTACCGATGGTGACCATCACCACGTTCTGCACGCCCTTGGCAGAACCGAGCCAGGCCTCGCCCATGGCGGCGGCGTTGGCATCGTTCTCATACTTAACGACCGCATCAGGGCAGTGCTCCTGGATGGCGATCTTGAGCTCGGGCAGGTTAATGGCAATGTTGGCCTTGACCTTGGCATCGCCCGACGCCGGGATGGGGCACGGAACGGCCAGGCCAATGCCTGCCACAAAGGCGCGCGGAATCTGCGCCTTAGCGACCACCTGGTCGATAGCCTCGGTCACCGCGGCAAAGCCCGCAGCGTCAACGATGGGAGGCGTGGGCACGCTGGCCTTGGCCAGCAGATTTCCGTCCTCGTCGAACAGGCCCTCCTTAACCGAAGTGCCGCCGACGTCGATGCCGATGTAGTACTGCTTGGGTTCCATGGGGGCCCACCTTTCTCGTTTAAACATTGCCTGTATGGTACCGCTCCCAAAGCAAAAACCTACCAAAAAGGGACAGGTTTGTTTTGGCAGGTTTTATCTGGGGAAACGCGAATGGTCGCTTAATAGGTCGCGCAAGACCTTCCCCAAATATAAAGGCGCCGGGAGGCGGAGACTCCCGGCGCCCGTCAAAGGGACTGTGTTGTCTGTTGGACCGCACGGCCCATCGCGGCGATAACGCCGACTAGGCCTGAAGTACCTGCAGCTGCTTGTGAATCTCGATGAGCTCCGTCGCCATGACGCGCATGGTCTCGGTACCGGCCATCTGGTCCTCGGCATGCAGCAGAATCAACGGGGCCTCGCCGTTACGCTCGCCGTTGGCCTCCTTCTTCAGAAGCCCCATGTGAACATCGTGACCACCGTTATAGGCCTCGTCGCCCTGCTTGATAAGCTCCTCGGCGGCGTCAAAATCGCCCTCCTTGGCCTTTTGCACGGCATTGATGTACATGCTCTTGGCGGTACCGACGTAGCTGATGATCTCGAAGCAGGTCATCTGCAGTTCGTTCATATCCTCCATGCGGAGCACCTAGCCCATCACGCTGACGCAGTGGTCGATGATGCCGGCAGCGTTCATGCGGCCGTAGTCGACCATGTTGATGACCTCGACCGGAAAACGACCGGCGGCCTCCTTCTCAAAATCGCCCTTGGTGTAGCCGATCTGCGGACCAAGCAGCAACATGTCGCACTCGTCCAGGTGATCGTGGGCCTCGTTCATGGGACGAGCCTCGACCTCAATATCCAGACCACGGTTTGCAACCTCGGCCTGCATCTTCTGGACCAGCAGGCTCGTGGACATGCCGGCATTGCAGCAGAGCATGATCTTCTTCATGGTTTCCTCCTTATAACTGCGCGGCGCGCAGACGACAACTGGTTGTATTCCTTGCGGCTATTGTGCCCGCTCCCCTGTATCTTTACGCAAGGGAGAGAGCCGCGGGCACCGGCACCGCGTACCGGCGCCCGCAAAGGTGAAAGGGACGAACGTTAGGCGTTCTACTCGGCGAGAGCCTCCTGCTTGGCGATTGCCTTCTCCGAAATCTTCATAAAGGGCAGGTAGACGGCCATGCCAATGACAATCTCGAGAGCCTGCCACACGCCGGCGCGCCAGTCAAAGCCCGTAGCGAGCAGGGCATTGATGACGGGAGGCATGGTCCAGGGCACCTGGGCGATGCAGGGGCTGATGATGCCTGCGCAGGTAAGGCCATAGGTGATGCCGATGAACAGATCGGGAAGAAGGACGAACGGGATCATGAGCGGCAGGTTGTACACGATGGGGTAACCGTAGATAACCGGCTCGTTGATGTTGAACAGACCAGGCAGGATAGCCATCTTGGAAACGGTCTCGGAAGCCTTGTTCTTGGAGAACAGGAGCGTGTCGAGCAGAAGCATGAGGGTGCAGCCCGAGCCGCCGATGAGGGCGAAGCTGTTAACGATCTGCATGTTCATGTAGTGATCGGGCTGGATGGTGCCACCGGCGGCAAAGGTAGCCATGTTGTCGACGATGAGCATGGTCAGGATCGGCTCGACGGTAGCGCCAGAGATGGTGGACTGGTGAATACCGACGCAGAACAGCAGGTTAGCAAGGGTGTAGATGAGGATAACAGCCCACGGACCGGCGTTCATGATGCTCTTGAGCGGGTTGGAGATGCACGTGGAGATGATGGTGCACAGATCGGTGCCGGCGCACACGGCGAGCAGGGCTGCGGCAAGAGCGAAGATCGCGAGGTTGAGCAGCATCGGGATCATGACGTTGAAGGAGTTGGAGACCGCGGGAGGCACGCCCTCGCCCAGCTTAACCTTGAGCTTCTCGACGCCAGAAATCTTGATGAAGAGCGAGACGGAAAGCAGGGCGATGATAATAGCCGAGAACAGACCGTTGGTGCCGGTGTTGGCAGTCGAAAGGGCGCCCGTGACCTCGGCGGAGGTGATCTTGTCGGTGAGCAGCGGGCTCGTGGCGGCAAGCGAGGCGGTGATCTGCTGCGGCATCATGATGACGAAAGCAGAGATAGCGACGACCACGCAAGCGAGCGGGTTATCGAAACGCTTGTTCTTAGCGAGGCTGTAGCCAATCAATCCGGCCAAGATAATGGCAGAGACGTTGAGGGTGCCCAGCGTAATTGCCGAACCCCACGTCTGAAGGTTGGCAAGGCCCGCCGCATCGAGCGGGAACAGAGGGAACACGACGTTGTTAATAAGAACCGCGATACCCGCAAGGATATAGAGCGGCGTGATGGTCGCGAAGGCGTCACGCAGGGAACGCAGGTGAACCTGGTTTCCCACCTTCGCAGAGACCTCGGCAAACTTGTCGAGGAAGCTCTTTCCGTTGTCACTGGCCATGATTGCTCCTAACTTTCAAATCCGGCCTTTTCCTATGCGCACGGTGGTCTGTCGCCCTCTGCCACCAGATGTGCCATGTGTTGCGCGCAGCGGCGCGCGGTCTGGGCGTTCGCCCGTTCGCTAATCAACCACGTGAGTCGTGGCGACCTGCTTGAGCCAAGCTGCCGACTTCTTAAGGCGGCGCTTGTAGCCGTCCATAAGGTCGACCTCGACAAAACCGTAACGGTTCTTAAAGGCATTCGCCCAAGACCAGTTATCGATGACGGCCCAATAATGGTATCCACGGCACTTGGCGCCCTCGGCAATTGCCTTGGCAACCCACTCCAGGTGCTGGCGTACAAAGTCGACGCGGTAGTCATCCTGGATGGTTCCTTCGGCGTCTCGGTTCTTGTATTCGTCCATGATGCCGATGCCGTTCTCGGAAACGAACCACTCAAGATCGGGGTAGTTCTTAGCGCAGTCCATGCCAAAGTCGTAGAGGCCCTGCGGGTAGATCTCCCAGCCGCGGCTCTCGTTCATAACGGCGTCGGGCCACACGTACTCGTCGGCAAAGTGCGGCAGACCGTACTGGTCGATCTTGCTCGCCGGCGCCTGAACGCGCGTGGGGTGGTAGTAGTTGCAACCGAGCCAGTCGACAACACCCTGCTTAAGAATCTCTTGGTCGCCGGCACGGAACGGAAGCTTAACGCCGCCCTCGGCCAGGCTGTCGAGCACGTCGGCGGGAAGCTCGCCCTTGGTAATGAGGTCGAGCCACCAGCGGTTGTTGATGCCGCTGGTCATACGCACGGCCTCGAGGTCCGCCTCGCTGGGGTTCTCCTTGGTGTAGACCGGGGTAAAGCAGTTGATCATGCCGATCTTGGCATCGCTGCGAACGGCGCCCTCGTCATAGGCGCGACGGTAGTTGGCCACGGCCAGCGCATGTGCCAGCGAGATGTGATACTGCACGGTGCGAGCGCGGCTAAAGTCGTGGAGCTGCGGGAACCACACGCCCTCCTGATAGCGCTGCTCGGGCTCGACGATGGGCTCGTTAAAGGTGAACCAGTACTTGATCTCCTGGCCAAACTCGTGGAAGGCGACGTCGGCGTAATGTGCGTAAGCCTCGACAACCTCACGGCTCTCCCAGCCGCCACGGTTAAAAAGGTAGGTGGGCATGTCAAAGTGGTACAAGTTGACAAACGGCTCCAGGCCGGCTTCGCGAGAGGCGCGGAACAACTCGTGATACCACGCGGCGCCTTCCTCGTTGAGGTTGCCGTCGGCATCGAGCAGACGGCTCCACTGGATGGAAGTGCGATAGGTATCCAGGCCCAAGTCCTTCAAAATGCGAAGGTCTTCCTGGTACTTGGCCATAAAGTCATTGCCGGCGTAAGAGCCAACGCAGTTGTAGAACGAGCCCAGATCCTGGATGGACCAGGTGTCCCACAGGTTCTCGAGCTTGCCGCCCTGGTTCCACTGACCCTCAGTCTGCGGGCCGGACATAGCAGCGCCAAAGAAGAAGTCGTTGGGCAGCTGATACTGTGCCATCAAAGTCCTCGCTTTCGTGTTCTAGAGCTTCCGGTTGGAGACGGGTTTGCTTTGGCAGGTTATCCGGCGCGGGCGCGCACCGGTCATACCGATATCCAACCCGCCAAAACAAAACCGTCCCCAAACGGTCGATCCTGTTCTGCGGAAAGATTCCGTTCGTTGCTTAAACTATAGCGCTCTAATTATAGAAGTAAAGTGTCTTTTTCTTTTTTCTTTCTCGAGCTTCTTAGATAAAGGTTATATGGGTGCCTTGTTAAGGGTTATACTTACTTGCGTATTGATATATGTCGGAAAGGAGGTTCAATGATTCCCAAATACGAGGCGATAGCTGCAGATATTCGTCGAAGCATCGAGGATGGCACTCTTAAACCGGGCGACAAGCTTCCCACCGTCGTTGAGTTCTGCGAGCTCTATAGCGTTTCCAAAATCACCGTCAAACGAGCTATCGAGCAAATCACCGAGGAAGGTCTTATTACCAGCCGACGCGGATCGGGTACCTACGTTAAGGACACGGCGGGACTTCCCGGTCAGGCGTTTTTCCAGGGCAAAAACGACCGTGCCCAGGGCTTTTCGTATGATCACCGCGGGGAGAAGGTGACCTCGGTGGTCTACGATTTCTCGATTGTTAATCCACCAGCGGACATCGCAGCCCAGCTGGGAATTGCCGAGGATGACTTTGCCTATCACATCGTGCGCGTGCGTCAGGCCGATGAGAAGCCCATCGTTATCGAGTACACCTACATGCCCCTCGAGCTGATTCCAGGCCTTAAAAAGAAGGACCTGTACGGATCGGTCTACCACTTCATCCGCGAGCAATGTGGGCTGAAGATTTCGAGCTTCCACCGTACCATTCGCGCCGTGGCAGCAACCGAGGAAGAAGCCGAGCGCTTGGACACCAAGCCTGGCTCTCCCCTGCTCGAGCTCACCCAGATTGGCTTTTTGGACAGCGGCGCCGCCTTTGAGTATTCGGTCTCGCGCAACGTTGGCGACCGCTTTGAGTTGCACAACGTAACGTTGGCATAGGTTTTTGTAGTCATCCGGGCGCTCGCTTTGAGCTGTTTTGTGCAGCGCCCGCGCAACACAATGGGGGTATGAACATGTCCGATTTGATTAAGCTGACGCCGATCTTCCACGAGAAGATCTGGGGCGGTCGCCAGCTCGAAACCGTATTTGGCTACGACATTCCCGATGGCCCCATCGGTGAGTGCTGGGCCATCTCGGCCCACCCCAACGGCGACTGCCAGATTGCGGAGGGCCCGTATGCCGGCCACACGCTGTCGTGGATGTGGGCCGAGCATCGCGAGCTCTTTGGCAACTGCGAGGGCAAGGAGTTCCCGCTGCTCATTAAGATTCTGGACGCCAAGGACGACCTTTCGATCCAGATTCATCCCAACGACGAGTACGCTGCCGAGCACGAGAACGGTAGCCTGGGCAAAACCGAGTGTTGGTATGTGCTGGACTGCGAGCCCGACGCCACGATCATCGTCGGCCAGCGTGCCAAGGACCGCGCCGAGGCCGCACAAATGATCGAGGAAGGACGTTGGGACGACATGCTCAACGTGTTGCCGATTCACAAGGGCGACTTTTTCCAGATTGATTCCGGTACCGTGCACGCCATCAAGACCGGCACGCTCATTTTGGAGACGCAGCAGTCGAGCGACGTGACGTATCGTCTGTACGACTACGACCGTCCCGGCACTGACGGCAACCTGCGCCCGCTGCACATTGAGCAGAGCCTCGACTGCATCGACTTTGATGCTCAGGCTCCGACCGACGGCACGGTGACCGCGCCCGAGGTGGACGGCGTGACCGAGCTCGAGTCCAACCCCTGCTACACCGTCGATCGCGTGCGCGTCAACGGCAGCAAGACCCTCGACCAGCGCTGGCCCTTCATGTGCCTGTCGGTCATCGACGGCGAAGGCACCGTCTGCGGCGACCCCGTCCACAAGGGAAGCCACCTGCTGGCCCCGAGCACCGTCAGCTCCATCGACCTCGAAGGCAAGATGGAACTGATCATCAGCCACCTGTAGGTCGCACCAACAACCCAAACGCAACAAGGGGCTCTCCCGTCCATGTGCGGGAGAGCCCCTTGCCATATCTATTTATCAGCCCACCCGGCTCTCCAGATCAAAAAGCGAACGAGCAGAGCGACGTTCGCAAGCACCGTTACCCAAGGACCTGGGCGGGCGTATAGGGCAACATCGATCGCGAGTTCCGCACGCAAAGGAGAGCACTTAATGTGCTCTCCGTCTTGCGCAGGACTGCCCGAGCAGGCGATGTTGCCCTATACGCCCGCCCAGGTCCGCCAGGATCACGACAGCTTGACGATCGGCGCGAAGCCCTTCATCAGCTTTTTGGTCTGACCGGTCTTTTCGAATTGAACCTCGATCATGTCTCCGGCGACCGAGATCACGGTACCCGTGCCAAAGGTCTTGTGGCTCACGGTATCGCCTGCGGCAAAGTCCTGCGATGCGCTGGCGCGATCAACCTTGCGCTCCACCGTCGGGGACACCTTGGACGAGGGCTTTTTGGCTCGCGGTGCGCCCGAGCCAAAGGTCGAGGCAACACGGCCAGCGTCGGGCGAGACCCCACGATGGCGCTCGGTCCCGTAGCTGCTGCCACCAAAGAAATCGTCAAAGCTCGATCCGCCGCGCGAACCGGAACCGCCAGTCGAGCGCGTATGCGAACCAAATACCTTGCCGCCGTACATATCCGAACCCATGCCCGAGCCAAAGGTGCCGTGACGGTCGCCGCGCTTCTCCCAACCCGTGCCTTCAAAACCGGCAGAACCGATACCGCTAAACTCGATATCCTCAAACGGAATCTCGTTGAGGAAGCGCGAGCGCGGGTTGGCAGAGGTCGAGCCGTAGGTGCGACGCGTGGCCGCATAGGTCAGGAACAGGCGCTTACGGGCACGCGTGATGGCGACGTAGGCCAGGCGACGCTCCTCCTCGAGCTTACCCGGGTCATCGCTGCCGCCAAAGTCGTGCACGTGCGGGAAGATGCCCTCCTCCATGCCGGCCACGAACACCGCCGGGAACTCCAGGCCCTTGGCGGAGTGGATGGTCATCATGGTAATGGCATGCGTCTCGCCGGCCAGGGAATCCAAGTCGGAGCGCAGGGCCAGCCACTCCATGAGTGCCGGTAGCGCCTTACAGGTGAGCGGACCATAGGTGCGCTCAATCTCGTCGGCATGCACGGCACCCGCCGGCATCCCCGTCGGCGCGGCATACGCGTTGCCCGCGATGGCGGCGGCCAGGGCATCCTGCGGCGAGAGCGCCGGGGCGGTTAGGCTATCGAGCGGATTGGAACCTGCGGCATCGCGCGCGCCGACGAGTGCCTCAAACGAGGATGCCGGGGCAAATGGCCCCGGTTCGGGCGCGGGCGCGCTCACCACGACGGGCTCGGCGCCGGCAGGCACGTCGGCAACACCAGCTGCGCGCAGCTCTTCCAAGCTCTCGAGCGTACCCTCGATGTCCTCGTGCGTCTCCTCAAATTCGGCAGCGACGCCCAGGAATTCCTGGATGTTCTCGGCACGGCTCTCAGACTCCATGGTGCCCTCGGCGCGAAACGCCTGCAGCAGACCCGTCTTATCGACAATCATCTCGACGACGTCCTTGAGCTCGCCGTCCATGCGGCGGCCCTCGCGCACCAGCGACACAAAGCTTGACAGGCCATTGCGGACCTTGGCGCTAAACATGCCGGTTTCGGCACACGCAATCTCGCAAGCCTGGAAGAACGAGCAACGGTTGTCGCGCGCCAGCTGCTCGATTTTTTGGATCGAGGTGGAGCCGATGCCACGGCGCGGTGTGTTGATGACGCGCTTGACGCTCATCTCGTCGGCCGGGTTCACGATCATCTTAAGGTAGGCCATGACATCACGGATCTCGGCACGGTCGAAGAATCGCGTGCCGCCCACGATCTTGTAGGGCACGCCCGCGCGCAGGAACATATCTTCGAGGATACGCGACTGGGCGTTGGTGCGATAGAACACGGCGATGTCGTCGTAGCTCGTGCCTTTGGCATGCAGTTTCTCGATCTCGCCGGCAATCCAGCGACCCTCGTCGCGTTCGTCGCTCGCCTGGAAGGCCTGGATCTTCTCGCCATCGCCCTCGGCCGTAAACAGGCGCTTGTCCTTGCGCTGCGAGTTGTGGCGCACCACGGCGTTGGCGGCGCTCAGGATGTGACCCGTAGAGCGATAGTTCTGCTCCAGCTTGACGGTCTTGCAGTTTTTAAAGTCCTTCTCAAAGTCCAGGATGTTGGTGATGTCGGCGCCACGCCAGCTGTAAATGGACTGGTCATCGTCGCCCACGACCATGAGGTTTTGGTACTTAGCGGCCAGCAGGTTGGCGATTTCGTACTGGACGTGGTTGGTGTCCTGATACTCGTCGACGCTAATGTAGCGGAAGCGCTCTTGGTACTTATCGAGCACCTCGGGACGGGTGCGCAGCAGCTCGAGCGCGCGCACGAGCAGGTCGTCAAAGTCCATCGCATTGGCGGCGCGCAGGCGGCGCTCCAGCTCTAGGTAGACCTGCGCGGCCTTTTTGTCGTTGGGGCTATCGGCGCTCTTGAGCATGTCCTCGGGGCCGATCATGGCGTTTTTGGCCGAGCTAATCTTGCTGCGGATCATGTTGATGGGGAACTGCTTTTGCTCGATGCCGAGCGCCTGCATAATGTCGCGCACCATGCGCTTTGAGTCATCGTCATCGTAGATGGTGAACTGGCCGGTGTAGCCCAACAGGTCGGCGTCCTCGCGCAGCATGCGCACGCACATAGCATGGAAGGTGCACACCCACATGCCACGGGTGCCGCTGGGAATGAGTGCCGCCAGACGCTCGCGCATCTCTGCCGCGGCCTTGTTGGTAAACGTAATGGCAAGAACCTGCCAAGGCTTAACACCCAGGTCGCCGAGCATATGTGCGATGCGGAAGGTCAAGACGCGGGTCTTGCCCGAGCCGGCGCCGGCGAGCACCAGCAACGGGCCCTCGGTGGACAGGACCGCCTCGCGCTGGGCGGGATTAAGGCTGTCGATGTCGACGAGCGGTTTGGCGGGCTTGGGCGCCGGCGCGGGAGCGTCGTAGATGTCGAGCGGAACGAGCTCGGGCTCCGGCGCAGCGGGGGCGGTGTATGCATCGAGCGGCACGGGTTCCGGCGCGGGCGGTACGGGTACCGCGGCGTTCTTTTCCCAGGGCAGGGGCTGGGTCATGGGCGACTCCTCATCTGACGGACGGCGCGCCTGCGGGCGGCGCCATAGTTTGAGCCGTACCAGTATACCGAGCCGCGCGGACACCGACGCAAATCACACCACGACTCCGTGCGCCACCGTCAGGCCCGCCCCAGCGGATTTGGTGCATTGGGGGGCCACCGATGTCATGGCAGCAGCGAGCGGCGGCCAGAGCGAACAAATTGGCATGAAAAGGGGGCGGCATAGACCTTTTGGTCATGCCACCCCCTTTGAATGACAAGTTGTCGCTCTGGTCGCCGCGCAGTGTCAACCAAGTTACAGGCCGAGCATAGGCTCCAGGACAAAGAAGTACGCGAGCACCACGATGCCCAGGATGATGCGGTAGACGCCGAAGCACTTGAAGTCGTGACGGCGCACGAAGCCCATAAGCCACTTGATGGCAATGAGCGACACCACAAAGGCGACGACGCAGCCCACGCCCAGGATGGCGATTTCGTTGGTGCCGAACGTGCCGCCCTTAATAAAGTACTTGACCAGCTTGAGCGCACTCGCGCCAAACATGACGGGAATGGCCAGGAAGAACGTAAACTTGGACGCCACCGAACGCGTGCAGCCCAAAAGCAGGCCGCCGATGATCGTGGAGCCGGAGCGCGATGTGCCCGGAATCAGCGAAAGCACCTGGAAGCAACCGATACCCAGCGCGGTCTTCCAGCTCAGATCCTCGAGCGTAGTGATGGAGCCAAAGTCCAAGCTATCGTCATCGTCTGCGGCGGCAGTCGCAGCGGGCGCGGCAAAATGCGCACCGGCGGGACGTCCGCCCGCCACCACAGCACGCGAACCAAACGAACCGGCAAGAGCAGCCTGGTCGCGCTTGTTCGCGCGCCAGTTCTCGATCACGATAAACAGCACGCCGTACACAATGAGCGCCAACGCCACGACGGGAGCATTGTAGAAATGCTCCTCCATCCAGTCGTTAAGCGGCAGACCGATCGCCGCGGCGGGAATGCAGCCGAGCACAATCTTGCCCCATAGCACCCAGGTGTCGCGACGGCCCTCCTTGCCCTTGCTGGGAGAAAACGGGTTGAGGTCGTAGAAGAACAAAACGCAGACGGCCAAAATGGCGCCAAGCTGAATCACGACCAGGAACATATTCCAGAACGTCTCGCTCACGTTCATCTTGACGAACTCGTCCACCAAGATCATGTGACCGGTCGACGAAACAGGCAGCCATTCGGTGATGCCCTCGACCAGGCCCATGAAGGCAGATTTTAGAAGCTCAATGATATCCAAAGGGACCCCCTCGTTAGACACCCGCCGATATTGTTCTGCGGACGGTGCGGGCGATGTCCCATTATCAACCGTTGGCGGCGCGCCTGCGCCTACCCTTACCAAAAAACTCGCCCGTTCACAGAATTGCGAGCGGTCAAACCCAAATCCTTGGGTATAACTGCAACAAGATAAAGTGTCCGGCGGCCACGCATCCGCGCCCGCCCGACGCACGAGCCCCGCGCCCGTGCGATAGACCAAGGAGGAAACCATGAACGAGGGCTATACCAAGGTATTTGTTTCGCTCGACGGTACTGAGCAGCAGGATTTTGTGCTCGCACGCGCCATCAAGGTCGCCGCGAACAACGGCGCCAAGCTGATTATCGGCCACGTTATCGATTCCACGGCACTCGAGAGCGCTGGTTCCTATCCGGTCGATCTGGTCAACGGACTGGAGGAGGCATTTAAGAACTCCATCGCCAAGCAGCTCGAAGAGGCCAAGGCCAATCCCGATATTCCCGAGGTCGAGGTCATGATTCGCGCCGGCCGTATTCGCGAGACGCTCAAAGACGAGATGCTCGACGTGGTGAAGCCCGACCTGGTGCTCTGCGGCGCACGCGGCCTGTCCTCGATCAAGTATGCGCTCCTGGGTTCGATTTCGACGTTCCTGCTGCGCAATACGGACTGCGACATCTTGGTCGTGAAGTAGCAAACGTACGCCTAACGCATCGCGGAGCGCAAGCCCACGTGCCCAAGTCTTCCAAGAGCGGGACCACCATTACGGTGGCCCCGCTTTGCTTTAGGCTGAGAATTGCTCCAGAACCCTCATTCTCTCAACGGAATCCGTCTGAATTTTCAGAGCGACCCGACCCAAATCTCCGGTTGCAGAGGCAAGTTCTGCAAGCTGGGCAGACACCTCTTCAGCCACTTCCGCCGCGATGTTCTTGATCATCTTGAGTGGCAGATGCAAATCTTGAGACATGAATTCGAAATCTTCAGGAGTCACCCCATCGATCACCCGGTGATCCCCAATATCAATCCCAAGATTATGGTCGTATCCCATTATCGTCGTGCAAACAATATCGTATGCAGGGGCCAACCTCTTTTCCCGCCAACTCGGACTATAAAGAAACGAATGGTTCTTGAGATGCGAGTCGCAATTCCCCAACGCATAATCGACCATTACCTGACGAGCGAACATTTGAGTATCAGCAATTACGTTAGACGATTGCTCTCTTATCAATCGGCCGCAAAGAGCCATATAGCAGCTATCGGGACGTGTCTCGTATTTCATATACGAAGGCCAGCCAACCGCTTGGCAAAAATCCTCCTGATGCAGCCTCGGAGGCACATCGAATCCGCTCATCGACGGCGGCTCATTGCTCCAGATTCTGTCATAACGCTCGGAAAAGAACGCACCAGGAATCGTATCCGAAGCTTCTGAACGGGCAATTTCAAGCCCAGCAGCAGACGCTGCCGTCATGCAAATTAATTCGTTGAACGGCAAATCCGGATGTTTAGTTGAAGCAATCTTGACTATGTGAGTCGAGGGGGCAGAGCCGAGCGGCAGCATCCAATCCCCCGACCCGGCCTTTTTTGCATCTTTACCGCGCGGTAAAAACCAACCGGTTTTAGACTGAGCGCCCGCCAACGACAGCCTCGAATCCTGCATATCATTTGCAATCTCAAACACTTCCGCCTTAGAAAGTGCCTCAAAATCCTCGTCTTGCAGAGGACGATAGCCCGGATCGTAGCTCGATTTCTCATCGCCGAGAAACCTCAAGGCACCAACGCACTCATCGCCCAAACGCTCGAGCATCGATAAATAGTCTGACTGGGGGATTTGAAAACGCATCGACAGCTCATGCCGAACCGGGCCCTCGGGAAGCATGCCCGAAAAGAAGGCCGAAAACTCATTGCTGGCATATGGCTCATGTCGCAAGGGAAGAGAAGCTGAGAGTGCGGCAGCATCGTCGCGTTCAAGATATCCCTCATCATATGCAAACGTCTCGTTTACGGGGTCGGCCCTCTCAAATTCTCCGACCAGCTCAAACGTTCCCCGATACTCACGATAAACCTTTAATGCCATGAGCCGTCACCCCTCTCCCTCAGGATCAAATCGACCCCCAAGCTGTTAGCGATTTGAAGGGTTTGGCGAAGATTGGCACCCGCCTTTCCACGCTCAAGCTCGCTCACAAAGCGCAAACTGCACTGGTTGAAATCAGCCACATCGCGTTGGGTATAACCGAGCTTCTTCCGGCGCTCACGCAAATATGCACCGAGTTCAGCTGGGTCAAAAATCGTTCGCTCATTCCAGTCTTGCATGCTAATCCCCTATGATTATCCCAAACGGGATAATTATAGCACATCATGATGGAATTATCCCGTTTGGGATAATTGTCTTAACGTGAATGACGCTCCGGGACGTTACACCGCGACGACTACTCAAAGTATTGGAATTTGTTGGTCGAGAAGGCAAACGTGACGACGAAGCCTTCGCCGGGCTCGGATGCCGCGGTGACATCGATACCCATCTTGGAGCACAGACGCGCCACCAGGTAGAGGCCAATGCCCGTTGCGCGCTTGGTGGTGCGGCCGTTGTCGCCGGTAAAGCCCTTCTCGAACACGCGCGGCAGGTCGGCCGCGCTCACGCCGCAGCCGTTGTCCGCGACGGTGAGCTCGATGCGTTCGCTCGCCAGGCCCTCGTCCAGCAACGCGCCCGAAAACACGATCTTTGCGCCGTCCTCGCGCGCATATTTAATGCTGTTCTGAATGAGCTGGCCCAGAATAAACTCGAGCCACTTCTCGTCGGTAAAGACCTCAAAGTCGAGGTTCTCGCACACCGGGGCCACGTGCGCCGCGATGAGCTCGCGCGCGTTGGCCTTAATCGCGCCCGTCACCAAGGTCTTGAGATCCCAGCGGCGAATCAGGTAGTCGCGCTCCACGACTTCCGAACGCGCGTAGTACAGCGCCTGGTCGATATAGCGCTCCACGCGAGCCAACTCACGGCCCAGGTCATCCACACGAGACAGGTCGTCTTCGCTGCCATCCAGGTTTTCCAAAATTAGATGAGCCGCCGCCAGGGGCAGTTTGGCCTCGTGGACCCAGCTCTCGATATAGTCGCGATAGTCATCGGTCTGACGCCGGCCTTCGGCAACCTCGTCGCAAGCGGCTTTGCCCACCCGGCGCAAGACCTCGTACTCGAGCTCGCCCTCGGCATAGGTCGGGCATTGCACCATCTCCTGCACCCATGCGGGGCTCTCGAGCTCCTCGGCCGCGCGCTCCAGCTGACGCAGAAAACGGCGGCGACGCGCGTACTCGACCACGATGCCGAGCATACCAAAGATAAAGGACACGCCGACCGCCACGACCACAATAGAAACGGGTGCACCGGCGACCGTCAGCACAAAGCAGCTCAGCAGCACGCCGCACGTCCACACGGCGACGGGAAGCAGCGCATCTTTAAAGAATTTGCCAAACGACATAGCCGGCCCCTAGACCGAATAGCCTTGGCCGCGATGCGTCGTCAAATACCCCTTGATGCCGATTTTTTCGAGCGTGGTGCGCAGGCGGTTGATGTTGACGGTGAGCGTATTGTCGTCCACGAAGGCGTCGGAGTCCCACAGGTCCTGCATGATGGCCGAGCGCGAAACAATCTTGCCCGCGCGACTCAGAAGCAGTGAGAGGATACGCAGTTCGTTTTTGGTGAGCTCGGTGCTAGTGCCGGTTTGCGTGTTGGTGACCATTGAGCGGGCGAGGTCGAGCTCCAGCCCCTTGTGGACAAGTGTACTGCGCTCGCCTGCCGCCGCGGTGCGACGCAGCAGTGCGTTGATGCGCGCCACAAGCACGCGCGCGCTGTAGGGCTTGGGAACAAAGTCGTCCGCGCCGAGCGTCATGGCCATGACCTCGTCGATCTCGGTCGTGCGCGACGTGAGAACGATGATGGGGACCTCGGATTCGCGACGGACCTCATGGCAGATGTGCTGGCCGTCTTTGACGGGAAGCGTGAGGTCGAGCAGCACCAGGTCGGGTGCGGCGGCGAGAATATCGCGCGAGACATGCTCAAACGATTCGCAGGCCTCGATTTCAAACCCAGCGCGGGCAAGGATGTCGACAAGCTCACGACGGATGGGCTCGTCGTCCTCAACGATATAGATCAGCGCCATGGATTCCGCTCCCCTCTTGGTTGTCTTGCCACCATTATGGCTGCGAAACTGCAGGTGTGCACCGCGCGCGGTGCCAAGGTGACAGAACTGTTCGCGAACGAAAGCGTTTGGTTCGCCCCTCGCTCGCAACGGGAGCGAGGATCAAATGATTATTAAATCCCCGTCCCAGAAAAATCATTTAGCGGCGGGCACGAAGCTTTTCGTAGCCGTCGGCAAAGAAGGCGACCGTGGCGGCATCGGAGTCGGCAGCGTCACCGTCGGTGGCAGGGACCACGCCGTGCTCGTCGCTCACCAGGAACAGCGCGCCCTTAAGCTGCGCGGGAATGTCTACGCGCGTGACCGGGATGCCCTTGGTCTGGGCCAGCTGCTCGATGAGCGTCGCCGTGCCGCACAGGCACTCGTCCGCCGGCGCCACAAAGGCAAGCTCGCCGTTGTTGACGGCGGCGAGCAGCTCGGGCGCCACGCCGGTTTCGTCGGCCTCGGAGCGGGCCTCGGCGGAGCGGGCGCGCAGCGCCTTGGCCGACGTATCGGCGAGCGGCTCGTACTCCCCCACCGTCATGGCGGCGTTGCCGTTGATGTCGATCACCAGCATGAGCACGCCGTCGCGTGCGGTGTAATCGCCCTCGGCAAGCGACCACTCAACGTGCTGTTTGGCCCAGCTGAGCATGTTATGGGTGAGTGGCTCGCCCTGCACCAGGCGCTCAGACAGCGCGCGGATGTGACGGTTGAGCATGGGTACCTTTTTGTTGGACATGCGCCAACGGCAGACAAGCGCGGGCTTGTCGAGCGTAAACTTCTCGACCGCCTCCTGATTGGCGCAAAAGTCCTCGTA
Organism: uncultured Collinsella sp.; assembly: GCA_900541045.1. GTDB lineage: Bacteria > Actinomycetota > Coriobacteriia > Coriobacteriales > Coriobacteriaceae > Collinsella. Next base: position 33,458 of record UQID01000018.1, read on the forward strand.
CGCACGCTGATCCTCGGCATTGCCAAACAGCTCGGCATCATCAATCTGGGGCATGGTCATACCTTTCGTGTTAGTCATTCCGTCCTCTTATACCAAAAAGACGGCCCTCCAAACGGAGCGACCGTCTTTTGCAGAGATTATTTTGTCCCGAGGCGAAACTTAGTGCCTAAAGTGGCGAGCCCCTGTGAAGACCATCGCAATACCATGCTCGTTGCAGGCCTGGACGCTCTCGTCGTCGCGCTTGGAGCCACCGGGCTGGATGATGCAGGTCACGCCGTGCGCGGCAAGCACGTCGACGTTGTCGCGGAACGGGAAGAACGCGTCGCTTGCACAGGCAAAGCCGCCCTTCTCCACGCCCTCGCGCTCGCAGAAGTCCTCGGCGCGCTCGCAGGCAAGCAGTGCAGAGTCAACGCGATTGGGCTGACCCGGGCCCATGCCAATGCCGGCCTTACCCTTGGAAACCAGGATGGCGTTGGACTTGACGCCCTTGCAGACCTTCCAGGCAAACTCGAGCTCGGCCATCTCGGCGTCGGTGGGCTTGCGGTCGGTGGGGAACGTAAAGGTAGCGGGATCCTCGGTCACGTGGTCGACTTCCTGCACCAGCATGCCGCCGTCGACGGAGCGCAGCTCCACCTGGGCGCCGTGGTCCACGCCGCCAGTAGCCAGCACACGCAGGTTGGGGCGCTTAGACATGCGCTCGAGCGCCTCGGCAGTGTAGCTCGGGGCGATGATAACCTCGACGAACTGCTTGTTCTGATCGGCAAAGTGCTCAACCAGCTCATAGGGAACCTCGCGGTTGCAGGCGATGATGCCGCCGAAGGCGCTCTTGGGATCGCAGGCGAAGGCGCGGTCGTAGGCGGCCGTGATGTCCTCGGCCACGGCGGAGCCGCAGGGGTTCTGATGCTTGAGGATCACGCAGGCCGGCTCGTCGAACTCGCGGACCAGGTTCCAAGCGGCGTCGGCATCCAGATAGTTGTTGTAGCTGAGCGGCTTGCCCTGGATCTGCTCGGAGCCCACGAGCGGGAACTGCGAGCTCGCGGTATTCTCGCAGCCCTCGGCAAAGCGATAGACCGTAGCCTTCTGCTGCGGGTTCTCGCCATAGCGCAGGTCGTCGACCTTCTCCAGCGAGATCTCGAGCTTGGCAGAGGTGTCCGCCACATCGCTTGCCTGGGCGGCAAGCCAACGGGAGATAGCCGTGTCGTAGGCGGCGGTGGTCTGGTAGACCTTCACCTGCAGGCGACGACGGGTGGAAAGCGTGGTGCAGCCACCGGTCTCGTGCATCTCGGCCAGGACGGCATCATAGTCGGCCGGGTCGGAGATGACGGTAACGCTCGTGGCGTTCTTGGCGGCAGAGCGCAGCATGGAGGGGCCACCGATGTCGATGTGCTCGATGGCATCCGCGAAGGTGACCTCGGGGTTGGCGACGGTCTTCTCGAACTCGTACAGGTTGACGACGACCAGGTCGATCAGCTTAATGCCGTGCTGAGCGGCCTCCTGCATGTGCTGCTCGGAATCGCGGCGGGCCAGCAGCGCGCCGTGAACCTTGGGGTGCAGGGTCTTAACGCGGCCGTCCATCATCTCGGGGTAGCCCGTGAACTCCTCGATGGGGGTTACGGGAACGCCCGCATCCTCGATGGCACGAGCCGTGCCGCCCGTAGAGATGATCTCGACGCCAAAGTCATCGACCAGCGTCCGTGCGAAATCGACGACACCCGTCTTATCGGTAACCGAAATCAACGCGCGTGCGATCTTCACATCAGATCCCATGCAGTCCTCCTGTCTGGTACGCCGCCGTGCTCTGTGAGTCGGTGATACGTCGATCTGCAGCGCTCGCGCAGCGGCAATGAAAATACTGATTCAATGTAGCGCATCGAGCGCGACGTTGCACCCCGCAACGGGCGCATGTGCAGAAAAAGTTTGCGAGCGGAGGGGATGGGCACGGCACCGGGCACGGTGAGTTCATGGAACACAGGGGCACCATAATTAGATACCAATAGCGTGGTAGAACTGTGCTCGATATGCATCCGCAAAAGAAAGAGGCACCATGGTCTCGCGGGTTCTCTACCGACCGTTTGATACCGAAGACTTCGACGCCATCGCGCTGATTCTGCAGCAGCTTTGGCATAACAATTCGGATAACGATGAGTACAACCGCCTTGAGGCCGCGTGCGACCTCGCCTATTGTCTTTCGTCGTCGACGTTTTCGCAGGTTGCCGTAATCGACGGTCAGGCGCGCGGCATTTCGCTCGCGCGTGCGGGACAGAGCTCCGGCGCCACCGTTAAGGAGCATTGGATGGATACCGAACGCGCGCTGCTATCGCAAATGCGCGAGCTGGAGCCCGATGCCTGCGCCGAGTATCTATCGTTTGTGCGCGCAACCATCCGAACCAACAACCGCCTGCTCGAAAGCAGCCCATTGCCACACGACAACGAGGTCACGCTGCTTGCCGTGGATCGCGATGTCCACGGACTGGGCGTTGGCTCGGTTTTGCTCGATGCCGCGGTCTCGTACCTGTCCTCGCGCGGGGCGACGAGGGCACACCTGTACACCGACTCCAACTGCTCGTGGAAGTTCTACGAGCTGCACGGCTTTAAGCGCACGGCCACGCACCGCGCCAACCGCGAAGAGCGCCGTCACGACATGCCGCGCGAAAGCTTCCTCTACGAACTCGACCTAACAGCCTAGGCCCAGCAGCCACACCTAGTCATTTAGGAACGTCCCCAGTGACTAGTCGTTGGGGACAGTCTTCGTAGGTAGCGCATAAAAAGGGATGGGCTTCCCCCGACGGCTGTCGAGAAAAGCCCATCCCATAATTTACGACCGCTAGAACGTTCCGCCGCCGCCTCCGCCGACGCCGCCGCCTCCGCCGCCCGAGAAGCCGCCGCCTCCGCCGCCGCTCGAGCTGTCGGAGCTCGATACCAGCTCACGGATGCTCTCGTGATACACGCCGTCGAACGAATCCATCGGCGACTCGTTGCCGTAATGATGGTAGTACCACCAGTAGCAGGGGTAATTGTCGTAGAAACCGTCGGCCTCGCGCACCTCGGGAGGAACAGCCTCGGCAAGCTGACGCAGGACTTCCTTGGAAACACCCAGCGCCGCACCCATCACCAGAAGTTTATTCCACAGTACCAGATCGCCCGGAACGGCTTCCTTTAGGCGCGTGAAATCCTCAAGCCAATGCTTGAGCGCCTTGCAGCGAGCCGCCACCTCGGCGCCCTCCGGCGTAAAGCGGCGGAACGTAAGGCCCACGCCAATACCCACCAGCACAATCGGCACCGAGATAACCGCGGCGATAATGTTCGCCTGTGCGCCGTCGGTAAAGAAGATGGATCCCGCGGGAATACAGGCGATCAGAATACCAAGAACCAGGCAAAACACCATTGCGACAATGCCGTCCGAGGCAACGTACTCGCTATCGGCCAGCTTGCCCTTAACGGTGTTCTGATAGTCCTCGAGCTTGTCGCCCACGGGTGTAGCGTGCTGCTTGACGTAGTGCTGCAGCTCGTCGAACGTGCGCGAGCGATCGCCGTTCTCGTCGGGCTTAGCACCGGCAAAGAAGACCTTGAGCACCATGTGGTCAATGCCCTTGGCCGACTTCCAGCCCGCATCACTCACCGTCACGCGATACGTCTGCTCTTCTTTTTCACGCCCCAACAGACCCTTCTTAGCCTTAGTCACGGTCGCCTGCTCCAGCTTAATCACACGGTCGTCGGTGAGCTTCATGAGCGTGGCGATATATGCCTGATCGGGCACCTCGTTCCAGCTCATGAGGGCCGAAAGCACAGCGGGATGGTCGGCCGAAGGCACATCGCGGAAATATTCGTCCTGGAAAAGCGGCTTGGGCTTGCGGCGGCGCAGCTTGAGCACAACGATTGTGCCGGTAAAGGCCACCGCCGCGACAACACTTAGTACGGCAAGTACATTGGCAATCATGCGAGCGTGAGCGCGGCGGGCGTTAGCCTCGTCGGCCCATGCCTTCTCCTCGCTCAGGATTGTCGGCATGCGCTCCTCGCTCGAAGCGGAAAGCCAAGGCACCCAATCGCTGGGGAAGGTGATGCGCGCCTCGGCGAATTCGCCCTGATGCACGCAGGGAATGGTATAGGTGACCATGGGTTCATCCGCATCGAGCGATACGTCGCCCGTCAGCGGGCCGTGGCCCCATGCGCGGAAGTTATCGCCCTTGACGGCCGCCGTCCCGGCGGCGGCATTTGCGAAGTGCACTTCCATCTCGACGTCATCGGAATCCGCGGACCAGCCGTCGCCCACGAATTTCCAATAGAGCTCGGCGGTATCGGCCCAGTTCATAACCGCACCGGTCATGGTGTAACTCACGTAATAGATCGCGCTGTCGCCGCTCTCGTGGGGGCTGAACACCTTGATTCTTACGCCGCTGTCGGACTGCTCAACCGTATAGACGCCGTTGTCGCCTTTGTTTGCGCTGTCGACCTTGTTAAACGCGGTGTCGTCTTCCTCGACGCTCAGCACATTGACGCCCGCCGCACCGCCCTGCTGGTTAGAGCCTGTATTGATTTCCCAAAACACGCCGTTGATGTCGTCATCGAAATCAAACTGGCGTCCCTCGACAACGGTCAGCGAGCCGTCGGCCTCGACCGTGGCACCGATATAGGTTTGGGTCATGGAGTAGCCGTCGGCACGTGCAACGGCGGGCAACAGCAGCAGTGCGCACGCGACGAGCGCGCAAATGGAAACAAATCGCGCAAACGGGCGGCGCTGCCGGCTGACTTTGGCGGCGAGGGTGTTCATAGGCACATCCTTTGTCTGTAAAACCAACAGCGCCATTGTCCCACGTTTGCGGGTACGCATGACGAATATCTAGGCGACCGGAGCGCCAAACGGGATGAAAGTCACGCCCGCACCCCGGCACCTAGAAAATGATCCATTGGGGACGGAGGAAAACGGATCATTGGGCTGAACCGACAGACAGCAACAAATTTGTCGTTTGAGACGCTCTTGGGCTGAGCCCCGCGCCAGCAATAGATACCACTTCACAGCTCCGTCACAGGTGTAGCGGCTTTGTGTGGGCGCGGCATACGCTGATTGAGCCGCCAGTCGAGGGGCATAAAACAATTGAGCGAAAACGGTTTGCCCCTTTGCCGTTCGCTCGAGGATCATGCCCCCCTTTTCCGCGGAAACCCCGGCAGTTGCGAAGAGCTGCCGGGGTTTCTGTCGTTTGTGAGGCCGAGTCGGCGTACGGCGATCGAGACGTTGGGCCGCAGACCCACCGTGCGCAATGCGCAGCGCCGCCAACTTGCGAGCCACGGAAACGCCTTCCCTACCGTGCCCCGCGCTATACTCGTCCGCATGGATATCAAAACACGCAACATAGTAACGCCCGCCGCGGATGCACCAACGTCGCAACCCGCCTCCGTTCCCGCACCTGTCGTGGGCCGTTTTGCCCCGTCGCCCTCGGGCCGCATGCACCTGGGCAACGTGTTCAGTTGCCTGTGCTCGTGGCTTTCGGCCCGCAGCCAGGGCGGCAACATCGTGCTGCGCATCGAGGACCTGGACGATCGCTGCAAGCGCCCCGAGCTTGCCGCTCAGCTGATTGACGATCTGGCCTGGCTAGGGCTTCAGTGGGACGAAGGCCCCTACTACCAGCACGATCGCCTCGACCTGTACGAGAGCGCCTTGCACCAGCTGCAAGACGCCGGCCTCACCTATCCCTGCTTTTGCACGCGCGCCGAGCTCCACGCCGCCAGCGCGCCGCACGCCAGCGACGGCACGCCCATCTACCGCGGCGCCTGCCGAGGCCTTTCGGCCGAAGAGGTCGCCCGCCGCAGTGCCCTGCGCGCCCCGGCCACGCGCCTACGCGTGCCCGACATCGACGACCTCGCAGGCGACGTGATCGAATTCGTGGACCGCACGTACGGGGCCCAATGCGAGGCACTCGCCACCGAGTGCGGCGATTTTTTGGTGCGCCGCAGCGACGGCGTTTTTGCCTATCAGCTAGCCGTGGTGGTCGACGACGCTGCCATGGGCGTCACCGAGGTCGTGCGCGGATGCGACCTGCTGGGCTCCACGCCGCGCCAAATCTACCTGCAGCATCTGCTGGGACTTCCCACGCCGCACTACGCACATATTCCGCTGCTCATGTCACCGGATGGCCGCCGCCTTTCCAAGCGCGACCGCGATCTGGACCTGGGCGAGCTCCGCGCCCGCTTTGGCACGCCCGAGGCGCTGCTGGGCTGGCTCGCCGGGCAAACGGGCATCGCGCCGGACGCCACGCCACGCTCTGCCGAGCAGCTGGTCGAGCACTTTAGCTGGGACGTTATCCGCGCACACCGGGAGAACATCGTTATGGATGGAAGGACAGGCATGCAACAGACGACAGCCTGCCCTGACGAGCACCTCGATAGCGACATTGCCAAAGTATCAACAACCCAGCTTTCGCCAGAGGGGTTCGATGAGTTCTGCGAAATACTTGACTCTCCCACGCCTGAAGCTGCGAAAACGTTGCTCGAGCGCAAGCCGGCCTGGGAGTAAATCCCTTAACAAATCGGTTTTGGTTCGCCACGAAGCTCATGCGTCCGCGCCCCTACGCAACATCCCAGGGTTGGAGTTCGTCGCCCAGGTGAACGATGCAGTCGTAGAGTACGGTGTGACGCTCGACCGGGTTGGCATCCCGATGGAAATGCCCGTAGTACCAGCGCTTGTAGTCCATGCGATCTTCCAGCTCATCGAAAAATGCCGTAAGCCGATCAACGGCGGGGTAATTCCAGCCGGGTGCCGGATAAAGCGTGGGCGAAAGCATGCGCGTCGAGCAGGTGTGGGTGACCACGTAGTCGACCTTCCAACCCACGCTGTCGAGCTTTGCCCGCGCCTCCTCAAAGTTGCGCTCGTCCGGCAGCTCCTGCGGCCACCAGCTGGAATAGGGAATGCGGTATTCCTTATCCACACTCGTGGCTCCGCCCATGGTAAAAATCGTTGAGCCGTCGAGCTCAAAAACCTCGCCGCGCGTCAGGCGCCGTATGGGAGAGGTATCCGACAGGCGCTGCGTCAGCCCACCGTGCCACAACTCCATGGGACGCTCCGCCCAGTGATCGAAACGCTCGTGGTTGCCGTCGACGAGCAGCACGGTATAGGGGCGCGACTCCAGCCAAGCGATGTCGGCACATTCTTCGGCAGAGAAATCCCACGGAAAGCCAAAGTCGCCGGCGACGATGAGATAGTCGTCGCTCGTCAGGCTATCCCCAAGCTCCCAATCGCGCAGCTTTTGCATGTCGAGGCCGCCGTGAATATCGCCCGTCACATAGACCGTCATCGGATTACCACTTCCCTCTTATATGTTTCGAGATCGTGCTCAATCTGCTCGTCACCCGTGGCGTTGACCCACCACGGCCATTTAACGCAACACACCGGCTCGTCTACCTGTGCAAACCGCGACCTGAGCTCTTCCAGGCTCACGGGGGCGTAGCTGTTAGCATCCACGCCCACGTCATAGCGCAGCAGCCCCTGCCTGAGGTTGAACTTGTTGTACGCGCCGCCGCAACTGTGGATATGCCCGTGCAAATGCCAGCTGCCGTGCGACATGCCCTGCCAGTCAGCCATAGGATAGTGGCTCAGCACGATTTTTTGGCGGTCGATCTTGAGCACGCAAATGGGCGGCTCAACGATAAAAGCATCCGCTACCGCAGACTGCGTCCAGTCTTTATCGTGATTGCCGGGCAGCAGATGAACGCGCTTGCATGTAATGCTTTTGCGCAGCTCATAGGCGTCTTGGACCGTCATCTTAAAGCTGAAGTCGCCCAAGATGTAGAGCTCGTCATCCGCAGCAACCTTGCTGTTAATGTTGGCGACCATGGCGTCGTTCATCTGCGCAACAGCCGACCAAGGCCTATCGCTAAGCCGTAGCATGTTCTCGTGTCCAAAATGAGTATCGCTGGTAAACCAGATCACGGGGACCTCCTGTTGCTGCGGGGCATCCATCCCTTAGGGCTTACCCTTCATTTTTCCATCCAAACGGGTCAAGCACCCAAAAAATCAGATCGAGCACGCCGCCGGTTATCATGGCGCCGGCAAGGGCCATGCAAACGTGCAGAGAGCTGACACTTCGGAGCACGTCGAACGGCCCCAGAACAGCCAGCAGCGCGACCGCTGCGCCGGCAAGGCACAACACGAGGCACGACCCCGCGTCCTTGACGCATTTCTTTGCGAGATGCTTGGTGTTGTCACTCATCAAAATCGAACTCCTTAGAGGGTCGTTGTTCAGGTACATGCCGCCGCGGCAGAGCAGGGCGGCAGAGTAAGTGTCACATGTCGTGCGGACACAGCTGAAAGCCCTCGCGCAAAAAACAGCGCGCCGCAGGATTCGCATCACCTGCGGCGCGCCGAAAATGATCCGCTTTCCTCCATCCCCAACGGATCAGCTGAGTTGGTGCCGCCCGACGGAAAGGAAGAAGCCGGCGACATCACGAGCTGTGGCAATGTCGCTAGGCATAGAAAAAGACGCGCTCCAAACGCCCTAAGCCCCAAGCCTACCCATTAAGAAATCGACTGCAGAAACGATTTTGATGCCGTCGATGTCGGTCGGATGGCTCCCCTGACGAACGACGATGATCTTCTCGTAACCGCCCGTAATCTTCTCGAGCGACCTGAGCTCAAATGGACGCAGTTCGCGCTTGCGCGTCGCCTCCTCGTCAATCGACTCTGTGACCTGAATAAACTTACGATCCGAGCCGTCACCGATTGCAACGAAGTCGATTTCGGCATCTCGAAGATGACCTGTGAAGACTTGGTATCCGTCATAGACAAGGCGATTGTAAACGGCATTTTCGAGAACACGCCCGCTGTCGCTGCCGCGATACCCATCCAAGAAAGCTCGAAGCCCCAGATCCTCAATGTAGAACTTGCCACCGGTCTTCAAAATGTCCCGACCCTTAATATCAAATCGGCGCGCGTGCGAGAAGATATAGGTCTCCTCAAGGGCAGACACACAAGTGTCCACGACGCCGTGCGAGGATTTCGCCCCGTTCTCTGCCAGCGTTCCAACGATCTTATTAATTGATGTCGGGTTTGAAATGTTATCAGCCAAGTAGGAAGTGACGCGGTCGAGCACACTCCTGCTCGTCACCGACCGTCTACCCCGACGCGCCTCGCGAGCCAAAATGTCGCGCCCGACGATTGTTTGGTACGTGCTCCAGATATAGTCCTTCATTTCCTGCTCCGGCAGTTTTGAAGCAGCGAGAAACGGCAGGCCTCCAAACACAAGATAACGGTCGAGAAGATCGTCGAGCGCAACAATGTCCTCCCGACCAAAAACAGCGAGCCTATTCGTGACGTCAGTCGGACCAAGAAAGTCGACATATTCCGAAAAAGTGAGCGGATGCATCCGAATCTCGACATATCTGCCCGAGATTAAGGTCGCAATCTCAGACGAGAGGAGAAAAGCATTCGAACCCGTAACGTATATATCGCAATCCCGGTCGACACGAAGTGCGTTAATCGCCTTCTCCCATCCGGCAACCTCCTGGAGCTCGTCGAAGAAGAGATAGCACCTTTTGCCCGCAGGCATTAGGCCGCCAACGTAGCGATAGAGCTCTCGCCAATCGCGCACACCCTCCAGCTCGAAAGATTCCATTTTAAAGGTTAATAGGCATTCGGATGGCACGCCGCCATCCTCCAAATGATTGCGCATCATGTCCAGAAGCGTCGACTTGCCGCAGCGACGCATGCCCGTCACGACCTTAATGACATCCGCGTCACGAAAGGCAATCAATTTTTCGAGATATCGATTTCTAGGGACCATCCGGCTGTTCATCGTTCGCCCCAATCTGCAAGTTTTTCTCACAGCATGACAAAAACTTGCGAATTATGCAAGTTTTTCTTACAAGTGACAAAAACTTGCAGAATCGTCTCCGGGTCATTTGCAACCGGATTCAGGCGAGGCCACGCCAAGGCGCAGACAACGGACGACGCTGGGCCGTGGAAGTCGCTTGCTATTGAGAGTACGTCTCCTCCCAACCACCTATAAAACGAGACCGGAAAGAAAAGCCGCCCAAAACACGAACGATCGATCTGTTATCCTGGCGCCAACATAGTCTTTCGAAAGGTTTGGCCGGGATGACTACGCAGCAGCAGATTGATATTGAATTCGACTCGCTTGCACGCGAGAACGATTCACCCAAGCTCATCGCCAACTCGAAGGCGACAGGCGGAACACTACTATCCGTTATGAAGGAGCAGCTCTCAACCTGCGGCTCTTTTGACTTTTGCGTAGCGTTTGTTGCAGACGGCGGCCTTCAAATCCTGGTCGAGACGTTCCAGGAGCTCAAGCAGCGTGGCATTAAGGGCAGGCTGCTCACGTCCACCTATCTCAACTTCAACTCACCCGATGTCTTTCGCAAGCTCCTGGAATACGACAACATGGAAGTTCGCGTATTCCAGGGTAATTTGCATGCCAAGGGATACATTTTTGATAAGGGCGAAACCAGCACGGTCATCGTCGGCAGCTCCAACATGACGCAGACCGCTCTCACCTGCAATAAAGAATGGAATGTGCTGTACCAGACTGTCGAGAACAGCCGCCTACTCAACGAACTGAGGGGCGAGTTCAATTCGTTGTGGAACGATACCTCAACCGTTTTGCTTTCCCAAGACTGGATTGAGAACTATGCCGCATATCGATCGGCACGTCCGCCAAAGCCCAAATCGAAACCGACATTCAAATCTGCGGAAACGCCGGCGCAGAATGACCTCGAAGAAATCAAGCCCAATAAAATGCAGCAGCGCGCCCTTGAGGCGCTCGGTGCAATCCACCGCAAGGACGAGACCCGCGCCCTGCTGGTCTCGGCAACCGGCACCGGCAAGACCTTCCTTTCGGCGTTCGACGTGCTCGCAACTAAACCCCGGCGCGTCCTCTTTCTTGCGCACCGTCGGCGCATTATCGACGCCTCCCGCGCAAGCTACGAACGCCTCTTAGGTAGTACCTATACGTTCGACACCTATCAAACTGGCAAGAATATAAGCAATGCTACCTGCGTGTTTGCCATGTGTTCTTCGGTCGCCAAACATCTGAGCGATTTCCGTCCCGATGAGTTCGACTACATCGTTATCGACGAGGCCCACCGCACGGGATCCCAGGGTTACCAATCCATCATGTCGCACTTTACGCCTCGGTTTTATCTGGGCATGACCGCTACACCCAATCGCACCGACGGCTATGACGTCTTTGCCCTTTTCAATCACGTCATCGCGTTCCAGATCACGCTGCAGGACGCTTTGGCCGAGGAGATGCTTGCCCCCTTCCATTATTTTGGCATTCACGATCTGGAGATTGACGACGAAACGGTCGAAGATATCGCCCTGTTCGGGCGTTTGACGTCCGACGAGCGCGTGCGTCATATCACCGAGAAGATCGAAGAATATAGCGTCACCAAAAGCAATCGCAGGGGCTTAATTTTTTGCAATCGAAACGCCGAGGCCAAGGAACTGTCACACAAATTCAACGCTCTCGGATATCGAACGGTTGCGATTAGCGGTCAAGATTCCGATGAGGTCCGCGATGCCGCGATCAGCCGACTTGAAGCCGGCGAGCTCGAGTACATTTTCTCGGTCGATATCATGAACGAAGGCGTCGACATCCCCTCGCTCAATCAGATCATCATGCTTCGACGCACCGACTCCGCAATCATCTTTATTCAGCAGCTCGGACGAGGTTTGCGCCTGAATGATGATAAGGAATACGCACTGGTGCTCGACTTTATTGGCAACTACCAGAGCAACTTCTTGGTGCCCATCGCGCTTTCGGGTGACAAGACGTATAACAAAGACCGCCTGCGCCGTCTTGTTCAAGAGGGCGATTCGGCGATCCCCGGATGCTCGACCGTGAGCTTCGATCGTATTTCCGAGGCACGCATTTACAAGGCCATCGACGGCGGCGATTTCACCTCCGTCAGGTTTTTGAAAAACGAATATCTCGACTTACGTCAAAAACTCGGCAAGATCCCCTCGCTGCTCGAATTTGATCGTAACGGCTCTATCGATCCGCTGCTTATCTTCAAGAATAGCGGCTTAGGCTCCTACCACGCATTTCTTTCCAAATACGAGCCGGACTACACGGTTCAATTTTCCTCTGATCAAACCAAGATTCTCAAATTTATTTCGCAAAAGCTCGCCGCGGGCAAGCGATTCGAAGACCTCTATTTGCTTCAAACGCTCGTCGAAGCCGGACACGAGGGCTATCGGCATATGCGCGAGGCCGCGCTTAGGAACTATCGCACGCAGCTTAAGGACAGCGCGGTTAGGTCGGCAATTGCAGTCCTTAAGGGCGACTTCGCCACTCCCAAGGATTTCGTGTCCCTGCTTATCGATGATGGAACCGGCCCTCGACTGACCGAAGTGTTTGCGAGCGCCCTGCGCAACGCAGAGTTCAAGCGTCAGATTCTCGAGGTGCTGGATTTTGGTATTGTGCGTAACCGACTCGACTATGCCGAGACGTATGAAAACACAAATTTCGTTCTCAACGCCAAGTACACGTACGAAGAGGTTTGCCGTCTGATGAACTGGCAAAAGAACATCAACGGCCAAAATCTTGGCGGCTATTTTTACGACGAGAAGACCAATACATTCCCCGTGTTTATTAACTATGACAAGGCGCCCGACATTAGTGAGTCAATTCAGTATGAAGACCGCTTTGTTTCGCCGAGCAAGCTCATCGCAATCTCGAAGGGCAACCGCAAGCTCAACTCCCCCGAGATTCTGCGACTGCAGGCATGGCCGGGAAACGGCCTGAAGACGTATTTGTTTATGCGAAAGAACAAGGACGATAAGGGTGGCAAGGAGTTCTATTTCTTAGGCGAAATGCATCCGACCGGCGAGTTCGAAGCTATTAAACTAAGAGCGGCGACAACGCCGTCGAAATCGAATATGAGCTCAATGCGCCCGTGGGGCAGGACGTTTACGAGTTTATGCTCAGCGATTTGAGTGAGGCAGAGTGACAAAAAGGGGCGAGGCACCATGTGGCGCCCGCCCCTTTCTTACTTAAGCCCGAGTTTCTTTTCAAGCTCCCTAACGACTTTAACGTCAGCCGGAAGCCAATCGACATCCCACAGGTTATTGGTATCGAGCCACTTCATGTCCTCGTGAGCGTGCTCTTTGAACTCCCCGGAAAGGATGTTAGCCAGGTAACACTGCATCGACAGGTGGAACGTCTCGTAATCGTGTTCGACCGTGCAAAGATAGTCGAGGTTACCGATCGTGACCTCGAGCTCTTCTTGAATCTCGCGCACAATTGCCTGCTCGCCGGTCTCGCCCAGCTCGAGCTTGCCGCCCGGAAATTCCCAGCCGTCTTTAAACTCGCCATAGCCGCGCTGACAGCTCAGGATTTTTCCGTCCTTCTGAATAACCGCTGCTGCAACATTGATTGATTTCATAACTAGTTATCACCTCTCCAGTTGAGCCCAACCAGTATAGGTGATCGACCGCCCGCCATGTCCCAGTCGCCTCAAAACCACCTGCTCGACCAACCCATAACGCCGTTTTGCACCGGCACCCCATCCCCCGCTATCGAGGTCTAATACTTTTCCGCGAAGTGAACGTCTGTTTTTGGACCCCTGAAGCATCCACATTTTTCGTCGGCAAAATCGCAGGATTCCAGCACCGAAACCGCAGGAAACGGCACCTCTAAAGTGTCGATGCTTCGGGGGTCCGATTTAGCTCGTTCACTTCTCGGGAAAAGTATTAGACCTCGTCGGCAGCAGCCCAAAAGGTGAGTCGTTTCTCCCCCGCGCAACCCAATAGACACATTCCGCTCCTCCCTCACACCACCCAAAAACTCATCCAACATTAATCTTGGCTCAAGAATCGCTTAATCTATAACCTGCACTATAGAGTTCGACCAAGGGCGGGGCGGTGCCACGCAAGCCGCCGAACGCAGCGCTCGCGCCCGGGCAGATCGCCCGGCGTCGCGCCCATCGAACGAAAGGACAGGTCATGGACGACCTCGAAAAAGTTGAAACCATCCGCACCAAGTGCAACGTGAGCTACACCGATGCCAAGGCCGCGCTCGACGCTGCCGACGGCAACGTTCTGGATGCCATCATTTGGTTCGAGTCGCAAGGCAAGACCCAGACCACGTCGGCGCACGCCGCCACCGAGTCCGCGCCAGTCGATGAGCCCTCGGCCGAGATGGTCGCCGCGCAGGCCGCCTACGAAAAGTCGAGCGAAAAGACCGACTTCTCCAAGAAGATGGACAGCGTGTGGGAGTACCTCAAAAAGCTCTTCCGCCTGAGCCTGGACACCAAGTTTATCGCCACGCGCCGCGGTGCGATCATCCTCAACATCCCCATCCTGATCCCCATCGTCGCGCTGTTTGCTTGGGGCGCCACGATATGGCTGATGCTGATTGGTCTGTTCTTTGGCATGCGCTACCGCATCGACAGCGACGGCGACGTGCCCGGCAGCATCAACAACCTTATGAATCACGCCGCCGATGCCGCGGACGACATCAAGCAAAATCTGAACGACGACAAGTAATCGCAGACGGGGGCACGCATGGCACGGATCCTGATCGTAGAGGACGAGGAGAAAATCGCCCGCTTTGTGACGCTCGAGCTGGAGCACGAGGGCTACCAGGTGGAGCACGCCGCCGACGGCCGCACCGCCGTGGACCTGGCACTGGAGCGCGACTACGATCTGATTCTGCTCGATGTGCTGTTGCCGCAACTCAACGGCATGGAGGTCCTGCGGCGTGTCCGCAAGCACAAGGACGTGCCGGTGATCATGGTCACCGCGCGCGATGCCGTGATGGATAAGGTTGCCGGGCTCGATGCCGGCGCCGATGATTACCTGACCAAGCCGTTTGCGATCGAGGAGCTGTTCGCACGGATTCGCGTGGCGCTGAAGCGCTCGGAGGCCGCGCGGACGGCTTCGGGCGTTGGCGACGCCGGCGCCAGGGCTGGCGTAGCGAGCGGCACGGCCGCCGGTATCGCCACAATGTCCCCGGCAACCGACACGGCCCAGACCGCTGCCGCGCCCTCCCCCGCCGCGCTTACCGTTGACTCGGTTGCGCTCGACCCCAACCGCCGCGAAGTCACGGTCGGCGGCTCGCCCATCGCACTCACGGCTCGCGAGTTCGACGTCCTCGCCCTGCTTATGGCGCATGCCGAGACCGTGCTCACGCGCGAGCGCATCGCGCACGAAGCGCTGGGCTACGAATACGTGGGCGACACCAACAACGTCGACGTGCACATTGCGCACCTGCGCGCCAAGATCGAAGACGCCGGCAGCGCCCGCATCATCCAGACCGTGCGCGGGGTGGGCTATGTCTGCCGCGCGTAACACCGAGGCCAAGCGCGTCACCTCCATCGCCCGCGCCATCAACTGGGGCTATATGTGGTGCCGCTTGATGAGCTACGTCTGGCTCGATCTGCTGCTGATGGTGATTGCGGCGGCGATCCTCGTCTATGGATACAACCAGACGCTGCCCGACAGCGCGTTTACCGCAGGCTGGATTCCCGGCGCCACCGTTCACGGCATGTCGCTGACGCCCGCGCGCGGCTGGGACCTGACAACGCTCACCTATACCGTCGAGCTTGCGCGCACCAGCAAGACCTTCCCCCTCGCGCAGGACCTCGTCACGCTATGGCCTCTCTACCTTGTCGTTGTGGGTTGGCAGGTCATCAGCGTGCTCAACATGCTCGGCGGCGCGAGGCGCGTGCGCCGCACCATGGCGCCGCTCAACGACCTGGCCTTGCGCGTGGACGAGCTCGGCCGCATGCAGCTCTCCGGCGGCAAGATGGAAACGCTGGAGCAGGCCATCGAGCGCGCAAGCGTCGACTCGCCGAGCGTCACCACCGGCGACGCCGACCTGGCAAGCATCGAGGTCGCACTCAACCGCCTGCTGCGCCAGATGCAAGAGGCCAAGCTGCAGCAGATGCGCTTTGTCAACGATGCAAGCCACGAGCTGCGCACGCCCATCGCGGTGATTCAGGGCTACGTAAACATGCTCGACCGCTGGGGCAAAGACGACCCGGACGTGCTGACGGAATCCATCGCGTCCCTTAAAGCCGAAAGCGAGCACATGCAGGAGCTCGTGGAGCAGCTGCTGTTTTTGGCGCGCGGCGATGCCGGGCGCACGGTCCTGCGGCGCGCGAATACCAACCTGGCCGCATTGGTCGGCGAGGTATGCGAGGAATCGCAGATGATCGATACCGAGCACACGTATCGGCTGGCGTACGACACCACGCTTGCCAACGACCCGCGCTGCGACGCATCTGTCGACGTGGCGCTCGTGAAGCAGGCTCTGCGCGTGATCGTGCAAAACGCTGCCAAGTACTCGGGTGCGGGAACGACCGTCACGTTTGGCATAACGCCCGATGCGGGCACGGGTACGATCGACATAAGTGTTGAGGACGAGGGCATCGGCATGAACCAGGAATCCGCAGCTCACGCGTTTGAACGGTTCTACCGCGCCGACAACGCACGCGATGCCGGCGCGCAGGGCTCGGGTCTGGGGCTCGCCATCGCCAAGTGGATCGTCGATAGCCATGGCGGCGTCATTGGCCTGACCTCAGTCTGTCTCTTATACACATCTGACGCTGCCGACGAAGCTAGAAGT
>UQID01000019.1 GCA_900541045.1 uncultured Collinsella sp.
AAAGAGAAGAGGCGGGGCATGCCCCGCCTCTTACACCACATCTCTGCGCGCTACCTCGAAAATAGGGGGTTAATCATAGCCCTGGCCAAAATATAGCAAATATGAGTACTGCTACAAATTCAGTAACAGCAAAATCAAGGAATTTAGGACTCGGAGGCGGCATAAAGTAAGAAGATAATAAACAAATGTGGAATAACTAAGCATCAGGTTGGCGACACTGAGCGCAAAATCTGTCCGAGAGGCCAAAATTGCCTGTTACTAAATTGGTGACAGTACTCATATTTGCCATTTTTTGGCCGCGGCACCCCAAAAAGGGTGCCCCGGAGCTCTCCGTAGGGGAGCTCCGGGCTTCACAGGGGCACGAATAGCCCACTCCGACCTGCGAAATCTGTACTCGCGATGCGAATGACGCCCCTAACCTTAAACTTTAGCTTGAACTTAGCTATAATGCGCTACGTTCCTACCAGGCTGTGGTTGCGGACGGACGAAATGCCCGTCCTAGTCCAAGACAGACGCGGTCAAAGGGATCCACGTAAGCGACCGCGTGCGCGCGGCGCGATCATGGCGCGTCCTAGATGTAAGCCGCACCGTCCGTTCTACTTTCTTTGGGGCAATACCGCCTCGCGGGCGAGCGGGCCAGTCGTGAAGGTGGCTGCGGCCTCCCGAGCAAACACCCCGGTGCGCAAGTGTGGGGTCAAATACCAGGTCAGCTGGTGGGAACAATCTGATATTCCGTGCAACGCACGGATCGTATACGACACAGAAGGCAGGGTAGTGGACATGGTGAGGGGCAGCTTGATGCACGCGGCTCGGTTAGGTGCTGGGACCGCAGCGGTCATCGCCGTTTTGGGCCTGAGCGGATGCGCGTTCAACCCGCTGTCTACGTTCACGACTCCCACGATCGACCAGATCGAGTACGAGACCGTCACGCCTGCGGTGTCGGATGATGCCCTGGTCACCCCCGGTACCCTGACGGTTGCCCTCGATACCTCCGATGCGCCGCAGGCCATGCAGGGCGCTGACGGCGAGCTCACGGGGTATGCAGTCGACGCTGCCCGCGCCCTCGCAAGCCGCATGGGCCTTAAGGTCGCCTTTGTCGATGCGTCCTCGGCAGGTTCCGCGCTCGGCGACAAAAAGGCTGATATCTTTATCGGCGAGATCAACTCCACAGACGGGGACGTTAGCTCGCTCGGCACCTGCCTGTACGATGCCGCTTCCGTGTTCGGTAAAACCAGCGATGGTGGGTCGCTAAGCGTTTCCACCGATACCCTTAACACGTCCACCCTGGGTGTCCAGATGTCCTCGGCATCGCAGGAGGCGCTTGCCAAGCAGAGCATTACCGCCAACCAAAAGACCTACTCCAACATCAACGAGTGCTTTGAGGCGCTCGAGTCCGGCGAGGTCGACTATGTGATCTGCGACTCCACGGTCGGCGGCTACCTTGCACGTCTGATGAGCGAGATCTCCTATGTCGGTGCGCTCGAGGCGCCCTCGACGCTCGGTGTTGCGGGCCTCTCGTCCAATGACGAACTGTGCCGTGCCGTGAGCGATGCCCTCGACGGTATTACGGCCGACGGCACGCTCGAGGCAGTCCACTGCGTCTGGTATGGCACGATGCCCTACGACCTCACCACTAAGACGGTTTCGGGCGCTAACGTGCAACCGGGCGACTCTGAGTCCAGTGAGACCATGTCCTCCGGCAGCGAGTCCTCCGATTCCAACAATGAGACCGCATCCTCCGAAGACAAATCGTCCAGCCAGGAAGACACCATCACCGACGACGACATTAACAAGCTTAACAGCTAGTTATTGCTAGGGGTGGCGTCTCCTATGCACTAGGAGAGACACCTCTTCACGGTTTCAACACGCACTGCCGGGCTTCCCCAATAGGGGAGCCCGGCTTTTTCATCCCTATAAAACCAGCAGGTCAAAGCTAATTTTCGAGACCAAATTCAAAGCCGCCGACGCCCTCCCATAGCGCACTTTGCCACAGAAAAGTGCGAGACTTCGGTATGCGGTATCAAGCAATCGTTATTCGGGTCTTTAGGAATCCGCGTGATTAAATGCACGGCAATGGGTACATAGCCAGTACAGTAAGTCCCCGAGGCAGATTGGAGCCACGTATGGATATCAAGGTTTCTGGACGCAAGACGACGGTAACCGATGCTCTGCGTGCGCATGTGGATGAGAAGATCGGCGAGGCGCTCAAGGTTTTCGATATCGAGCCCATGACGGTCGACGTTGTACTTCGCTATGAGAAGAACCCCTCGAACCCCAACCCGGCAATTGTCGAGGTTACGGTTCGTGCCCGCGGTTCGGTGATTCGCGTTGCCGAGCACGGTGCAGATATGTACGCCGCCATCGACCTCTCCGCCGATAAGGTCACCCGCCAGCTGCGCAAGTTCAAGACCAAGGTCGTGGACAACCGCCAGGGCGGTGCCAGCGCAGCGGATGTCGCACCGGTCGAGCGCGTCGAGGATCTGGCCGACCTGCTGCTGCCCGAGGAGGAGGACGACCTGCTCGTCCGCGAGAAGGTCATCGATGTCACCCCGATGACTGAGGAGCAGGCGCTGGTGCAGACCGATCTGCTGGGCCACGACTTCTACGTGTTCGAGAACGCGACAACTGGCCTCATCAATGTGGTGTATCACCGTAAGAATGGTGGATATGGCATCATCAAGCCCCGCATCGAAACACTTGACGAGTAAAATACGTTAACTTGCATGAGTTAACGGTTGGCGGCCATCCCATGCGGGTGGCCGCCTTTTTACGTAAGGAGTCGCTTTGATGGACAAGGCCGCATCCGCCGGTCATTCGGACCGTTGCCGCATCGTCGTCGATACCTGCTGCGACTTTAGCCCCGAGGTCGCCGCGAACCTCGATGTCGATATCCTGGGTTTCCCCTTCATTATCGATGGCGAGGAGCGCACGGATGACATCTGGTCGAGCATCACACCCAAGGAGTTCTACGATCGCATGCGCGCCGGTGCCCGCGTGTCCACCTCGGCTGTGTCGCTCGGTCGCTATATCGAGTTCTTTACCGAGTGCGCCAAAGAGGGCACGCCCACGGTCTACCTGTGCTTTACCTCGGCGCTGTCGTCGAGCTACAACTCCGCGTGCCAGGCGGCAGATGCCGTGCGCGCCGAGTATCCCAACTTTGAGCTCTACGTGGTCGACAACGCTCTGCCCTGCGCGACCGGCGCGCTCTTGGCGCTCGAGGCCGTGCGTCAGCGTTCGGCGGGACTGACCGCCAAGCAGCTGGTCGATTGGGCAAACGAGGCAAAGACCTACGTCCACGGTTACTTTACGCTCGAGAGCTTTGACGCGCTGGCTGCCGGCGGCCGCATTCCGCCCGCGGCGGCACAGCTCACGGCAAAGCTCGACGTCAAACCCGAGCTGTCCTACGACCTGGCCGGCTCGCTGTCGCTGATCGGCGTCAACCGCGGTCGCAAGAAGGCGCTCAAGTCCATTCTCAAGTCGTTCCGCGAGAACTATGTGCCCGATCGCACCATGCCCATCGCCATTATGACGGCCGATGCCGAAAAGGACGGCGACTGGCTCGAAGCCGCCATCCGCAAGGAGGAGGGCTGCGCCGACGTCACGATCATTCGCAGCTCCGTGGGTCCCACCATCGGCTCGCACGTGGGCCCCGGCATGGTGGCCTGCGCGTTTTGGGGCAAGAACCGCGCCGACAAGGCGTCGCTTTCCGACCGCATCGCCCGCCGCGTGCGCGGTCAGTAGGCAAGTAACGCGGCCGTAATCGATCCCAACTCACAGCCCAAACGTTGGCACCGAGTATTCAACCTGGTAACAACACCCAACCCAAAAGGAAAGGTTTCATGGCAAACAAGCTCTCCGTCGCATTTATCGGCACCGGAATCATGGGTGCCCCCATCGCCGGCCACATCCTGGACGCCGGCTATCCCGTCACGGTCAACAACCGCACCAAGTCCAAGGCCGCCGCGCTTATCGAGCGCGGTGCCGTTTGGGCCGATACGCCGGCCGACGCCGTGGCGAACGCCGATGTCGTCTTTACCATGGTGGGCTATCCCTCCGAGGTCGAGGAACTCTACCTGGCGGGCGACGGCCTGCTGGCCTGCACTAAGCCCGGCGCGGTGCTGATCGACCTCACCACGAGCTCGCCCGAGCTGGCGCGCGACATTGCCGAGGCCGCCCAGGTTTCCGGCCGCATGGCGTTTGACTGCCCCGTCACCGGCGGCGAGTCGGGTGCTATCGCCGGCACGCTCACGGCTATCGTGGGCGCTACCGAGAACGACATCGCCCCGGTCCGCGACATCCTTGCCACCTTTGCGGCCAACATCTGCTGCTTCGACGGCGCCGGCAAGGGCCAGGCTGCCAAGCTCGCCAATCAGGTGTCGCTGGGCGCCTGCATGGTCGGCATGGCGGACGCCATGGCATTTGCCGAGCTGAGCGGCCTTGACCTGGAGAAGACCCGCCAGATGATCCTGGGCGGCACCGGTAAGTCCGGCGCCATGGAGAGCCTGGCGCCCAAGGCGCTCGACGGCGACTACAAGCCCGGCTTTATGGTCGAGCACTTCATTAAGGACCTGCGTCTGGCGCTCGCCTACGCCGATGATCGCGAGCTCGCGCTGCCCGGCGCCGACGTCGCCTTTACGCTCTATGACATGCTCGACGCCATCGGCGGCGCCAAGCTGGGTACCCAGGCCATCACGGTCCTCTATAAGGAGGAGGCCGACGCCATTGCCGCCGGTCTGGACTGGTCGCAGTATCGTCCCGAAGAGCATGGCGCTCACGAGGAAGGCTGCGGTTGCGGCGAGCATGGCGACGACCACGAGTGCGGTTGCGGCCACCACCATGGCGAGGACCACGAGTGCTGCGGCGGCCACGGCCATGACGACGGCCACGAGTGCTGCTGCGGCCACCATCACGGGGAGTAGCGCCCATGAGCTGGACGTTCGTGGTGCTCGCGCTGGCGCTCTTTCTCTTTGCGATCTACATCGGCTTTTTGTGCGGCCAGTGGGCGTGCGAAAAGCGCGTGATCACCAAGCGCGACTACTGGATCGCCAACTTTGCAGGGGCGGCGGCAGTCGTCCTGCTGACCTGGGTGTTCTCGCTGTTCCCGCTGGTGCAGTTTGCGCCGATCGGCTGGCTCGGCGGCTTTATCGCCGGCCTTAAGATGAGCTTTGGCGAGTCCGTGGGTCCGTGGCGCAAGCACGACGAGGTCTTTAACGTCAACAAGGCTCACCGCGCCGCCGCCGACGCGGGCGATGCCGAGGAGCGTCGCCGCGCACGCCGCAATGGCGCGGCCGACCGACAGCTCATCTCGGTCACCGATGACAGCAAGGGTGCTGGCAAGCACGCTAAGAAATAGTAAGAAGAGGTAACTATGGCAGAAAACAAGGAAGAACAGCTCACCGACGAGGAGCTGGCACAGCTTCAGCTGGCAGAGGAGAACGAGAACGCCGTCGACCGTCTGGTCAAGGAGCTTGGCTGCCCCACGCGCCGCATCCGTCAGTTTGCCGCCCGCGTGCTGCACCTGCTTGCCGAGCGCGATCCGCAGCGCGTCGTGCCCTGCGTGCCCGCGCTGATCGAGGCACTCGACCGCCCCGAGGCTCAGACCCGCTGGGAGGCCCTCGATGCCCTGGCGGCGCTTGCCACCACCTGCCCCGAGCAGCTGGGCGATGCCTTTGAGGGCGCCGAGACCGCGCTGTTCGACGAGATTTCCTCCACGCTGCGCTATGCCGCCTTCCGCCTGCTGTGCGTGTGGGGCGCCACGAGCGTCGAGCGTTCGCGCGAGGCTTGGCCCATTCTGGACGAGGCCATCCAGTGCTACCACGGCGACCTCGAGTATCGCGACATGCTCGGTTGCCTGTACGAGTTTGGCCAGGGCGAGATCGACGCCGAGGTCGCCGAGAAGCTCGCGCTGCGCCTTAAGTTCGACGCCGAGAACGGCAAGGGCAGCTATCTCAAGGCCCGTTCGAGTGAGATTTGCGAAATGCTTGTTAAACGTTTTGGCCTGGATCTCTCCAAAAAGAAGAAGCGTGCTAGCGTTAAAAAATCTGACGACGCCGAAGACGAGGAGTAACAGATTATGGCGCACGATGTAGTCCTGATTCCCGGTGACGGTATCGGTCCCGAGATTACGCAGGCCATGCGCCGCGTGGTCGAGGCCACCGGTGTCCAGATCAACTGGAGCGTCCAGGAGGCCGGCGCCGGCGTCATGGACGAGTTTGGCACGCCGCTGCCCCAGCACGTGCTCGATGCGGTCGCCGAGACCAAGGTTGCCATCAAGGGCCCCATCACCACGCCGGTCGGCACGGGCTTCCGCAGCGTTAACGTCGCCCTGCGCAAGCACTTCGACCTGTACGCCTGCGTGCGCCCCTGCCTGTCGCAGCCGGGCGACGGCTCGCGCTTCCGCGACGTTGACCTGGTCATCGTGCGCGAGAACACCGAGGACCTCTACGCCGGCATCGAGTTCGATGAGGGCGCTGCCGAGGTAGAGGAGCTCTCGCAGCTTGTCGAGCGCTCGGGTCAGAAGACCTTCGCCGCAGATTCCGCCATTTCAATCAAGCCGATCTCCATCGCCAAAAGCCGCCGCATTGTGGAGTACGCCTTTGAGTACGCCCGCCGCTGCGGCCGCAAAAAGGTGACGGCCGTGCACAAGGCCAACATCATGAAGGCGACCGACGGCCTGTTCCTGCGTGTTGCGCGCGAGGTTGCCGCCAACTATCCCGATATCGAGTTCAACGACAAGATCGTCGACGCCACCTGCATGGGCCTGGTCCAGAACCCCAACGACTTCGATGTCCTGGTGCTGCCCAACCTGTACGGCGACATCGTGAGCGACCTGTGCGCCGGCCTGGTGGGCGGCTTGGGTATGGCCCCCGGCTCCAACATCGGTGCCGACTGCGCCATCTTTGAGGCCACGCATGGCTCCGCACCCGATATCGCGGACAAGGATATCGCCAACCCCACGGCCGAGATCCTCTCTGCCGCGATGATGCTCGATCACCTGGGCGAGAACGATGCTGCCAATCGCATTCGTGCCGCCGTATCTGCCACGCTCGACGAGGGCGAGCAGGTTACCGGTGACGTGCGTCGTGCCCAGACCGGTTCCGTCGAGGGCGCGGTGGGCACGCAGGCCTTTGCCGATGCCGTTATCGCGCACCTGGCCTAAGGCATGCACACTGCAAACGCCTAAATAGTACTTAAGTGTTTGCGTATAACCTAAGAATCAATACGCCCGGCGCTCTGCCGGGCGTATTCTATTGGGGACTATGTTTCCTAACAAGGAGTAACTGATATGGGTCTGATTCAAAAGAAGGACGAGAAGGACGAGATCGACGGCATCCAGATCATCGAGCGCGGCGAAGGCCCCGACGGTGATGAGGACGAGAAGATCGACCTGGTCGCCGGCACGTCTGCCGAGCATATTGCCGCCGGCACGACCGCCGAGGAGGAGGACGCTCGCCTGGAGGCAAAGATCGCCGCGGACGCTGCTGACGAGAATCTGATGCCCGAGGAGCAGGATGAGGACAACGACTCCGACTTGGACGACCACGCTTGCAAGCACAAGAAGACGATGATTGCCGCCTTTGTGGTCGCCGTCGTGATCGCTGCCGTGGTCGGCTTCTTTATCGGCAATGGCGGTTTTGGCGGCAAGGGCGTCGGCTCGGCGACCCTGACCGAGGACCAGCTCGATTCGACCGTGGCAAGCTATAGCTACAACGGCAAGAAGAGCGACATCACCGCGCGTGAGGCCATCGAGAGCCAGTATAGCCTCGACACCGTCAAGAACGACGACGGCAACTACACCGCTCCGTCTGCCGACGTTATCCTGTCCTACGTGCGCAACCAGATTCTGCTGGACGCTGCCGAGGACGAGGGCATTACCGTCTCTTCCAAGGAAATGAAGCAGTACGCCGAGGATTCCATCGGTACCTCCGACTACAAGACCATGGCCACGCAGTACGGCGTGTCCAAGGATCAGGCCAAGCAGATCGTCCGCCAGTCTGCGACGCTGCAGAAGCTCTACAAGAAGAAGGTGGGCGATAGCTCCGCAAGCATGCCGACCGCTCCGACCGAGCCTGCTGACGGCAACGAGGAGACCGCGAGCAAGGACTACGCCGACTACATCATCAACCTTGCCGGTGACGAGTGGGATAGCGAGAAGGGCACTTGGAAGGACGCCGACAGCACCTATGCCAAGGCCTTTGCCGACGATGCCTTTACGGCCGATAGTGCGACCTATAAGCAGGCCATGACCGCCTATTACACCGCCTACCAGCAGTATTCTTCGCAGGCCTCGAGCGCCAGCTCCAAGTGGACCGAGTATGCTAACGGCCTCTACGCCAAGGCCAACATCAGCATCTACGGCCTGTTTGCGTAAGGTTTGCCTGAGCCGCCGAGCGCGTAACCGAAATATCTGAATAAGCCCGCTAGAACGGATGTTGTTCTAGCGGGCTATTTGCGTTTAGGCGCTGGTGGCTAAATTATGCCTATCAATCTTTAAGTCCAAAAAGGTTATCGGCTTCATCGTCAGGCATATATTCCAGTACATCGCCCGGTTGGCAGTCGAGTGCCCGACATATCGCGTCAAGAGTTGAAAAACGTATGGCAGAAACCTTGCCTGTCTTAATGCGTGACATATTGACCTGGGAGATGCCCACGCGTTCCGCAAGCTCTTTGGATGAGATCTTGCGTTCGGCGAGCATGCGGTCAAGCCGCAGAATAATCATGGATTCCCCCTAGAGCAACTCGTCATCTTGTTTTTGCAGGATATACCCGTAGCGGAAGATACTGGCAATCAGGCAAATAATCAGGCCTGCAAAGAGCATGGAGGGCTCGAATAACTGGCCGACGAACGCATCCGTAAAGCTGCCGCCAAATCCTGAGAGTATCATTCCCGTGATTACGGCACCAAGAAGCCTCACGGCAACGCCGCCGATAAGGAATAAATGTCCTACTCGACGAAGTGTCTGGTTACATTCAAGGTCAAAGGGCCTGCCTTCCTTTTCAATGTTGAAGAAAAGCCTGCGCACGCTTATCGCGATGGTAAGCGCGAGGCATGTCATCAAGAGGCTCCCTATGGCAGTGTGGCCATCGTGTGCGACGAGCATAAGTGGGGCCTGCGCATCGGTACCGACGATAGCAAGGCACGGCCCTTCGCCGGCTTGAAGTTCTACGGATTGGAGACACGAGCCTTGGGAGAGGCCAGGCAATATGAGTAGAAGGTCAATCGCAATGACTGCGAGAAGTCCCAGAGCGAGCGCCACGGTGGTGCAGATTGTGGCCCATTTGCAGATGCGAGTGAGCTTCCTCAGATCGGCTATTGCCTGTTCACGGTCGATGGCTTCATTCGATTTGGATACGTTCCAGCGGATCTTGTGAGACGAATAGCGTGAGCTATTAGCTCGTTTTGGATGCCGGAGTTTGGCGCGCGGGGGATGAGGATAAATGCCAAAACTTCCCGTGATCGCGCAAGCGCTCCATCGCGCTTCCCTAATTCATCTGGGAAAACAACTGCAAACGATTGCAAGTAACCGGTGAACGGTCGAAAACTACCGTTCACCGATAATCTCAAAACTGGTTCTAACTGGTATTAAGTCAAAAAGACCAATTCACATATCTTCACAATGACCTGCAATTTTTCTACACGCTATTTTTAGCCGCCCTGCGTTGTTTAGACACAGGAAAAGATCCGATCTTTTGCCAAAGCATTTCGGAACGGTTTCAAAACCGCAGGTAGAAGTGTTAACGACCGGTAAACGGTCGATTTATCACCGTGAGCGGTGCAAAAACGTTTTACCGTATGAATCAACGAAAGCGACCTCTTCTGGGGTGATATAGTGACAACAACACGTCACGTGGTTACTACCAGTTTAGAAACCACTGGTCTTCAAAGTACGCTTTCTAAGAAGCTTTAAGGGCGAGCGCCCGCTGGCTTCCGAAAATCATCGGACTCAGATCGTACACACCTTCGGAAGGGAAATTTGAATGGTTGGCTTTATTCTTACCGGTCATGGACAGTTCGCACCCGGCCTCGCAAGCGCTATCGCTATGGTTGCTGGCGACCAGCCCGCTTTTACCGTCGTTCCTTTTGAGGGCGACCAGGCTGCTTCCTACGGTGAGGATCTCCGCGCCGCTATTACCGCCATGCGCGAGGAGTGCGATGGCGTGCTCGTCTTTACCGACCTGCTTGGTGGCACCCCGTTCAACCAGGCGATGATGATTGCCCAGGATGTCGACAACGTCGAGGTTCTGACCGGCACCAACCTTCCCATGGTTATTGAGCTTCTGTTCCTCCGCGGCAACGCCACGCTCGCCGAGCTTGGCGAGCAGGCCGTGACCGTTGGCCAGACGGGCATCACCGCCCAGACGGTCGCATCCGTTGCCGGCTCCGACGAAGAGGATATCTTCGGCGACGAGGACGGCATCTAATGGCCGATTTCGGAGCCAACGTCCTGAGCTCCTCGGTCGCCCTTTTAGGCCTGCTTGTCATCATGGGCTTGATTTACACCATCTGGTCGCAAATCAACATGAAGAAGAAGCAGAAGTACTTCAAGGAGCTGCACACCGAGCTCAAGCCGGGTCAAGAGGTTCTTTTCGCCGGCGGTATCTACGGAACCGTCAAAGGCATCGAAGGCGAGAAGGTCCAGATCAAAGTCCGATCCGGAGCCGTCGTAGATGTTTCGCGTTACGCGATTCAGGAGATCAAGTAACTGTCGTCAGCAAATAACGAAAGGAAGCTGATCAACATGGCAGAACCCAACATTCTTCTTACCCGCATCGATAACCGACTGGTTCATGGTCAGGTTGCCACCCAGTGGAACTCCACCCTGGGCTCCAACCTCATCCTCGTCGCCAACGACGACGTGGCGTCCAACACCATGCGCCAGAACCTCATGAAGATGGCCGCTCCCGCCGGCGTCGCTACGCGTTTCTTCTCTCTGCAGAAGACCATCGACGTCATTGGCAAGGCGAGCCCGCGCCAGAAGATCTTCATCGTGGCCGAAACACCGGAAGACGTGCTTACGCTCGTCAAGGGCGGTGTGCCTATAAAGAAGGTAAACATCGGCAACATGCACATGTCGGAAGGAAAGCGCCAAGTCGCCACCTCCGTCGCAGTTAACGACGAGGATGTCGCTGCGTTTAAAGAGCTGCAGGAATTGGGGGTGGAGTTGGAGATCAGGCGCGTTCCGAGCACGCCTGTTGAGGACACGAGCAAGCTCTTCTCGTAATCCTCGTGATCCACGTTGTCAGGAGTGAAACCCTGACGTTCTGTACGTGAAATCCAAAGTGCGTACATACATTTTGAAAGGAGGAGCAAGATGGAATACTCGATCATCCAGATCGCTCTGGTCTTCGTCGTCACGTTCATCGCGGCAATCGACCAGTTTGACTTCCTCGAGTCTCTCTATCAGCCCATCGTCACCGGCGCCGTCATCGGTCTTATCCTTGGCGACCTCAACACCGGTCTTCTCGTGGGTGGTACCTATCAGCTCATGACGATCGGCAACATGCCGATCGGAGGCGCTCAGCCGCCTAACGCCGTCATCGGCGGCATCATGGCAGCCATTCTCGCTATCGCCACGGGCCTCGAGCCCAACGCGGCAGTCGGCCTCGCCATTCCGTTCGCTCTGCTTGGCCAGCTTGGCGTTACCCTGGTCTTCACGCTTATGTCCCCGCTTATGTCCACGGCCGATAACATGGCTCACAACGCGGACACCAAGGGCATCGAGCGCCTGAACTACTTCGCCATGGCTCTGCTCGGCCTGATCTTCGCTGTCGTCGTCACCCTGTTCTTCATCGCTGGCGCTACCATCGGTCAGACCATCGCTTCTGCCATCCCGACTTGGCTGCAGACCGGTCTCTCCGCTGCAGGCGGCATGATGCGCTTTGTCGGCTTCGCCGTCCTGCTCAAGGTTATGATGAACCGCGATATGTGGGGCTTCTTCCTCATGGGCTTTGGCCTCGCGCTCATCACCGTTGCCAACGATTCGCTGGCAACCCCTGCTCTGCTCATCCTCGCTCTCATCGGCTTCGGCATCGCTTTCTGGGACTTCCAGCAGCAGACCGAGCTGAAGGGTGCAGCTGTTTCTGACGGAGGTGACTTCGAAGATGGCATCTAATGAGTATGTGATCCCGGAGCACTACGAGGATCTCACTCCTGCTCCGCAGCTCGACCAGAAGACCCTCAACAAGATGGCTTGGCGCTCCTGCTTCCTGCAGGCATCGTTCAACTACGAGCGCATGCAGGCCGCTGGCTGGCTTTACTCCATCATCCCCGGTCTGGAGAAGATCCACACCAACAAGAACGACCTTGCGGCTTCCATGAGCCACAACCTGGAGTTCTTCAACACCCACCCGTTCCTCGTCACCTTTGTTATGGGCATCGTGCTTTCGCTCGAGCAGAACAAGGTTGACATCCCCACGATCCGCGCCGTCCGCGTCGCCGCAATGGGCCCGCTCGGTGGTATCGGTGACGCCCTGTTCTGGCTGACGCTCGTGCCTATCACGGCCGGCATCACCTCCAACATGGCCATCAACGGCAACGCCGCTGCACCGATCATCTTCCTGGTGATCTTCAACGTCGTCCAGTTCGCTCTGCGCTTCTGGCTCATGAACTGGTCCTACAAGCTTGGCACCAGTGCTATTGACGCTCTGACCGCCAACATGCAGGCCTTCACGCGTGCCGCTTCCATCATGGGCGTCTTCGTCGTCGGTTGCCTGGTCGTCACCATGGGTGGCACCCAGATCAACCTCCAGATCCCCAACGGCACCACCCGTGGCCTCTCCGCTACTACCGTGATCGTCTCCGAGAAGGAGGCCGAGAACTTCACCGGTATGGAGGGTATCGATACCGAGACCGCTGAGGCCGGTACCATCGCCATGACCGATGAGGACGGCAACGCCCTCACCGCTTCCGATGCCGACGGCAACGCTGTCGAGTGCGGCGTCACCGATCTGGGCAACGGCATGGAGTCCGTTACCTACGGCACCGTTACCGAGGATCCGGTCAACTTCTCTGTTGCCGACACCCTCAACACCATCGTCCCGAAGCTCGTCCCGCTTATGCTTACGCTGCTGCTTTACTACATGTTCGCTAAGCACAGCTGGACCCCGACCAAGGGCATTCTCCTGCTCTTCGTCCTTGGCATCCTGGGCGCTGGCCCGCTTGGTCTCTGGCCGAGCATCTGGTAAGGCTCTAGCTTGAGGGGTGTGTCCCTACGCGGCTCACACCCCGACCCCTTAAGCCATGTGTATGTTAAAAGCCGCGTGCTCGAAAGAGCGCGCGGCTTTTGTTTTCTTGTTGATTCGGGTGTGGCAGACAGATAATGCATAACACCCTAGGTAGTTAGCCGAATTCGAGCAAAAGGGAGGATAGGATGGCGATCGGAGCGCGTAAGCAACCGCTGTACGATCAGCTGGTCGATATTCTGACCGAAAAGATTGACCATGAATATCGCGCCGGTGACATGATTCCTTCCGAGCGCGAACTTTCGGAGCGCTATGGTCTCTCGCGCACTACGGTACGCCTGGCTCTGCAGGAACTGGAGCGTTTAGGACTGGTGGTTCGGCAGCACGGTCGCGGTACCTTTGTGACCGACCGTTCGGCAAAAGCAACCAATCTTATGCAGTCCTACAGCTTTACCGAGCAGATGCGCGCGATGGGTCGAGAACCCGAGACCACGATTCTCGAGTTTTGCGAGATGGAGGCCGATAAGAATCTGGCCGAGCATATGGGATTGCGCATCGGTGATCGCATTTTTAAGCTCAAGCGCCTTCGTTCTGCCGACAACATGCCCATGATGGTCGAACGCAGCTATCTACCGGTTCGTCAATTTCTGTCCCTAAAGCGACCGCTGCTGGAGCGTAAGCCGCTTTACGATGTGATTGAGCAGGACTTTCAGCAAAAGATTCGCGTGGCCGAAGAGGAGTTCTATGCGAGCATAGCCCGTCCCACCGATGCCCACCTTTTGGGAATTGTCGAGGGCTCGCCTGTGCTCGATTTGGTCAGGACTACGTATAACGAGTCAAACGAGGTAGTGGAGTACACACTCTCGGTTGCTCGTGCCGATCAGTTTAAATACAAGGTTTACCACCAGCGCAGTAGCTAGTGCTCGCATCGTTTCCATATGGTGATTCTTTGCATTTAACTGGTTACTACCAGATAACCAACCGAAGTGTATAATTGCACGTCAGAGGATTACTTCTAGAGAGAGGTATTAAAAATGTTCGAGAAGAGTGTCGAGGAGC
This sequence comes from uncultured Collinsella sp., assembly GCA_900541045.1. GTDB lineage: Bacteria > Actinomycetota > Coriobacteriia > Coriobacteriales > Coriobacteriaceae > Collinsella. The sequence continues at coordinate 14,242 of UQID01000019.1, forward strand.
TCACCGAGCTCGGCGCCCAGATCACCACGGCCGAGATTGCTCAGCAGCCCGAGCTTTGGCGTGATACGCTCAACATCTATCGCGAGAATAAGGAGGCCATCGAGGCCTTCCTGGCCGAGGCTCGCGCTATGGGCGAGGGTCGTCTGTCCGTTGTCTTCACCGGTGCCGGTACGTCCGACTACGTTGGCGATACCTGCGCCCCGTACCTGCGTCACGCTGGCAACACTGATCTCTACGACTTTAAGCCCATCGCCACGACCGACATCGTGAGCGCCCCGCGCGACTTCCTGCGCGCCGAGGATCCCACGCTCGTGGTTTCCTTTGCCCGCTCTGGCAACAGCCCCGAGAGCCTTGCCGCCGTTGCCGTTGCCAAGGAGCTCGTCCACAACGTCAAGTTCCTCAACATCACCTGCGCTCCCGAGGGCAAGCTCGCCGTCGAGTCCGCCGATGATCCCAATGCGCTGACGCTGCTCATCCCGCGCGCCAACGACAAGGGCTTCGCCATGACCGGTTCCTACACCTGCATGACCCTGCTCTCCACCCTTATTTTCGACACTGCCTCTGACGAGCAGAAGGCCGAGTGGGTCGAGACGATTGCCAAGATGGGCGAGGAGGTCATCTCCCGTGAGCCTGAGATCGCCGATTACCTGGCTGGCGACTTCAACCGCGTGACCTACTTGGGTTCTGGCTCCTTTGGTGGCCTTGCCCAGGAGAGCCAGCTCAAGATCCTCGAGCTCGCTCACGGTCTGGTTGCTACTTCCTACGACACCTCCATGGGCTATCGTCACGGACCTAAGTCCTTCGTCGACGATAAGACGCTCGTCTTCGTGTTCGTCAACAACGACGCCTACACCCGTCAGTACGACATCGACATCCTCAACGAGATCGGTGGCGACAAGATCGCTCAGCACACCGTTGCCGTTCAGCAGGATGGCGCTACCGTCTACGAGGGCGAGTCCTTCACCTTTAAGGGCTACGAGGCGCTTCCCGAGGGCTACCTTGCCCTGCCGTTCGTGATGTTTGCCCAGGCTATCAGCCTGCTCAACTCCGTGCGCGTGGGCAACACGCCCGATACGCCGAGCCCCACCGGCACGGTCAACCGCGTGGTCAAGGGCGTGACGATTCACCCCTTCACCGCTTAATCGCGTCCCCCTGTAAGGGCGCCCGTCCGCTCATAACGGCGGGCGGGCGCTTTTTGTTTTTACATGGACCGGGTATAAGCATTACCACAGTCAACTGCTTTAGAAGCAAGGAGTGCATATGAGCACGTACGCAATTAAGGCTGACAAGTTCTTCTTGCCGGCAGGCCCGCAACTGGGCGGCTATCTTATGGTCGAGGATGGCGTTTTTGGCGCCTGGCAGGCCGACGAGCCCTCTTGCGAGATTAAGGACTACACGGGATCGTGGATCGCACCGGGTATGGTCGATACTCACATCCATGGCTTCTATAACCACTCGACTACCGATAACGATCCCGAGGGCATCGATATCAGCTCGACCGAGCTCGCCCGTCGCGGTACCACCAGCTGGCTGCCCACGACGTTCACCGATGGCGTCGAGCAGATCAAGGATGCCTGCGCCGCCATCGCCCAGGCGGACGAGGGCCGCGGCCCCGACTTCTGCGGTGCTCGCATTCAGGGCATCTATCTGGAGGGCCCCTTCTTTACCATGAAGCACGTGGGCGCGCAGAACCCCGCTTATCTTATCGATCCCTCCGAGGAGGTCTTCGATCAGTGGCAGGAGGCTGCGGGCGGTCGCATCGTTAAGAGCGCCATGGCGGCCGAGCGCGACGGTGCCGCTGCTTATGCGGCTGCTCTGAACGCCAAGGGTGTGGTGACCAGCATCGGTCACTCCGACGCCACCTACGATGAGTGCATCGCCGCCATCAACGCCGGTGCCAGCTGCTTTACGCATACCTATAACGGCCAGCGCGGGCTGCATCACCGTGAGCCCGGTGTCGTGGGCGCTGCCATGTCCACGCCCGAGACCTACGCCGAGATCATCTGTGACGGCAAGCACGTAAACCCTGCCGCCATCAAGGCGCTGCTGCAGGCAAAGGGCTGGCAGCACACGGTGCTCATCACCGACTGTCTGGGTTGCGGCGGCATGCCCGAGGGCAGCTACACCAGTGGTGGCATGGATGTCATCATGAAGGACAACCTGTGCTGGCTCGCCGACGGCAAGAGCATTGCCGGCTCGGTGCTCACGCTTGCCCAGGGCGTCAAGAACATCGTCGACTGGGGCATCGCCAGCGCTGATATCGCCATTCGCATGGCAACCGAGGTGCCGGCACGCTCCGCGCACATCGAGGATAAGTGCGGCAGCATCATGCCGGGTCGCGACGCCGACTTTGTCGTGTTCGACCATGAGCTTACCCTCGTCGAGACGTATGTTGGCGGCCAGAGCGTCGGCAACGCCTTTACCGAGTAACGATAGAAAAAGACGGCGGGCCCGAATCTACTCGGACCCGCCGTATGGGTTAAACGCTCAAAAGCACCTTCACAGTTACAGCTTGTTAGCGATCTTCTTTGCCGTGCGCTTAACGCCGGCCACCAGGCCTCCTGCAGGATGCTCCTTCTCGTATGCTAGGCGCTTCTCGCGCTTGGCGTACTCTTCGACGATGATGTCGCCATACTCGTCTTCGATCTTGTCGAAGAAGTCGACGGCGCCCTTAATTTCCTCAGCGGTTGGGTGTCCCTTTTGGACACCGCCGGCGAGTTTGAACGGCCCCCACGTATCAAAGCCGGGGCAGCCGTAGACACCCATAAAGATGGCCTGCCTCATGCGGCAGATGCCATCGATATCCTTGCCGTACCATTTGTTCTTGCCACCGTAGGTCATAAGGCCAAACACCTTGTCCTGCGGCTGCAGCACGTTCGTGAGCACGCGTGCCATGTCCTTGTCGATCTCGGAGTAATAGATGCCCGTGGCGACACCAATCAGATGATATTCGTGCAGGTCGGGGTACTCGTTTTTACCGAGCGCCTTGACGTCGAGGGTATCGATCTCGGGGTGCGCCTCGACGATGGCGTCCACGAGCTTTTTCGTATTGCCGTGATGGCGCGAGGCGTAGAGGATGATGGTTCGCATAAGAAGGCCTTTCAGCTGTAATTGCATCAATGTCTGTATGGTACCCCGTTACATGGCTGGGATACCGGACGCATCGATGAACGCGCGGGTTTGTCCTTTGGTTAGGGCCGAGACGGGTACTTGCGAGCAAAAAGCAGTTGTTCGAAAGGATGGGCAATGGAATACGCTCTCTCCAACGATTCGATTTCTATTAAGGTGTCCACGGCTGGTGGTTCGTTTACCTCGATCGAGGCCGGAGGTCGCGAGTATCTGTGGCAGGGCGATCCCGCCGTGTGGTCCGGCCAGGCACCGATTTGCTTCCCGATTTGCGGAGGCTTGCGCGATAACAACGCCATGACGTTTGCCGGGCATCATGTAAAGCTCGCTCGCCATGGGTTTGCGCGCAAACAGGAGTGGAAGCTGCTGAGCCAGAGCGAGAACGAGCTGGCGATGTGCCTGGCTTCGGAGGATAACGCCGCGCTGCTGAGCGATTATCCGTATCCGTTTAAGCTTGTCGCCCGCTATACGCTCGAGGACGCCGCCGTGCGTGTCTCCTATGAGGTTACCAACGAGGGCACCGAGGACATGCCGTTCTTTATCGGTGGACACCCCGGCTTTAGGTGTCCGCTCGACGAGGGCGAGGCCTATACGGACTACGAGTTGCGTTTTGAGAAAGACGAGGCTGCGGAGCTCTGCACCGCCGTTCCCTCGACCGGATTGATTGACGTGACCAACCGCTCCAAGAACCCCATGGTGGGAAAGACGCTGCCTCTGTCACATGAGCTCTTCGATTTTGCGGAGACCATCTTTGACGTGCTCGAGAGCCGTCAGGTCACGCTTTCCAAAAAGGGCGAGGACAAGGGCGTTCGCCTGAGCTTTGAGGGCTTCCCGTACCTCATTGTGTGGAGCAAGCCCGAGGGTGATTTTGTGGCAGTTGAGCCCTGGGGCGGCCTCTCGACCTGTTCCGATGAGGATGACGTGCTTGAGCACAAGCGCGGCTGCCTTATCGCCAAGCCCAAAGAAACCATCGTGCGCTCGTTCACAATCGAGATTCTGTAGTCGCATGTAGCCAATTCGTTTTGCAAGGCATAAGGAGCCTGCGAGATAAGGAGCTAGAAATGATCCTCACCGTTACGATGAACCCGTCCGTCGATACGCGCTATCAGCTCGATGAGCTCATTATCGACGACGTCAACCGCGTGACGCCCGAAAAGACCGCCGGTGGCAAGGGCCTCAACGTGGCCCGCGTCCTGGGCCAGCTGGGCGACGACGTTGTGGCAACCGGCTTGCTTGGTGGTCATATGGGCGCCTATATGGCCGAGCTCATGGATGCCAACGGCATTAAGAATGATTTTGTGCCCATCAAGGGCGAGACTCGCATCTGTCTCAATATCCTTCATGCTGGCAACCAGACCGAGTTGCTCGAGAGCGGCCCGACGATTGCCCCCGAGGAACTCGATGCCTTTACCGCCAAGTTCGCCGAGCTTGCGAGCAAGGCCGATGTCGTTACCATCTCGGGTTCGCTGCCCCGCGGCGTTGAGGCGGACTACTATGCCAAGATCACGGGCATTGCCGAGAACGCCGGCGCCAAGGTGCTGCTCGATACCTCGGGTGCCTCGCTTGAGGCTGCGCTCAAGTCCGAGGTCAAGCCTGAGCTGGTTAAGCCTAACCTGACCGAAATTAACGGCCTTCTGGGCACGAGCTTTACCACCGACGATGTGGACGAGCTCCGTTCCGCGCTCGCCTCTGACGCCCGCTTCTCCGATATCCCCTGGGTCGTCGTATCCATGGGCGCTGCCGGCTCCGTTGGTTTCCATAACGGCCGTGCGTTCCGCGCCAAGACCCCCGATATCCCCGCCGTCAACGCTACGGGCTCTGGCGATTCGACCATTGCTGGCTTCGCACATGCGATTGCTGCCGGAGCCGACGACGAGACGGTGCTGCGTACCGCCAACACCTGCGGCAAGCTCAATGCCATGGATCCCATGACTGGCCATTTGGTTATGGATCGTTGGGACGAGGTTTACAACGGCGTTGTCGTGACCGAGCTGTAGGAGCTTGTGCTGCGGCCCCGGCATCGGTTGCTAGCTCATGTCGACGACAGGTGCAGTAGCATTATGCCGGGGCGCGACGCCGACACTGTCGTGTTCAATCCCGACCTTACCCTGGTCGAGACGCATGTGGGTGGCAACAGCGTCGGTAATGCGTTTGCCGAGTAGCCGCCAAAGAAACGATCCGAGAGGGGATTTAGATGATTTACGGTGCATTGGGCGATATCGAGGAGTACCGTGGAATGCTCAAGGGCCTCGACGTGCTGATCGATTGGCTCGAGGAGAACGATCCGGCGAAGCTCGAGGTCGGCAGCCATCCGATTCTGGGCGACAAGGTCTTTGCGAACGTCATGGCTCCCACGACGCGTCCCGAAGCCGAGGCTCACTATGAGACGCATCAGCGCTATCACGACCTGCAGATCGACGTCGAGGGTCGCGAGGCCTTTAAGGTTGCCACGGGCAGCCTGACGCTGGTCCAGGAGTTCGACGAGAAGGACGACTACGATCTGGTCGATTCCGACGCCTCGATCGCCGGCGATCTTGCTGACGACAAGTTTGCGCTGTTTGTTGCCGGCGAGCCTCACATGCCCACGCTCGAGTTCCCGGGCGATGGCGCGCAGCCGGTCAAGAAGATCTGCTTTAAGCTGCTTGCAGACGCTTACTGGGAGGAGTAGCGAACTGCCCGGCTGAGCTGTCCGTGTTGCGAGCGTTATCCCTTGGGGGAGCGCGCTTGGGCCCCGCTGATCGCGGTTCCTTTGGGGGATTGCGGTTGGCGGGGCTTTTGTTGAGTAGGAGAGTTTCCGGCGGCGTTGTGCTCGGTTTGGCGGATGTTCGCCAGAAATCGGCAACAAAAAAGCCGCCCGAAGGCGGCTATTTTGTGCAATGGAGCCAGCGACCGGGCTCGAACCGGTGACCCCCGCTTTACGAGAGCGGTGCTCTACCAACTGAGCTACGCTGGCGGCCATGTGGTGACGCAACTGAGGCGTCAACGGCTGTTTATGATACGGGACATCGCAAATCCGCGCAAGGGTTCTGGCGGCTTTTCTCACTTTAAATGCACTAATATTAGAAGCGTGATGTCTGCGGTACCCATTTGGTGCTTGACCTGCTGTTGAGTTGGTGGCCGACGTCCCGCTCGTATGGGTCTCAAACAGAATGGGGCAGCCATGGCTCAACCCAAGATCCTTCTCACACGTATCGATGACCGTTTCATTGACGGGCAAGACGTTGAGCTGTGGAACGAAGCCGTGGGTTCTAACCTTGTTCTAATCGTCAACGATGAGATCGCGGTGGATTCGCGTAAGTGGGCGCCTATGAGGGTCGCGGCGCCAGAAGGTGTGTGGACACGGTTTTTCTCGGTGCAAAGGACTATCGACATCATCCACACCGCGACGTCGCGTCAATGGATCCTGGTCATGGTGGCCTCACCCGCCGATGCGCTCGCGCTGGTTAAGGGCGGTGTGCCAATAACCAAGATCAGCATTGGCCATATGCGGGCGGGGGAGGGCAAGCGCTCTGCAACGCCTGCCGTTGCCGTAGACGACACAGACGTCGCTGCTCTCAGAGAGCTGCAAAAGCTCGGCATAGAACTAGAAATCCGCTATCTCCCCAGTTCCGCCCCCGACCCCATCGGCAATCTGTTTAACTGATCCCTTGGGGACGGAGGAAAACGGATCATTTTGCCTTCGTAGGGGATCTGTGTGGCGCTGTCCGCCAAACTATGCCGGTTTACTACGATGAATTGCTTATCGCCGAGCATGCCAAATTTGCAGAGAATAAAACCGCAGGTAGACGAGTTGCTAATTTTTTATAAACCAGCGCGTGGTCGGACATAGTGGGTTCATCGTAGTAATTCGGCATAGTTTTGTTATGTCACCAATTCGGTGGCATCGAAAAGAAGGATTTAGGCATGAAGCAGCGCCCGTCGGCGGTGGTGCCAGCGGGCGCTGCTGTGTGATATGTCGCGTTGTGGGTTTAGTGCCTCATAAAGTGGTACTCGATCACATTGCTGTAGGGGTGACCCGGGCCCACAATGCCCTGCGGGAACAGCGGCTGGTGCGGCGTGTCGGGGTACATCTCGGCCTCGAGGGCAAAGCCGGCGCCCCAACCATAGTTGGCATCGTCCTTGGCGTGCTCGTCGCCCAGCCAGTTGCCGGTGTAGAGCTGCACGCCCGGGGCGGTGGTGTAGTAGTCCAGCTCACGACCGGTCCACATCTCCTCAACATGCATCGCGCGGCGCAGATTACGGCCGTACTGATAGCCATCGATGCACAGACAGTGATCGTAGCCACGGGCCTGCTTAATCTGCGGATCGTCGGCCTCCATGCCGGGAGCGACGGGACGCAGCTCGCGGAAGTCAAACGGCGTGCCCTCGACCGGAGCGATCTCGCCGGTGGGGATGTTCTGCTCGTTAATGGGCAGGTAATGGGCAGCGTTGGCGACAAAGAAGTGCTCACAGTCCATGCCGGCGTTATGGCCGGCAAGGTTAAAGTACGTGTGGTTGGTCATGGACACGTAGGTGGCGCGGTCGCTCTCGCAGCCATACTCGATGCGAAAGACGCCGGTGCGTGTAACGGTAAACACGGCCGTAAAGGTGCGGTTGCCGGGAAGGCCCAGTTCGCCATCCTCAAGCGAGGTGGTCATGCGCACGGCGTTATGGGCCTCGTCGAGCTCAACATCCCACACGCGCTTGTGCAGGCCGTGCTCAAGATCGCTGTGCAGGTTGTTGACGCCTTCGTTGGCCGGCATATGCCAGTCCGTACCGGCGATGGTGATCGTGGCACCCGCAGTGCGGTTGGCCACGGGGCCGATGGTCGCGCCAAAGCAGGCGGGGTTGTCAAAGTAATCCTCGAGCTTATCGAAGCCCAGCACCACATCGCGCACGTTGCCAGGGATGTCGGGTACGTCGATGCCCAACACGGTAGCGCCATAGTCCATAATGCGAACGCAGATCTCAGGCCCGTTGAGGGTGTAGCGATGAACGGGGGTACCGCACGGCGCGGTGCCGAAAAGCTCGGAAGTGATCATTTGGTTCCTAACATCGAGGTATTTCGGACAAACTGTAGCGCGAACAGGCGAGATTATCACTACACCCCACTAAAGCAGGGGGTATTTTTCTCAAAAAAGTGATGATTGGAGCTGTGCGGGCGTTCATTTCTGACGCGCGCGAGTCTGATACAATTTGTTCGTTATTGTTTGAATTGACGTGAGCGTGGAACAGCGAGGACTCATCGTGATTAAAGCGGAGCGACAGGATAAGGTTCGGCAGCTGCTCGAGGAACAGGGAACGGTCTCGGTCAAGGAGATTTCGGATGCGTTAGGTGTCTCGGATATGACGATCCGCCGTGACCTTGAGGAGCTTGCGAGCCTGGGCGAGATCGAGCGCGTGCACGGCGGAGCCCGCAGTGCGCAGAGCCGTCCACACGCTATGCTGCGCCATGAGTATTCGCACAGCGAAAAGCGCACGAAGCATGCCGAGGAAAAGTTGCAGATTGCGCGCCGTTCTGTGGAGCTTATCGAGGAAGGCTCGACCATCTTTTTGGGCACGGGCACCACGGTTGAGCAGATGGCCTCGATGCTGCCGGCGTTTCGCCTGCGCATTGTGACCAATTCGCTTTCGGTGTTTAACCTGCTCGAGGCGCGCGAAGACTGCGACCTGTGCCTCGTGGGCGGTATGTACCGTCGCCGCACCGCCGCTTTTGTGGGGCCAACGGCCGAGGATACTCTGCGAGCGTTGGGTATCGATGCGGCGTTTATCGGCGCCAACGGCATTCTGGATGGCGACGTGTCTACGTCTAATATGGATGAGGGTCGTATCCAGCAGCTCGCCTTTAGCAAGGCCGACTCGCGCTATCTGATCGCCGACTCCAGCAAGATCGGCAAGCGCGACTTCTACACCTTCTGCCGCCTGGACAGCCTGGACGCCGTAGTGTGCGAGCCGAGCATCTCCGCCGAAGACCGCGCCGCCATCGAGGAGCACGCGCAGGTCATTTGCTAACTAGCGTAGCAGGCGATACTTCTGCCCTCTGCCGGTGCCTTCAACTGTCGCCAGGCCTGTCTCAACGAGTTTTTTGAGGATGCGAAGAAGCTTCGAGCGACTAAAGGTGACTTTGGCCGCAAGCTCGCTTGTCGATTGAGGGTGTACTCCGCTCAGCAGTCCGAATACGATAAGTTCGTCGCCTTTGAGCCCCGGGTTATCCATGAGTAGGGGAAGTGTTACCACAATGGCGTTATCCGAAACTTGAAACCGGGGCTTTCTGACGCTGTCCTTATAGGTATCGCGAATTCGCATGATGCCCGTTCCAAAGGCTTCGATAAGACCCAGGCGCAAAAAGACTTCGGCAAGAATACGATTGCGTCTAACGGATAGCATGTCGGACAGATATTCATCGACGGTCATGCTTGCCGGCAAGCCGCCGGGCGAAGCGACTTCCACACGGTCGTCGAACATCGAGATGCGGATGTGTGCGGGCGCATCCCAAGTCCTATGAACGACTGCATTGGTAATGGCCTCGCGGAATGCTTCGAGCGGAATGAGCTCCTTGCGGATCCGCTCCATCCCCTGGATCTCTTCGTAGCAGTACTGGGCTTCGAAAAGCTCAAGGGCTCCGTCAATTTCCGCTAGAACGGATGCATGTTCAAGAGTCTTGCGCTGCTTAATGAGGTTGATAGTTTCACCAAACACTGCGATGTCGATACCCGGGAAGCCATTCTCGTCCGCGAGCAGTTCTGCCGCGTTGTTGTAGGTTCCGGTTTCATCAAGCAGGCCAAGGGTTTTGAGAGTATCGGTTGTGAATGACTGAAGCGAAAGTTTTGCTGTTAGACGATTCTCTAAAACGGTGAAAGATAAATCTTGTTTGTTTGCCGGGAGCTGCTCAAAGGAGAGGTTTTGACCCTCGAGTACAAGACGCGAAAGGCCTAGGGTATCAACTGGAATGGTCGCGGTGTCATTGCGCTTGTATGCCTTCGAGCGGTATAGGTAAGGCTTCGATCTGCCGGGAAAGACCGTAAGCTCCACGGTTGCATCGGGCTCGTCGATCTTTAGGGAGTAATCGGGCTGGGGGATGATCGAATCGTTAATCTTGTTTTCGATATCCAGGCAGGTCTGCTTGGGGTCATCGAGGCCAACGGCTTCTCCGTCGTCGTTAATTCCAAATAGAACGCGTCCTCCCGTGCCATTTGCATAAGCGGAGACGGTTTTAAGGAACGAATTGGTGACGCATTCCTTGAATTCAAGATCTTTGGATTCTTGCATTGTGATGCTCCGTTTCGCTTCAATTTGACGTGAAAAATAACACGTAAAAATTTTACACGTCATTTTACGCGTCAAAATTATGACACGAAAAAATTTGCGTGTCATTATGCGCGTCAAAGTGACGCGAAATGACGCGCAAACGCGAATGCATTGGCATTCTGAACAATAATGGAGTTTGTAAGCCTGGGGCTTGATTGGGCTAACGCATGGAATTATCCGTATTCTCGAACACGCTTTCGGTATCATTTTGGCATTAAAAGATACCGAAGTGTGTTCGTGATGCCGATAATAATTAAGAAAGAGGAGCGCTTCGTAGCTGCCTGGAAAGTGAGGATTTGACCATCTGATTGTCTCGATCTGTAACAACTAAGCGATCAAATGCTCGTTAGATGTTACAGATTTAGATTTTCTGCCTGGCCGATTCCGTTTGTCTCAATCTGTAACAACTGGGACCGAAAAGCTCGGCTAGATGTTACAGATCGAGATTGAGCGGATTGACCTGTGCGTTTGTCTCGATCTGTAACAGGTAGATGGTCAAAAGTGGGCTAGGTGTTACAGATTTAGATTATTCGGACCGGCCTGTGCGTTCGTCTCAATCTGTAACAATTAGGACCGAAAATCCCTGCTAGATGTTACAGATCGAGACAAACGGCCTGCTCGGGCCGAGCCAAAAAAATCGGCCGCATGCGAGCCCGTGGGGGATTCGCATGCGGCCGACAGGGGGTATGCGGCGGAAACTATGCCATGAGCAGGCCGGTCTCCGCGACGTTCTTGTACCAGTACGCGCTCGCCTTGGGATAGCGCTTCTGGGTCTCAAAGTCGATGTAGAACAGGCCGTAACGTTTGTTATAGCCGTTGGTCCAGGAGAACTGGTCCTGCAGCGACCACACAAAGTAACCGTCGACGTTTACGCCGCCGTCGATTGCCTTGAGGATCCATGCGAGATGCTGACGCATGTAGTCGATGCGAGGGGCGTCATCGATGAAGCCGTCCTCAAAGTCGTCCTTATAGCCCATGCCGTTCTCGGTGATGTAGATCTTCTTGTAGTTGGGGTAATCGTTCTTAATGCGGAGCAGCAGGTCGTAGAGGCCCTCGGGATAGATAATCCAGTCCCAATCGGTGGTGGGTACGCCTTCGCGCACGCATGACTCGCCCACGCCCTTGAGGAACCAGCGCGAGGAGCCCTTGTCGCCGGTGCCATTGTGGTTGATGTCGTTTTCGCCCTCGGCAGCACGCAGGAACTGGCACTTGTAGGTGTTGACGCCCAAGCAATCGTTGTAGGGGAGCGCGGCGGTCAGCGCGGCGATGTCCTCGTCGCGGACGTCGAGCTCGCCGCCGGCGATATGGGCCAGCTTGGTCGCAGCCTCCATGGTGTCGGCTGCATAGTGGCCGCGGAAGGTAGCGTCGAGTACCCAGCGGTTGTTGATGACGTCGGCCATGCGAGCTGCCTCGCAGTCGGCGGCGTTGTTGGGATCGAGGGGATACTTGGGCTCCAGGTTCTGGACAATGCCGATCTCGCCCTCAAAGCCGCCCTCATGGAAGGCGACGACAGCCTTGGCGTGGGCCACCATCATGTTGTGCATGAGCTGGAAGGCCTTGTCCAGGCGATACTTCTCGCCGTGCGGCCAGTTGCCGACGATAAAGCTGCCCTCGGCGGTCGCGGGAATCTCGTTAAAGGTAAACCAGTGCTTGACCTCGGTGAACTCGGCAAAGCAGAACTTGGCGTACTCGACAAAGGCGTCGATCGTCGTGCGCGTCAGGAAGCCCTCGCCGCCGTTCTGGTAAAAGGCCTCAGGTGTATCAAAGTGATCGAGCGTGACATAGGGGATAACGCCGGCATTATTGCAGGTGGCAAAGAGCTCGTGATAGAAGGCAACACCCTCGGGGTTAATCTCGCCAGTGCCGTTGGGGAAGATACGGCTCCAAGCGATGGAGACACGGATACCGTTGATGCCGAAGCGCTGGCACAGGTCGATATCGACCGGGTACTTGTTGTAGAAATCGCTTGCGGGGTCGGGGGAGAAGCGACCCTGAGCAGCCAAGAAATCGTCCCAGGGTACTTTGCCCTTGCCGTGCGTACGGGTCTCGCCCTCAACCTGGTAAGCAGCGGTGGCGCCGCCAAACACAAAGCCGTTGGGGAACTGCATGGGATTGGTCATGAGTCATCCTTTCTGTGGGATTCGAATAGGGAGGGTGCCCGAACTGGGGATCCGGGCACCAACAGAGGGAGGAAACTAGTCGAGGTTCTCGCGGAGCCACTTGATGGCGCCAGCGGGGTCGCGAGTAAGGTCGATATATTCCTTACCGCGGGGAGCGAGCAGCTTAATGCCCAGACGATCGGTGTCGGCCTTCATGTCGTTGTAGTAGCTACGGACCTGCGGGGCAAGCACGATAACGTCGTACTGATCCATGATGGCAGTGTGCTGGCCATAGGCGCCTGCGGAGGAAGCGATGTTCTCTCCGGTCTGCGCAGCACCTTCCTTGATGGCGTTGGCAAGCATGGCAGAGGTGCCGGCGCCGGCGCACAGGACGAGGACCTTCAGGCCATCGACATCCTTCTTAGCGGATGCGTCGGAGGCGGGCTCGGGCTGATCGGCGGCAGCGGCGGTCGGCTCGACGGAAGCGGTAGCCTGCTCGACAACGGGCGCAGAGGTGCTGGCGGCGATGGCGGCGGCACCATTGGACTCGAGACCCAGCTCGGCGGCGCGCTCGGCCTCCTGGTCGCAGAGCAGCTTATCGTATGCCTTCAAGAACGGCAGGTAGATGATGGCGTCCAGCAAGATGATGATCGCGACAAATACCAGGGCGATAAGCTGGAAGTTCGTGGTGATGAAAATGCCGATGGGGGCAGGGGTGGCCCAAGGCACCACGAAGGAGAAGCCGTTCATACCCACATTGTCGATAAAGAACTTGGCAATACTCACGTTGACGCAGCCGGCGGCAACAAAGGGGATGAGCATGTAGGGGTTAAGGATCATCGGCGCGCCAAAGAGCAGCGGCTCGTTGACAGCAAAGGCGACCGGTACGATCGAGGCCTTACCGACGGCTTTGAGCTGCTTGGACTTCATAAAGAGAATCAGCAGAAGCGGCACGATAAACGTGGCGCCGGTGCCGCCGAACTCACCCACGAGCGACATGTTGAAGGTGAGGGAATGGGCGGGGTGACCACCGGCCAGCAGAACCTGCAGGTTCTCGGCCTGGTTGGCAAGACGGATGGGGTCGATGCCCGGCTGGACGATCGAGGGACCGTGGACGCCGATGAACCAGAAGAACGCGGTGGCTGCCTGGATAAGGATAAGGCCAGGATAGGTTTCTGCAGCGGTAAAGAGCGGGGAGAGCAGCTTGATGAGCAGCTCGGAGAACGGAACGCCCATGAGGTTGCGCACGACGACATCGATGATGCCGCAGATGATGACAGCGCCGCCGAAGGGGATGATGTCACGGAAGTTCTGAGCGATGGCGCCCGGGACCTCCTTGGGTAGCTTAATGGTCAGATCGCGCGAGACGCAGAACTTGTAAACCCACACGGTAATGAACGCGGCGATATAGGCCGAGAACAGACCGCGCGTACCCATGCTGGTGCAATCGAAGACCGAAAGCTCGGAGCCGTTGAACTTGGTGGTGAACTGCGTAACAGCGAGCAGCAGCATGCTGCACTGGGCGGCCACCATGGTGGAGCCGTCGTTGAGCACCTTGCCGGCGGGCATGCGACGGTTCATGGAAGCCGTGAAGTTCTTGGCGGTGGTGCCGGCAACCATGATGCCCATGACGCCCATGGTGAAGTTGTACAGCTTGTTGCACCAGTCGATGAGCGGCTGGGGCAGCGTGATGCCAACGACGCCGGGAAGGGTGGCGATCAACAGGAAGATCGAAGAGGTGAGGACGATGGGCATGCACCCAAGGAATCCGTCCTTGATGGCCTGGAGATAGATGTTCCTCGAGATCTTCTCGAAGAACGGTTGATGCTTTTCGAGCATCTTTACGATGGCGTCCATAGAGCTCCTTTGCTACTTGATGCGCGATGCATGTGGATGGAACTGGTCGTCGATGGATGGTCAGGACTGCCCGGAAACCTTCCTGCTTAAGGAAGGCATTGCGAAATGACAACGTAGGACATTTCGTTAATGACAACGTAAGACATTTTTGGAAGAGCAACAAGGATATACGGGTGAGTGGTCGATATTGTCCGGTAAACGGTTGATTTATCAGTCAGGCAGGTAGTGTATGCTAGAACGCAAAAAACAAGCGATAGAGAACCGAGTGGAGAAGCAGTGGCAACGATGGACAAGAAAAACGTCTCGATGAACGATGTGGCGATTGCCGCGGGTGTTTCTCTCAAGACGGTTTCGCGTGTGATCAACGAGCCCGATAGCGTGCGCGAGTCGACACGCGATAAGGTCCATTCGGCAATGGAGGCGCTCGGATTTCGAACCAACTTTGCCGCGCGTTCGCTCAAGTTGGGCCGTTACGGGTGCATCGGCGTCGTGCTGTTCCACTTGTCGGGCGGTGCCGTGGACATGATCGACGGTATCGCCGATGCCGCCGAAGAACGCGGCTTTGCGCTCACAATGATTAAGAAGCGGGCGGGGGAGAAGATGACCCTTGCCGAAGCGGCGCGTAGGATGTCGCAGCTGCCTGTTGATGGCATGATCTTCAACCTGCGTCAGATGGTCGATGACTTTGATACCTTTGAGGCACCGAAGGACCTCAAGACGGTGATTATCACGCCGATGGAGCATCCTACCTGCTCTACCGTTAGTGACGATCAAGAGGGCGGTGCGCGCATGGCGTGCGAGTACTTCTTAAATCGCGGGCACAAGAACGTGTACTTCGTCTCTGGTAAGAAAGAAGCGCTGTCGAGCCAGTGCCGTATGAAAGGTTGGCGAGCGGCACTCGAGGCGCATGGGATTGAGCCGCCCGAGCCTCTGCAAGGCGATTGGAATGCGGATAGTGGCTATGCCGCGGGCCTTGTGCTTGCCGATAAACCCGATTGCACGGCGGTCCTCGCTGCTAACGACTGCATGGCAAACGGCGTGATGATGGCTCTACGTGACAAGGGTCTGAGTGTGCCCGATGATGTGTCCGTGATCGGCTTTGATGACGAGCTTTACAAGACGATTCCCAACTCGATTCTGACGTCGGTGAAGTTTCGCCACCGCGAACTGGGCATCCGTGCGCTTAACGAGGTCGTCGCAGGTCTGGAAGCCCCGAGCTCCAGAAGCCGTACGCTCGTCTCGGGCGTGTTTGTCGAGCGTTCCAGCGTAAGGGATCTGCGGGCGTAGACGTGCTCGGCCTGCTCGTCTAAATCTGTAACAGGTGGGACCCGAAAACTCGGCTAGATGTTACAGATTTAGACAATTCGGCCCGGCTTATTCCGTTTGTCTCGATCTGTAACAGTTAGGAGTGAAATGACCAGCCAGGTGTTACAGATCTAGATTGATTGGATTGACCCATCTGTTTGTCTCGATCTGTAACATCTAAGCGGTCAAAAGCGGTCTACATGTTACAGATTGAGATTTTTGGCTTGGCCTGTGCGTTCACCTCGATCTGTAACAGCTGGGACCCAAAAACTCGGCTAGATGTTACAGATTGAGATGAACAGGAGGACGGGTGCGGTCTAAACAAAATGGCCCGCGCATCACACATCGATGCACGGGCCATTTATTGTCTGCAAGCGGCAGGTGGTGTCAGCGTCTTATGCCTCGAGGTTTTCCTCGATCCAGGCGACGGCACCCTTGGGATCCTTAGTGAGGTCGATGTACTGTTTGCCCTTGGGCGACAGCAGCGTGATGCCCAGGCGGTCGGTGTCGGCCTTCATCTCGTTGTAATAGGTGCGAACCTGCGGAGCCAGGACGATGACGTTGTACTGGTCCATGATGGCGTAGTGGCTGCCGTAGGCACCGGCGTTGGCGGTAATGTCGATGCCCAGCTCGTCGGCGCCTTCCTTAAGCGCGTTGGCGAGCAGTGCAGAGGTGCCGGCGCCAGCGCACAGAACCAGAACCCTCAGATCCTTGCCCTTAAGGGCGGACGGAGCTGCGGAGGCCTCAGTGGCAGAAGCGGTCTCGACAACAGGAGCCTCAACGGCGGGGGCGGCAGCGGTCTTGACGGCCTTGGTCTCCTCGGCCTCTTCTTCGGCCAGGGTCTCGGCCTCCTGCTTGCACAGGACGTTGTCGTAGGCCTTGCAGAACGGGTAGTAGATCAAGAAGTCAACGACCAGCAGGACGACAACCAGGACCAGAGAGATCGGCTGGAAGTTGGTGTCGATGAAGGTGCCGATCGGTCCGGGGAGTGCCCACGGCATGGCATAGATAAAGCCGTTCATGCCCAAAAAGTCGATGAAGAACTTACCAATGAGGACGTTGGCTACGGGGGCAAACAGGAACGGGATCAGGAAGTACGGGTTGAGGATGATGGGCGCGGCGAACAGCAGCGGCTCGTTGACGGCGAACATCACGGGCACGACAGAGGCTTTGCCGACGGCCTTGAGCTGCTTGGAGCGCATAAAGAGCAGGAAGATAATCGGGACAATGAACGTGGCGCCGGTGCCGCCGAGTTCGCCGATGTAGTTACCGAAGTTTTCGGTCAGGGCGAGGGCGGGGTGACCGCCGGCCTGCAGCGTGGCGAGGTTGGTAGTGATGTTGCCAAACAGCGCGGCGTTGAGGGCAGGCTTAACGACCGAGGGGCCGTGGATGCCCATGAACCAGAACAGAGGGATCATGAACCAGATGAGGGCGAGGCCGGCGTAGGAATCGGCAGCGGCGAACAGCGGGCTCACCAGCGTGGAGATGACGTTGGCAAACGGGACGGCCAAGCAGGTGCGGCAGATAACGTCGATGACGGCGACAAACAGGATGGAGAAGCTGAAGGCGAAGATGTCGCGGAAGTTCTGGGCGATGGCGCCGGGGACTTCTTTGGGCAGCTTGATGGTGATGTCTCGCTTAATGCAGAAGGCATAGATGTTGACCGTGGCAAATGCGGCGACAAAGGAGCTCAGCAGGCCCTTGGTGCCCATGTTGTCGGTAAAGAACACCGAGACATCGGCGCCGTCGATCTTGGCACTCGTCTGGGTAACGGCCAAGATGAGCATAGCGCACATGGCGGCGACCATGGTGCTCGTGGCGTTGATGGCCTTGCCGGCAGGCATGCGGCGGTTCTTGGAGCCGGTCAGCGCGCTTGCGGTGGTGCCGGCGACCATGATGCCCACGACGCCCATCGTGAAGTTGTAAACCTTGTTGCAGAAGTTCACGACGTCGACGTTCCACCAGTCGGGCAGCGTAAAGCCGCCGACCGTGGCGACAACGCCCGGCAGGGTCGAAATAAGCAGGAAGACAGAAGAAGACAGGATGATGGGCATTGCTGCCAAAAAGCCGTCTTTAATGGCCTGAAGGTAGATGTTCTTAGAGACCTTGTCGAAGTACGGCTGACCTTTCTCCAAGAACTTAACGATCGATTCCATAGTTCACGCTCCTCTTTGCATGAAATCTTAATGGCATGGACGTTGAAAACCTATATGGTCTCCCGCTTGCTAAAAGCCCGGGTGCAGGCGGGGCCGGTCCCAGGGGGAGAGAGGGGAGCGGCTGGGTTTGTATCGCATAGGGCCGCTCCCTTCTCGGGGGAAAGCGAGGCGATGCGCTACTGCGCGTCCGCCATAGTGTCGGCGAGCTCCTTGTACCAGAGTGCCGACTGCTTGATGTAGCGTTTTTGCGTGTCGAAGTCGATGTAGAACAGGCCGTAGCGCTTGTTATAGCCATTGGCCCACGAGAACTGGTCCTGCAGGCTCCAGATAAAGTAGCCCTGGACGTCGACGCCCTCGGCGCGCGCCTGGAGCACCTTCTCCATGTGCTGGTCGACAAAGTCGATGCGCTCGGGATCGGCGACGATGCCGTTTGCGTCGGGCTCGGGGTCCTTGTGGCCCAGGCCGTTTTCGGTGATATAGATGACGGGGAGGTTGGGATAGGTGGCGCTGATGTGCTTGAGCGTGTCGTAGAGGCCTTGCGGGTAGATGAGCCAATCCCAGTCGGTGGTGGGGATACCCGGCATATCGACCTGCTGCCCGACGCCCTTAAACTTAAAGCACGAGGTGCCCTTGTCTCCGGTGCCGTTAAAGCTGTTGGTTGACTCGCCATCGTAGGCGGCGATAAACGCCGACTGATAGTAGTTGAGGCCGAACATATCGTTGCGGGGCGCCGCCTTGGCGAGCTCCTCCATGTCGCTGTCCTCAACCGTAAGTGTGGCGTTGTTGGCACGCAGAATCTCGTTGATGAGTGAGAGGGTGCGCGCGGAGTAGTGACCCAGGAAGGCGCCGTCCATGATGAAGTCGGTGTAGAAGGCGTTGTACAGGTCGGCGGCGTGCTGGTCGGCGGGCGAGTCGGTGGCAGGATATGCCGGCGTCAGGACGTTGACCATGCCAATGCGTCCGCCCAGGTGCTCGGTCTCGTCAAGATCCTTATACAGGTTGACGACGCGGGCGTGGGCAACGAGCTCGTTGTGCTGGCTCTGGATGCCGCTCGTCACATCAAAGTGATGGTTGGGCGGGAAGTTGCCTTGGATGTATTGGGAGTGCGAGAGGCTGATGAGCTCGTTGATGGTGAACCAATTCTTGACCTCGCGGAACTCGCGGAAGCAGAACTCGGCATAGCGCACATAGGCGTCGACGGTCTTGCGGTTGAGCCAGTCGCCCTGGTTGAACAGGGCGGCGGGGGAGTCAAAGTGATGCAGGGACACATAGGGCTCGACGCCATACTTTTTGCAGCAGGCGAACAGCTCGTGGTAGTGCTTAACGCCCTCGGCGAGGGGTTCGGCATCGTCGCCGTTGGGGAAGATGCGGGTCCAGGCGATGGACACACGAATGGCGTTGAGTCCATGCTCGGCAGAAAGGCGGATATCCTCCTCGTAGCGGTTGTAGAAATCACTGGCCGGGTCGGGCAAAAAGCGACCCTGGGCGACAAGGTAATCGTCCCACATGGTCTTACCCTTGCCTGCCACCTTCGTGGAACCTTCCGTTTGGTACGCGGCGGTTGCGGCGCCCCAAACAAAGCCCTTCGGCAGCTGCTGTACGCGGTTTAGCAAAGACATATGCATACACCCTCTCGTCTCGCTGTTCGATATTGTGCGTTTGCGCTCAGGAGGCTCCCTGGTTAGCGTTCAGCGGTGAAAAAGCCCGATAAACACTATCTTAAAATGATTAGAACCAAAATGAGCACGTGAACATTTGACAATGAGCACGTTAACATCCGGCTGGGATGTATAGAAACAAAACAACTTCAAACAGCCGCGAACGGTTGTATTTGTTCGGTAAGCGGTTTTGATTGACAGAAGTTTTCATGTTGTGGTATATGGCTCGGGTATCATGAGCACGTTATCAATGTATGTACGATGCGCCATGGGCGCGGGGAATAGTTGGGAAGCAGGTTAGCGTGGAAGGCATGGATCAGCAGACAAGGAATGGTCGTTCGGCGAGCGCGGCAGAGGTTGCGGCGCTCGCTGGCGTGAGCCGCCAGACTGTGTCTCGCGTGGTCAACGGTATGCCCAACGTGACGGAAAAGACGCGCAAGCGTGTGCTGGCCGCCATGGAAGAGCTGGGCTTTCGTCCCAATTTTGCTGGAGCGGCGTTGCGCGGCGGGTCGTATCGTTCTATTGGCCTGTGCATGTACAACATCACACGTGTCGGTAACCTGGCGACGCTCGAGGGTATCATGCAAGCGGCGCGCGAGCACGATTTTGCCGTCACTATGATCGAGATGGGCGGCGACAAGCCCTATGCGCTTGCCGATGCCTCGCGCCGCATGGTCGAGCGACCCGTCGACGGCATGATTCTCAACATGAACCGCATGGCTCCCGATTTTGAGGAGTTTGTTCCCCAGCCGGGAGTGCGAACGGTCATCCTGTCCATGTATGCGCATCCGCGCTGCACGACGATCGACTCCGACCAGTATGGTTCGTGCGAGCTGTTGACCAATTATCTGCTGGAACATGGTCACTCGAATATGCGGTTTGTGGCGGGTCCGGAAAACTCGATTTCCTCGCGTTTTCGTGAGGCCGGTTGGCGCGATACGCTGGGTCGTGCTCATGTCGATGCCGCTCCGATGCTGCGCGGCGATTGGAGTGCGGACAGTGGGTACGCCATGGGCGAGCGGATTGCGGCCGAGGTGCTTGCCGGCGGGTCGCAGGCGCCGACTGCCGTGCTTGCGGCAAATGACCAGATGGCGCTGGGCGTTATCGCCGCGCTCGAGAACGCGGGCCTGTCCGTGCCCGACGACGTGAGCGTGGTTGGTATCGACGACGCACTCGAGGGACTTGTTCCTCACAATCGGCTGACGACGCTGCGATTTGATTTGCGCGGTGTCGGTAAGCTTGCGTTTGAGGCGGCGATTGGAGAGAGCTCGTCTATCGAGGCGATTCATGTGCCGAGCACGCTGGTCGAACGCTCGACTGTTAGGGACATACGGGGTTAGGTCCTACTCCGTTTGTCTCGATTTGTAACAGGTAGACGGTCAAAAGCGGGCTACGTGTTACAGATTTAGATTCTTCGGAAAGAGCAATCCTGTTCGTCTCAATCTGTAACAGTTAGGACCCAAAATCTCGGCTAGATGTTACAGATCGAGACAAACGGCCCCCAGGCCGAACAAAAACAAAAGACCGGGGGCGGCGCGCCGTGTGACGTGCCGCCCCCGGCTGAGAAATGGGGACAGGTTATGTGAGCGGGGCAATTCCGCCAACCGCTAGTTGAAAGCCGCTAGTCCAGACGACGGGTCTGCGCCACGTGCTTATACCAGTATGCGCTTGCCTTGGGTGTGCGCTTCTGGGTTTCAAAGTCAACGTAGAAGAAGCCGTAACGCTTGTTGTAGCCATTGGTCCAGGAGAACTGATCCTGCAGGCTCCACAGGAAGTAGCCGCCCACGTTGACGCCCACCTCCATGGCCTTGAGCAACCAGCGTAGGTGCTGCTCGATGTAGTCGATGCGCGGCTGGTCGTCCACAAAACCGTCCTTGTAGGGGTCCTTGTAGCCCATGCCGTTCTCGGTGATGAAGATCTGCTTGTAGTTGGGGTAGCGCTGCTTAATGTAGACGAGCAGATCGAACAGGCCCTCGGGATAGATGATCCAGTCCCAGTCGGTGGTGGGGATACCAGGCTTGTTCACATGCTCGCCAATACCCTTAACGCGCCAGCGGCCGGTGCCCTTCTCGCC
Organism: uncultured Collinsella sp.; assembly: GCA_900541045.1. Classification (GTDB taxonomy): domain Bacteria; phylum Actinomycetota; class Coriobacteriia; order Coriobacteriales; family Coriobacteriaceae; genus Collinsella. The sequence goes on from UQID01000019.1 coordinate 35,804, forward strand.
CGTACCGTTGTGGTGCAGGTCGTTCTCGCCATCGTAAGCCTTCAAGAAGCGGCACTGGTAGTTGTTAACGCCCAGGTAGTCGTTGTAGAGCGCGGCCTCGCGCATAATCTCGAGGTCCTCGTCCAGAATCTCGATGGTGCCGCCCGAGACGGCAGCCAGACGGTTGGCGCACTCGAGGGTGTCGGGCGCGTAGTCGCCACGGAAGGTGGCGTCGAGCAAGAACTGGTTCTGCAACACGTGCTCGTTATTAGCGGCTTTGATGTCGGCGGGGTCGTTCTCGTTGAGCGGGTACTTAAACTCCAGCGACTGGATGACGCCGATCTTGCCCTTAAAACCGCCGTTGTGGAAGGCCAGTACTGCCTTGGCGTGGGCGAGCATCATGTTGTGCTCGCACTGGAAGGCCTCGGCCAGATGCGCCTTGACGCCGCCGGGGAAGGTGCCCTCGATGTAGGTGTTGGAGGCATCGGCCCAAATCTCGTTAAAGGTGAACCAGTAGGTTACCTGGTCGGCGTACTCCTTAAAGCAGAAGGTGGCAAAGTTCACAAAGGCGTCGATGGTCTCGCGGTTGAGGAAGTCGCCCTTCTCAAAGAAGGGCAGCGGCGTATCGAAGTGATGCAGCGTGACAAACGGCTCAACGTGGTGCTTGTGACATTCGGCGAAAAGGTCGTGATAGAACTGGACGCCCTCGGGGTTAATCTCACCGGTGCCGTTGGGGAAGATGCGGCTCCAGGCAATGGAGAGGCGGATGCCGTTGATGCCAAACTCCTCGCACAGCTCCAGGTCGACGGGGTACTGGTTGTAGAAGTCCGAAGCGGGATCGGGGGAAAAGCGCCCCTGGGCCTCCAGGAAGTCGTCCCAGGCGACCTTGCCCTTACCGTGAGTGCGGGTCTCGCCCTCTACTTGGTAGGCAGCGGTGGCGCCGCCAAAGAAAAAGTCCTCGGGAAACTGCGCAGGCGGATTGGTGACGCTAGCAGGGTTAACGGACATGATGATCCAATCGTCTAAATCGAAGGGCCAGCCGGTCTTGGATGGTCGGCTGGCCCTGGGCGTTACTTACTTCGAGAGTTGCTCGCTTACGAAGGCGAGAGACTTGTCGCCGTTCTGGGAGAGCTCGATGTACTGCTTACCGCGGCAGGCGACGCACTTGTTGCCCACGCGCTCGCAGTCCTTCTGCAGGTCGGCCAGGTAGCTTGCGGCCTGCGGGGCCAGGACGACCAGGTCAAAGTCGGGAAGCATGTCAACGTGGTTGCCATAGGCCTCGGCAGCGGTCTCAAGATTGATGCCGCGCTCCTTGGCAGCCTTGGCCAGCGCGTTGGCGAGCAGGCCCGAGGTACCGCCACCCTGGCAGAGCACGAGCACGCGCTTGCCGTTGAGGTCGCTGGTGGCCGTGGCCTCGGTGGCGGCGGGAGCGACGTCGGACTTCACGGCCTCGGCAGCAGCGCCGGCGGCAACGCTCTTGGCGTCAGCCTTGCCCTGGAAGGCATCGTTGAGCTTAGCGGCCTTCTCGGCGTTCTTGGCGGCGAGCTCCTCCTCGGAAATCTCGGCCTCCTCGGCGCACTTCTGGGCGTCATAGGCACGGAAGAACGGATAGTACAGAACGAAGTCGACGACCAGGATAAGGGCGAGCATCACAAAGGCGAGCGGCTGGAAGCCCAGGCCCATGATGGTGCCGATGGGGCCGGGGACGGTCCAAGGCAGGGTGTACATAAAGCCGTTCATGCCCAAGAAGTCGATAAAGATCTTGAGGATCCAGATGTTGGCGATCGGGGCAAAGACAAACGGGACAAAGAAGACGGGGTTGAGCACGATGGGCGCGGCGAACAGCAGCGGCTCGTTGACGGCAAAGCAGACGGGGACGATGGCGGCCTTACCGACGGCGCGCATCTCCTGAGACTTGGCCAGGAAGCAGAACATAAAGACCAGGACGAGTGTGGCGCCGGTGCCGCCCATGCAGACGACGAAGTACTGGGCACCCTGGGTCAGGACAGCGGAAGCGTGCTGGCCGGCCTGGAACGCAGCCAGGTTGTCGGTCATGTTGGCAACGAGAGCGGCGGCGATGGCGGGCTCGACGATCGAGGGGCCGTGGACGCCCACGAACCAGAACAGGCTCATGGCGCCGTAGATCACAGCGAGACCGATATAGCCGTCGGCAGCGGTGAACAGGGGCTGGAACACCTGGATGACGCCCTGGGCAAAGCAGAAGCCAAAGGCAGCGCGGAAGACGATGTCAAAGACCCAAAAGACGGCGATGCAGACGGAGAAGGGGATGATGTCCTTAAAGGTCTGCGAGATGTTGGGCGGAACCTGCTCGGGCATCTTGACGGTGATGTTGCGCTTGATAAAGAACTTGTAGATGATGCCGGTCACAAACGCAGCGATGAAGGCGGTCAGCAGGCCTTTGGAACCAAGGTAGGTGGTGTTGAAGCCGCTGGCAGCGTCCGTGGCGATCGTGTCGCTCGAAAGGAGCAAGAAGCCGATGATGGCCGCGCACATGCACGAGATGAAGTTGATCTGGTTGTTCTTGGGCAGATCGCGGTTCTGAGCGTCGGCGAAGTGCTTGGCTGTGGTGGCAGCGCAGGCGATAGCCAGGATGCCCATGGAGTAGTTGTAGCACTTCCACAGGGCGTTGTTGATGTCATCGGGCCAGTAGAAACCCCAGATGTTGGGGACCGAGGCTACCAGGCAAAAGATGGACGAGAAGATGATGATGGGGATGACGGAGATAAAGCCGTCGCGGATCGCCTTGAGGTACTTATTGCGGGCGATCGCGTTGAAAAAGGGCTGGCCCTTTTCGATGGTGGCGATGAGTTGCTCCATGCAAAGCTCCTAAGAGTCGGTGGGTTAGCAACGATGGTAGCTTTTGACGTTCGGTTGCCAAAATGTTGACGTTGCCATTTTGCGACACAAAAAAAGACGCGAACCGGTGGTTCCTGTGCCTGCGAACCGTCGATTCTTTGTGCGTAAACGTTTGAGCCGCCCGGTGGCTCTGTGTTTGCACAATGGCAACGTTAACATTTGGGCGACAAAAGCCGTTCGGGGAAGCAGAAATGTCGGTGAACGGTAGGTTTTGGGTGGTAAGCGTATTGCAGAGGCGGCGTTAGATATACTTGAAGGCGTTTAATATGACTGCGCAGGATGCCGTCAATGGCATCGTTGACACGGAAAGATCGACCTATGGCCGCTGTTAAAAAATCGGTATCCGTCAAAGACGTGGCGCGTCTCGCGGGCGTCTCGGAGCAGACAGTCTCGCGTACGGTGCACGATTCACCCAGCGTGCGCCCCGAGACCAAGGAGCGCGTGCGTGCCGCCATGCGCGAGCTGGGGTATCGCCCCAATTTTGCCGGTCGATCGCTGCGCCGTGGCAAGTTTAAGACCGTCGGCGTCGCCATGTTCAACATTACCGGTACAGGCAACCTCGACCGTATGGAGGGCTTTGCTGCCGCCGCCGATAAGCACGGATACGCCATTACCCTCACGAAAGTAGATGGGCATCCGTATACCCTCGAGAGCGCATCGTCGCGCATGAGCGCACTGCCGGTAGACGGCATGGTCGTGATCATGAATCGCATGCCGGCGGACTTTGGAACCTTCGAGCCACTGCCCGGCATGCAGACAGTGCTCGTTACGATGTTGGAGCACCCGCTCTGTTCAACGGTCGATAACGACCAGTTCGATTGCTCGCGCCAGGTTGTCGAGTACTTGCTGAGGCAGGGGCACAAGACCGTGCATTTCATCTCGTGTCCCGAGCGCTCGCTTTCGGGCATGCAGCGCGAGGAAGGCTGGCGCGAGACATTGCACGCACATGGTATTGAGCCGCCGCGACTCGTTCGTGGCGATTGGACGGCACAGAGCGGGTATGCTGCCGGTCAGGCTCTGGCGGACGATCCGACCTGTACGGCCATTTATGCTTCCAACGACGCCATGGCCTACGGCTGCATTCGCGGACTCGAGTCTCGCGGAAAGCACGTGCCCGAGGACGTGAGTGTGGTGGGTGTTGATGACAGTCTGGGCGACATCGTGCCCGATCGTCGCCTGGCCACCGTGCGCTTTGATAACAGGCGCGTCGGCATGTGGGCGGTCGACAAGATCGCCGGCGCCGAGGGCGTTGTGTCTGGCGTGGAGCACATGCTGATCCCCGGCGTGCTCGTGGAGGGCGATACGGTACGCGATTTGCGTTAGGGTGCGGTCCTGTTTGGGTTTCCGCTAATTATGTTTGATATTGTTCGAAATGGTTTGGAAACCGTTCACGGGCGAAAAAAGACCGTTCATGGCTCGAAATAACGGTTTGCATTGTTCCTTTTTGTTTGAATGTTATTGTTTCTGTCATACACAGCGCAGCGCGTATGCCCGGACGCGATGCTCTCCGTTGGTTCATATGTGAAAGGAACGCAATATGGCAACCAAAGAAGAAATCTCGATGGTTGGATTCGAGATTGTCGCATACGCAGGTGACGCCCAGACCGATCTGCTTGCAGCGCTCGATGCTGCTCGCGAGGGTGATTTTGAGAAGGCCGAGCAACTGCACAAGGATGCCAGCGATGCGCTCATCGGTGCCCACGATACGCAGACCAAGCTGCTTTCGCAGGAGGCCGGCGGCGGCGAGATGGAGATGACCTTCATCATGGCTCACGCTCAGGATACCCTCATGACCACTATGATCTTGGAGAAGCAGACTCGCTTTACCATCGATGCCTACAAGCGTATCGCCGAGCTCGAGGCCAAGCTCGCCTAACGAGCCCGCACAACCTCGTCCCCTTCCAAAAACCCTGCCGCTATCCGCGGCAGGGTTTTTCTGTTCTCCTCCAAGTTGCGGTGAAATAGGGATTGAATAGGGGCTGGCGGGCGCTAAACAATCCCTATTCCACCGCAACTCATCCCGAGATAGTCATTGGGGACAGTCTTGGTGCGCTCCGTTCGTCTTGCCGTTCGGTTTTTCGTTGGGTGGGTATACTTCCATCCGCAATACAGGCCGGAATGAGGAGGTATCCAAATGCCGGACAATGGATCGATTCAAAAGAGAGGCACGCACGAGATGGCTCATGGGCGTCCTGTCCAGATAACCGAGCACACGACGGTAACCGAGCTGCAGCCCAGCCTGTCCGATGTCGTGTGCGCAAACAAAAAGCTGCAGATTGGCCTTATCGTTGCGCTCGTAGTACTGGCGCTGCTGTCGGGCTTTGTAGCTCGTCCGCATTTCGCCGATACCAAAACTTGGGACTCCACCATCGAGGTCATCGATCAAAAGAAAGGTAACGTACTGGCGCTCACGACCTCGTGCGTGGCGCTGTCTGCGGGTATTACCGCGCTGCCGGGTGATACGGGTACGCCGGTTGCCGAGCAGCTCGCGCAGCTTTCGGGTAACTTGGGTATCGTGCTTGCCGTGCTCTACCTCGAGAAATACCTGTTGACCATTTTGTGGTCGGTTGGTCTGGGCATCCTGATCCCGTTCTCGTTCGTACTCTTCGCGGTGTCGCTTGGCATTCACGGACGCTGGAGCACCAGCGCTGTCCTTCGTCGCGTGGCGACGCGCGTGCTGGTGGTCGCCATGATCGGCATGGCGTTGGTGCCTGCAAGTGTATGGGTGTCGCAAAAGGTCGACGAAACGTATCGAGTGAGCATCGAAGCGGCTGAGCAAAAGACGACTGACGCTGCGAGTGCGGAAGATAGCGATAACTCCAAGGCAAGCAAGAAAAAGGCCGAGTCCACAGAGTCCAAGAACGTGCTTGAGCAGCTTGCCGACGGCGCCTCGGGTCTTGTCACGTCGGTGACCAGCGGCGCCAAGCAGATGACCGATGAGATTGTGCAACAGGTGACCGATCTGATCGAAGGCGTCATCGTGATGATCGTGACCTCGTGTGTTATCCCATTGCTGGTGCTCGCGGCGTTTTTGTGGCTGGGGCACGTGTTGCTGGGGATTGATATTTCCGGTCCAGCGAACTATTTGACGGGCCGCTTTCTGAGTGCTCCGTCCAAGCACACCAAAAAAGGTAGGCAGGTCGAGTAGCTAAAACAGCTGTATTTGCTGGGGCATACCGCAAAGGGACGGCCGAGACTCGTTCTCGGCCGTCCCTTTTGTTTGTTGAAGACGTGCCAGGACGAAGCTTTCACGATCCCAAACGGTCGGCAATCATCCGTGAACGGTATTTGTTCAAAAAAGAACAAAGATAAACAAATAGTTGTTGCAGTTACTGTTCGAATGTGTTCAAATAAACATGAACAGTGAAGAACCGCACATTCAGATGCCCGGACCTGAACGCGATTCAACACTTCCAAACAGAAACTACGCAGCTGCGTATCTCTCAAGGAGGATGTCATGAGGGTTGTAATCGCTTCCGATGCCGACGGTATGTCGATGAAGGAGTCCATCAAGGAGATGCTCATCGCTGACGGTCACGAGGTCGTCGACTATTCCGAGACCCCTGCCGCGGACTTTGTCGATTCCGCGACCGCCGTTGCCAAGGACCTGCTGGAGCACAAGGATTCCCAGGGCTTCGCATTCGATAAGTACGGCGTCGGCTCCTATATGGCCGCCGTCAAGATCAAGGGCATGGTCGTCGCCAACATTTCCGACGAGCGTTCTGCCTACATGACCCGCGAGCACAACGGCTCGCGCATGGTCACCATGGGCCCGGGCGTTGTGGGCACCGAGGTCGCCAAGAAGATCGCCCGCGAGTTCCTGCGCGCCCAGTACGCCGGCGGCCGTCACCAGATCCGTGTCGACATGCTCAACAAGATGGCCTAACGAGAGCCACCGAGAACTCGAACTTCTACCTCAACTTGTGAATTCAGACGAAAGGACGTTCTGATGAAGAAGACCATCGCAATCGGTTGCGACCATATCGTTACGGACGAGAAGATCTATCTGGCCGACCGCCTGGAGCAGGCTGGCTACAAGGTGCTCGACTGCGGCACCTACAGCCACACCCGTACGCACTATCCCATCTACGGTAAGGCTGTGGGCGAGGCTGTTGCCAGCGGCAAGGCCGACTTTGGCGTGGCCCTGTGCGGCACCGGCATCGGCATCACCAACGCCGTCAACAAGGTTCCCGGCGCCCGCTGCGCCCTGGTTCGCGACATGACCTCTGCCCTGTATGCCCGTCGCGAGCTCAACGCCAACATCGTGGGCTTTGGCGGCAAGATTACCGGCGAGTTCCTGATGGCCGATATCATGCTTGCCTTCCTGGAGGAGCCCTACGAGAAGACCCCCGAGCACGATGCCCTGATCGCCAAGATCGATGCCTGCAATAAGGCCGACGCCGAGGCTCAGGCTGACCCGCACTTCTTTGACGAGTTCCTCGAGAAGTGGGACCGCGGCGAGTACCACGACTAGGGAGGTTACGCGGTTTTACCAAACCGCGTAACGGGTCGACGCTGCGCGACGCTCATGCACCCCATCTCGTCGCTCAAACCGTCGCTCGCGTACATGAAGTACGCGTCGCTCCTCTTTCGCGGCGACCTGGGGCACCTGAGCGCCGCTCGCTGACGTTTGAGTGACCTGTGAGATCGCCCCTGTTGTTGCGAAGCGTTCTGGTACGGCGAGCTGCTCCGATAACACGTTTGCTTGCTTGGCTTGAGTGCTTCGCTCTTGGCGGGACCCGGCATTCTGCAGCTTTTCAATTGACGGCTCGCGTTTCTGTGAGGGGGCGCGGGCCGGTTTTCTATCAGCCCTATTGACTTGGCGGGCTGTCGTAAGAAAGGGAAGGCTCCTATGGAGTTTGTTCTTGATAACGGTTCTATCCGCGTGGCACTGAGCACGGCTGGCGGATCGTTCACTTCGATTAAAGCCAACGGTCGCGAGTACCTGTGGCAGGGCGACCCGGCGGTCTGGTCGGGCCAGGCACCCATTTGCTTCCCGATCTGCGGCGGCCTTCGTGACGGTCACGCAATGACCATGGGCGGCCGCGAGGTACAGCTCGCCCGCCACGGTTTTGCGCGCAAGCAGGAGTGGAAGCTCGAGGAGCAGGGCGACAACATGGTTGCGCTGAGCCTAAGCTCTGCCGACCATGCCGAGTTGCTCGAGCAGTACCCGTATCCGTTTAAGATCGTTGCTCGTTACACGATCGATTCGGAAAAGGTGAACGTGTCCTACGAGGTGACCAATGAGGGCACCGAGGACATGCCATTCTTTGTGGGCGGTCACCCCGGCTTTAAGTGCCCGCTCGACGAGGGTGAGTCCTATGACGACTATGAGCTCCGTTTTGAGCAGCGCGAGGCCGACGAGCTGTGTACTGCCGTTCCCTCGACGGGCCTGATTGATGTTGAGCATCGCAGCAAGAACCCGATGGTCGGCCACGACTTGCCGCTTACCCACGAACTCTTCGACTTCGCGGAGACCATCTTCGACGTGCTCGAGAGCCGCGTGGTTACGCTGACCAAGAAAACCGAGGACAAGGGCGTGCGCCTGACGTTCCCCGATATGCCGTACCTGATTGTATGGAGCAAGCCCGAGGGCGACTTTGTGGCAGTTGAGCCGTGGGGTGGTCTGTCCACCTGCTCCGATGAGGACGATGTTCTGGAGCACAAGCGTGGCTGCCTGGTGGCCAAGCCGGGGGAGACCGTTACCCGCGGCTTTGAGATCGAGATCCTTTAACGAGTTATCGTATGTTTGGGGCGGGTCATGCCGCCCCGGAACAGGAGTTCAACATGATTCTGACCGTTACCATGAACCCGTCGATTGATACGCGCTATCAGCTCGACAAGCTGATCATCGACGATGTTAACCGTGTGACGCCCGAAAAGACCGCTGGCGGCAAGGGCCTCAACGTGAGCCGTGTGCTGCTGCAGTTGGGCGACGATGTGCTCGCGACCGGTCTACTCGGCGGCCACATGGGTGCCTATATGGCCGAGCTTATGGATGCCGACGGCGTCAAGAACGACTTTGTGCCCATTGCCGGTGAGACGCGCATCTGCCTGAATATCCTGCATGAGGGCAATCAGACCGAGCTGCTGGAGAGCGGCCCGCAGATCGCCCCGGCCGAGCTCGAGGCCTTTACGGCCAAGTTTGCCGAGCTTGCAGCGAAGGCGGACGTCGTGACGCTTTCGGGCTCGCTGCCGCGTGGCGTCGATGCCGGCTACTATGCCGACCTCGTCAAGATCGCCGAGGAGGCGGACGCCAAGGTGCTGCTCGACACCTCGGGTGCATCGCTGGAGGCCGCGCTGGAGTCCGACGCTAAGCCTGAGCTCGTAAAGCCCAACCTGACCGAGACTAACGGCCTGCTGGGTACGTCCTTTACGACCGATGATGTCGATGCCCTGCGCGAGGCGCTCGCCGCCGATGACCGTTTTGCCGGTATCCCCTGGGTTGTCGTTTCGATGGGCGCTGCCGGTTCGGTTGGCTTCCATGAGGGTCGCGCGTTCCGCGCCAAGACGCCCGCGATTGCGGCTGTGAACGCAACGGGTTCCGGCGACTCGACCATCGCCGGCTTTGCACATGCCATTGCTGCTGGCGCCGACGACGTCACGGTGCTCAAGACCGCCAATACCTGCGGCAAACTCAACGCTATGGATCCCAAGACCGGTCACCTGGTCATGGACCGCTGGGACGAGATCTACAACAACGTTGAAGTAACGGAGCTTTAGGGTTACGCGGTTTTACCAAACCGCGTAACGGCTCGACGCTGCGCGGGCCGCATTTGGACAATCTGACGT